>CAIYBH010000180.1 GCA_903924405.1 uncultured Planctomycetaceae bacterium | reverse complement strand
GGGTGCTCCGCACTATTGGTTCCTGACCCCTTTTCTGAACACGCACGATTGGTCCCTGCCTTTTCTGCCGCCCCTTTTTCTGCCCGGTTTTTGCTTGATCTTTGTGCGTTCAGTCAGTTCAATCTGAATTTGTGGATTATGTGGAACAGCACAAACAGAGGAACTGGGCAATTTGTCGGCGATTGTCGCAAAAACGGACCCTGCAGATTCTGACGTGCAAACGTAAACTCCTGTCACGACCTTTGCCCTTCTTGCCACCGCAACCCGGTCTTTCTGCGTGTTTCCGGTCGAAAATGACGATTGTGCACAGGCGGTCTGTCGTAACGAATCTCTGTTCTCAACGGCGTCAGCCAAAGAGACGGCGGATCGTTTGCGCCATGCCGACGTCAGCGTCGCCGTTCTGCCGCAGGGTGTGCTGGCAACAATGTTCTGGTCATGGCAGCAGGTTCCGGTATGACGGCTCAATGCAGCCGGCTGCAACTTCCGGCGACTGGCCGACACCGGCATTCGGGATTCGCAGCCACACGGAAACAAACGCCCTGAAATGGTGGATCTTTACCACTGTGTCAGGGCCTGGCGGCCGGATGATCGTGTCGGGCAACCATGGTTGATCTGGATCCTGCAGCCTTGTCCGGCAAGCGATGCAGGAAGTGATTTCAGGAATACACCCTGTCGGTTCGGAGTTCTCGAATGCGTGACTGGCTGGAACGGTTTGTCGACGACGGTACCATCGGCGAATCACAGCTCGAAGAAGCCCGCAGCATGGCCGCCAACCTGGGAATTACCCCGGAAGACGCGCTGGTTCGGCTCGGCTACATTTCCGGGGGCGACCTTGGCAAAGCCCAGGCGGAAGAGTTCGGCTACGACTACATCGAGCTGGAAGGGCGGCAGATCCCCAACAGCGTGATTGAACTGGTCACAGAATCCATGGCCCGGGAAAACCTGGTCATCCCGATCGAATCCGATGGTGATTCAGTCGTGATCGCCATGAACAACCCCAACAACATCGAGATTCTTGACAAACTGCGCTTTGTTCTGAACCGGGACATCCGCCCCGTGATGGCCCCTCTCGAATCCATTCAGGGCGCCATCAATCGACATTACGGTCAGTCCGAAACCGAATCTGTAGACTCCATGATTTCGGAATTCACCGAAACGCAGATCGACTTCACCGACGTCGAAGCCGCGGCCGCCTTGAAAGGGGACGAAGACGAGAGCGCCCCCATCATTCGACTTGCCAACCTGATCATTTCCGAAGCCGTCAAGGAACGTGCCAGCGATATCCATATCGAACCCTTCGAAGACCGTGTCCGCATTCGCTACCGCATTGACGGGGTTCTGCTCGAACGCGACAGCCCCCCCAAGCGACTGCTCGGTGCCCTGATTTCACGCTTCAAAATCATGGCTCGCATGGACATCTCTGAAAAACGTCGCCCGCAGGACGGACGTATCAAAACGCGTGCAGGGACCAAGGAGTTCGACCTGCGAGTCTCCATTCTGCCGACTAACCACGGTCAGGCAGTCGTCATGCGTATTCTTGACCGCGACAATATCAAAATCGGTATCCGTAACCTGGGCTTCGGTGAAGACAACTATCGCACGTTCCAGAACATCATCCGCCGCCCAAACGGCATTTTTCTGGTCACAGGACCCACCGGATCCGGTAAAACCACCACGCTGTATTCCGCCCTCGGAGAACTCAATCGGCCGGACCGCAAGATCATCACGGCCGAGGACCCCGTGGAATACTATCTGCCCGGGATCAATCAGGTCGAAGTCAAACACAGCATCGGTCTGGACTTCGCCCGGATTATTAAAGCCATGCTGCGACAGGCCCCCAATGCCATTCTGGTCGGAGAAATCCGCGACACGGAAACCGGAGAAATGGCCATTCAGGCCTCACTCACCGGGCACCTTGTGTTCAGTACGCTCCATACCAACGATGCTCCCGGAGCGATCACGCGACTGATTGACATGGGCGTGCAGCCGTTCCTCGTCGCCTGCTCACTGATGGCCGTGATGGCTCAGCGTCTGGTGCGAGTTGTCTGCCCCAAGTGCAGGGAACCCTACCAGCCAACGCCCGAAGAAGTGGAAGTCTTCAACATCACGCCGGATGAACTGTCCGATGGCCAGTGGGTCCGCGGACGCGGCTGCAACAACTGCAAACACACCGGTTACAAGGGACGCCGAGCCGTCTTTGAACTGATGACCATGAACAGCACCCTGCGGGAAATGGCATTCAACAGCGAACCCGCACAGAACATCCGTCGTCAGGCCCGACTGCTGGGCATGAAGACACTGGTGGAAGATGCCAAAGACAAAGCCTTCGCCGGAATGACCACTCTGGCAGAAGTTTACAAACTGTCCAAAGGTGGACACTGACCCATCACGGTGCAGCCGCAATCCGCCGACGCCTCACGCTCCCGACGCTACGCAGTTTCAACGGGGCAGGGGATCGGCAACTGCGGTTGAAACCGCCGGCACCTATCAGGTTCCAAATCCCCTCGTTCAACAGAACTCCCATCACAGAGGTTTCAGGACATGTCCACAGGTGCGACTCGCAGCTTTCAGATCGACAAACTTCTGGAAACCGTTGTCAAAGAACGCGTCAGTGACCTGCACATCACCGTGGGGCAACCCCCTGTGATTCGCTCCGGCGGCCGCATGGTACGCCTGGAAACCCGATCGCTGTCGGCCGACGACACCACCAACCTGATGAAAAGTATCACGCCCGAACGCAACCAGCAGGAGCTGCAGGAGCGTGGCGGGACAGACTTTGGATTCGCGTTCGGTGACAAAGCCCGCTTCCGCGTCGCTGTGTTCAAACAGCGTGGCATGATCGGCATGGTCCTGCGACGAATTCCCAACGAATTCCTGACCTTCGAACAACTGGGACTGCCCACCGTCGTCCGCGATCTGATCCAGCGGCCTCGCGGTCTGTTCCTCGTCACAGGACCGACCGGCTCGGGAAAAACCACCTCCCTCGCGTCCATGATCAACTGGATGAACCATAACATGGATCATCACATCATCACGCTGGAAGACCCGATCGAGTACTATCACGAACATCAGCACTCCACCATCAACCAGCGCGAAATCGGCGTCGACGTCCCCAGCTTTCCCGAAGCCCTGCGACGTGCCCTGCGAATGGACCCCGATGCGATTCTCGTGGGGGAAATGCGAGACCTGGAAACGATCTCCGCGGCGATCACCGCAGCCGAAACCGGACACGTCGTCTTCGGTACACTCCACACCACCGGGGCGCAGGGCACCGTGGACCGTATCATTGACGTGTTCCCAACTAACCAGCAGGAACAGATTCGTACGCAGCTGGCCAATGCCATCATCGGGATCCTCAGCCAGGCCCTGCTGCCACGCAAACCCAAAGGCCTCGTGGCCGCCTACGAAATGCTCGTCGTCACCCCTGCCATCGCGAACCTGATTCGTGAAGGCAAGACCTTTCGTATTAACAGTGCCATTCAGACCGGACGCAAGTTCGGCATGATCCTCCTCGACGACTCGCTGTTTAACCTCTGGAAAAGCGGGCTGTGCGAAGAAAAGGACGTCATCTACAAGTCCAATAACCCCGGGGAACTCCGCGCACGCATCGAACGCGCCAAACGCGGTGTGTTTGATGAAGAACCAGACGACGACGACGACGAATAAGCCACAGCCAACTGGCTCACCCGCCAGCCAGGCCCGCAACGCCGCGAAGTCCCCCACCCACATCACGCTGACAACTTCGTTCACCTGTCACTTTTGAAATCCACTACCCATGGCTCAGCGAAAACTTGGTCAGATTCTTGTCGACCTGGGTTACATCAACGACGACCAGCTCTGGGACATTCTGGAAGAACAGAAACAAAGTCCCGGCCAGCCGATCGGTCAGGTCGCCGTCCGCATGGGACTGGTGAACCAGCGTCAGGTCACCGAAGCCCTCGCCGAACAGTGGGGCATGCCCGTCATAAACCTGGAAGAAACCAGTATCCCGCCCAATGTGCTGGATATCGTTCCCCAGACCATGGCGGAAATGTACAAGATCATGCCGGTCTCCATGAAAAACAACGTGCTGACCGTGGCCATGGCTGACCCGCAGAACGTCGGCGTTCTGGATGACCTTCGCAACTTCCTCGGTCACGAAATCCGCGGCGCCGTCTCTTCAGGCCCCGACGTCGAAGCCGCGATCACTCGCTACTACGCCGATCGTGAAGAAAGCATCGAAGACGTCATCGAACAACTCTCGACCGACGAAGACGCCGAAAAACGGATTCGTGGCTACGACCTCGCTTCCGAAGAGGAAATGTCGGACGCACAGCCCATCAAGAAACTGCTGAACATGGTGATGCTGCTGGCCATTCGCGACCAGGCCAGCGACATCCACTTCGAACCCTTCGAAGACGAATTCAAGATCCGCGTCAAAGCCGACGGTGTCCTCTACGAAATGGTCCCCCCGCCGCGACACCTGGCCAACGCAATCGTCAGCCGTATCAAGGTCATGTCCAACCTCGACATCGCCGAACGCCGCCTGCCACAGGACGGACGTATCGAACTGAACGTCGGCGGGAACAACGTGGACCTGCGAGTCAGCGTGCTGCCGACACTGTTCGGAGAAGCCGTGGTTATGCGAGTCCTCGACCGAACCGTCGTGGCACTCGACCTGAACAAAATCGGGATGGATGCCGTCCTGCTGGGCAAGTTCCGCAACCTCCTGCGACGCCCCAACGGCATTATTCTCGTCACCGGTCCGACCGGGTCCGGGAAAACCACCACCCTGTACTCCGCTCTCAACGAACTCAACGACACCGAAACCAAAATCATCACCAGCGAAGACCCCATCGAATACGATATCGAGGGCATCATTCAGGTCCCCGTCAACCCCGACGTGGGCGTGACCTTCGCCAACGTGCTTCGCGCCATTCTGCGACATGACCCGGACAAGATCCTCGTGGGTGAGATTCGAGACTACGAAACCGCGGAGATCGCCGTGCAGAGCTCGCTGACCGGACACCTTGTGTTCAGCACCCTGCACACCAACGACGCCCCCTCCGCCATCACACGACTGCGGGACATGGGAGTTCCCGCGTTTCTGATCACCGCCACCGTCGAAGGGATCCTCGCTCAGCGACTGGTACGCCGCATCTGCAGCGAATGCCGGACACAGTTTTCTCCCTCTGACGACCTGCTGATGGAACTGCAGCTCCCGCTGAACACCGCCCGCAAATACAAGTTCTACTACGGAAAAGGCTGTGCCCGCTGCAATAACTCCGGGTACAAAGGCCGTATCGGACTGTACGAACTGATGATGATGTCCGACGAAATCCGCGACGGGATCGCCGCCGAAGCCTCCGCCGATGACCTCCGCGTCATCGCCCGACAGCAGGGCATGGTCACACTTCGCGAATCCGGTCTGAAACTGATCTTCGACGGACTCACAACCATCGACGAAGTCGTCCGCGAAACCGTCGTGGAAGACGTGTCCTGAAAAGGGGGGCTTCAGAAAAGGGGTCAGGAACCAATAGCCAAATGGCCCGAAGGGTGCTCCGCACTATTGGTTCCTGACCCCTTTTCTGAAGCCGGTTCCTGACCCCTTTTCTGAACCAAACCTGTTCAATTCTGCAACAGCAGAATTGAACAGTCACCGGATCCGAAACCCCGCAGAACCCCTGCAAACTGGACATTCGGCCCCGCGTGTTCGATGATGAACAGAGAAGATTCGGTAAAAAACATCCGGTTCGGCTGTTTTTCCGATCTGTAAGACATTACGAAGAGCACAGCAGTCTCAGACCGAACTTTCCGGACACGCTCCGGAAATCATTCGGCACACGCTTTGCCTCAGAAACCTCCGGAACAAGCTGAGTTTTGCCCGCAAAATGCAGACACAGCCAGGTTTCGGACAGGAATTGAACTAATCTGAAGCGTGTGTTTCAGTCACTACCGGAACGATCTGGAGAAGTCAGCATGCCAACCTTTGCATACGAAGCAATGGATAAGTCGGGGCTTGAGGTGAAAGACACCATCGAAGCGCCGTCCGAGGCTGAAGCCCAGACTCTGATTCGCGAAAAAGGCTTCTACGTCACCAAAATTCGCGAAAAGGAAAAGAAGAAAAAAGAAGCCAAAAAGGGCGCTGCCCCCAAAGGCGCCGCCAAGGGCAAAAAACCTGGCAAAGTCTTCACCATCGGGGGCGTGAAACCCAAGATTCTCTGCACCTTCACACGCCAGCTGTCCACACTCCAGGACGCCGGTCTGCCGGTCCTCCGCAGCCTCCGCATTCTCGAAGGGCAAAATCGCCCCGGAGCCCTGAAAAATGCCCTGATGGATGTCATCGAAGACATCGAAGGCGGTAACACACTGTCAGAAGCCATGGCCAAACAGCCCAAAGCCTTCGACAACCTGTACGTGAATATGGTGAAAGCCGGTGAGGCCGGTGGTGCCCTGGAAGTCATTCTGCAGCGACTTGCAGACTTCAAGGAAAAAGCCCAGTCCCTCAAACGAAAAATTGTGGGAGCCATGATCTATCCGGCGGCTGTGATCACCGTCGCCGTCGCCATCGTGTCCTTCATTATGATCTTCATCATTCCGAAGTTTAAGGACATCTTCATCGGGTTCGGCGTCGAACTCCCGGGACCCACTGTCTTCCTCATCTCCATCTCCGACTGGATGATGAGCTACTGGTACATGATGTTCATCACGCCCATCGGGTTCTGGATCTTCGTCAAGATTGTGAAGAAGAACAAGACCGGAGCCTTTGTGATGGACTGGCTCTCGTTACGTATCCCGCTCGTCGGGAAGATTCTGCATATTGGCACCATTGCGCGCGTCACTCGAACTCTTGGCACGCTGATTGCATCTGGTGTTCCTATTCTTGAAGCCCTGCTGATTTCCCGCGACACAGCCGGCAACGCCGTGTTTGTGCGTGCCTTCGACAACATTTACTCCGCCATTCGCGAAGGAGAAACCATCGCCGTTCCTCTGAAAGAATCGCGGATTGTGGACGACCTCGTGGTCAACATGGTGGACGTCGGTGAAGAAACCGGAGCGCTCGACGACATGCTCTACAAAGTCGCCGACGTCTACGACGAAGAAGTGGAAGTTCGCGTGGAAAGTCTGGTCAGTCTGCTCGAACCCATCATGGTGGTGGTGCTCGGTTTGATCGTGGGCTTCATCGTGATCGCCCTCTTCATGCCGCTGATCAAACTGCTGAACGACCTGTCGTGAAAACTGTTTCCTGTCCATACCCGGCGAAAACCTGAACTCGCCGGGCATTCGGTTCAATCATCCTGCCATCACCATTACGGCTCAGAACAATGCGACGACAACAAAACCATCAGACACATGCTCGCCGCGGTTTTTCGCTGATCGAACTGATGGTGGTGATCGTGATCATCGCCATCCTCATGGCCCTGATCCTGCCCGCGATCAGCGGCGCTCGACAGCGTGCCCGCATCGCTCAGGTGTCGTCCGAAATCTCCCAGCTGGACAACGCCATCGCCAAATTCAAATCCGTCTACAACATCGAACCTCCCAGCAGCCTCTACATCCCCGCCGCTGGCGGCACATGGGGCGCCGCAGACCGCTCAAAAGTTCGCAGCATCTGGCCACAGTTCAACTTTGACTCTAATGGTGGACTAGTCATCAATACACAAACCGGACCGAAGACGGGCGATCTCCATCTCAATGGCGCCGAGTGTCTGGTGTTCTTTCTGGGTGGAATTGAAAACACCGCGTCTGATCCTGCAATTGTCCTTGGTTTCTCAAAGAACCCGCAACGCCCATGGGATCCCAACGGCACAAACCGCGAAGGTCCGTTCTTCGAATTTGACAACAGCCGCTTCACGGATCTCGATAACGACGGCCTGCTCGAGTTCGCAGATCCACTGCCGGACCAGCAGACTCCCTACATGTACCTCTCCAGTCAGGGCCGTAACTACAAACGCACCAATGCCGCCGGTTCCACACTCGCAGAACAGGACGACTTTGACGTCCATGGTGGCAACAGCAACACCAAAGACCTGCAGGCCGTCTACCTGAAGACCGCCCAGCCGGTTCAGGCCCATCGGCCGGACAGCTACCAGATCATTTCCCCCGGGCCCGATGCCACCTACGGAGTTGGCGGCGTTTACAAGGATGGCGAAGAACTCGTGGGACCACGAGCGACCGAGATGGACAACCTCACCAACTTCTCCGGTGGTCAATTGAAGCCCTGACAGGCTTCAGTCCAGTCTCCGATCGCCAGCACTTGTCACCAGCGTTCCACTTCCACCCTACCGCATCGCGGCCAAAACAATGACAGCATGCCGAAACAATCGGACGAAGCGTTCGGGTTTCACGATGGTGGAACTGCTGATCGTCATTGCCATCATCGCGTTGCTGATGAGCCTGACGTTTTCCGTCATGTACGGGCTGACAACGCAGGCCGAGGAAGTCGCTACGACGACCACGGTTCGTAAAATCGACGCCCTGTTGCAGCAACGCATGGACGCCTTCAACCGCGCCTTCAAGGGCAATCGACTGGATGCCGCCGTCAGCATTGTCAGTGTCACACTCGCTGGCCAGCAGATCTTTGGTGTCCGCGAGGAAGTGAAGGAAATCCTCGCAAAGAAACGCTCGTTCCGCTTTGAATTCCCCCAGCGGCTCGACGAACGTCTGTTCGAAGAACATCCGCCCACCGGAACCGCTCCCAAAGTGGCCGGTCTGCCGGACAGCCTGTTCAAGGCCTTCGCCGAACCGGAAGCGCGACAGCAACTGGTCAACGAAGGCAATGCGACCCCGACCGCTCAGGATGTGCTTGACCGAGCCACACAGAACTGGCAAAAGCACCGTCCGGAAACGGAGAGTGCCGAACTACTGTATTTCGCCCTCACCGCGTCCACCTCATATGGTGTCGGGGCCGTGGATACGGACCGCTTCACAGATGAAGAAGTCGCCGACACGGACGAAGACGGCCTGCCGGAATTTGTCGACGCCTGGGGACAGCCTCTGCGATTTTATCGCTGGCCCACACGTCTGATTGATCGCAATCCCCCCGTGCCGTTCACGCCGGTCCTCGCTGACCCGGCTGATGCCACCGATGTACGTGCGATCCCAATGATTGATCGGGACCGAGCCGGATTGCTGTTTCGAGGGCTGTCGCCTCCCCCGCTGCCGCTGCCCAACGGAGTGCTGCCCCGGGACCTGCTGCTCACCGATCCCGATGATCCGGTCGGACGCCTGTACTCGGAACTGGAGCGGCTGGATGGAACCAATGGCAAACCCCTGTTCGCCGCCGAATTCAATGAAGCCAAATATCACACCCCCGAAACGTTTCACGCCCCCCTTGTGGTTTCAGCCGGTGCCGACGGAGAACTGGGGCTGCTGGAACCCAACGACACTGGTCGATTTGGTAACCTCGCCCAGTTCGATGGCAACGATGACGCACTGACGGACAACATCACCAACCGCAATCGCCGAGTGGGAGGACGTCGATGAACCGCACCCTCCGCAACACCCGGAATGACAGCACCTCACCACGTCACGGGTACACCCTGATTGAAATTCTGATCGTGGTCGGCATCATCGTGTTGCTGCTGACCATGACCCTGATGACAGTCAAGTTCACCCGCGACGGGGACCGCGTGACCGGCGCGGCGGCGCAGATTCAGTCGTTTCTCGGGGGTGCCCGCGACCGTGCCATCTACGCCAAAGCGCCGCGAGGAGTTCGGTTTTTCCTCGACACCAACAATCCCCGCACAGTGTCGTCCATGGCCTACATCGATCCCTCAGAAACCTGGTCCGATGGCGTCATTCAGTTGCGACGCTGGGATCCGGGACTCGATGGTGCGACGGATGGTGGCACTCCGGACATCAACCAGGACGGCATCAACGACAAGCCCACCGATGTCTGGATGGTCGTCGGCGAAGGAACCGCCTGGTGGGAACTCAAACGCCGAGGACTGCTGTTCGATGGTATGCGGATTCGCATTCCCCGCGGTCCCACGGGCAGCTGGTATCCCATCAACACACGATTGATCGATATCAATAGCGCACCACCGTCGATGCAGACTCTGGTGCTGGCCATTCCCTACCGTGATCCGGGAAATACGCCGGAAAATCGTTCCATGGCCTTCGAATCCGGCGGACCTGAAGATTACGAAATCCAGCTGGCTCCCCGAATCCTGCCTGAGGAACCTGTGACGCTGCCGGAAGACACCGTGATTGATCTGGATGGTTCTCGACTGCCGGATGCGTGGCGACCCTTTGTCTCCGGAGCTGGACAGAGTTCCGGGAATAGTCTGTATTCGCAGTACATCGATATGGTGTACTCACCCCGCGGAAATCTGGTCGGTGATGCAGCATCCGGTGGTGTGATTCACTTGTACGTCTGCGACCGGGAAGATGCCACGCTGCTCAAAGAGGAGTACGTGAAGTCCCTCGACAACGACCTGCCCACGGCACTCGCGAAGCTTAATCTTCAGTTACGCGTTACCTTGCCCGGACAAGATAAGTTCGTTTTCATTCCGGCCGATTCCCTGACGGCAACCATCGCTCCGTGGGCCGCCGCAATCGCTCCGGATGACAGTCCCTGGAATGTGAAGGATCGCCGACTGGTGTCTGTGTTCTCTCAAACCGGAGCTGTCTCGATTCATCCAGTCAATCCGCGGGACGGAGACAGTTCGGGCTCAAACCCGCCTGATGGGTTTGCTGACGATCCATTTCTCTTTTCAGAAATCGGGGAGACTGCGAAATGAAAAACGCGACGATCCCGAAGATACCCTTTCGGCCACCTGGCCCGGCAGGTGTGACCCTCACCGAAGTTCTGATGTCTCTGATGATCATGAGCATCGGGATTTCTTCGGTGATGGTGCTGTTTCCCATCTCCGTTCTGCGTTCGGTGCAGTCCACCCAACTGACGAACGCCGCCATTCTGAAATACAATACCGAAGCCCAACTTCGTCAGAACCCTCGGCTGGTTTTCGATCCAAACGGCAACTACGATCTGCAGACAACCGACGTGGCCCGGGACAAAGCCCTGGCGGAACATTTTCTGTCGGGTAACAGTCGCAACTACATGGTTGACCCTGTCGGGTTTCACGAGCTGTTCGGGACGGATGCGACGGGTGACGGAGTTGTGGATGCAGCGGACGATTCCGTGGCCCGTTGCTTTGGCAATGACGGCCAGTTGCCCGGGTTTCTGCCTGCGGGCGCATCCAACCGGTCGCTGCTCCGCAGGTTTGACGGCGGTGTGCTCGCACGGTTCGGCAGTGTGGAAGAAAGTACCGTGGCCTCTGCGGGGCTCACTCCGGATCAGGTGTCTTCCCTGAACCTGCTCGCTTCCAGCCTCGCCCGACTGCGGGATGGACGCACCATTCAACTGGACACCACCGCATTGACGGCGATATCAACGGAGATCAACGGAGCCACCCGTGTGATCGGCGTACAACTGCCGGACACGGTACTGCCAGATGACCTCGTCGCCATCCCCACTGCCGCCACGACGCGTCCCGGAAATCTGATCCCGGACCCCGAGATTGCGGAAATCACCCTGTTTTCTGCCAATGGCAAGTTCAGTCAGACACTGCCTCTGACCGCCATTGATCCTGCCACCCGCAAGGTCTTCTGGTCAGAGTATGATGACGCGGGCAACAGCGTGGATTTCAATAACAACGGCGTGCTGGAAGTGCGGGAACTGCCACTGGAATTTCAGGGGCAGGTGGGCCAGGTGGTGCTGCGGACAGTGCGTGGTGCCGACTTCAGCTGGCTGCTGACCGTACGACGTAGTAGCGACGGACAGGCTCGAGGTGTCGACGTGGTGATCCGATATCATTCAGGAGTCAAACCGTCGGATGAGCGGATCTTTCCTGCCTCGTTCGTCTCAGGAGCCGGATTTATCGGAGTCAATGACGCCGTGGACGGCACAGAACCTGTACTGAAACGCGGAGCCTGGGTGCTGGATCCGGTCAACGCTCGCTGGTACCGCATTACAAATCATGAATCGCGTCCCAGTGCCGGACTGATTCCTTCCAGTGAGGCCGCCTTCTGGGCGGCGTATCGTTACCGCGTCACACTGGAATCGGCAATCATCTCGGATGCTGGAGCATTTCCTTCGGCAAGCTCGGGCGCCGTGTACTCCGGAGCCATTTTCCTTCCCGGCGTTGTGGACGTGTATCCAATGGGATCCCTGTCTTTGCCGGCATCTCTGTAGAACCGGGAGGAATCCATGAGACAAGATCACTTCCGAATACATCGACAGCCCCCGAGTCGGCGCGGTTTTACGCTGGTCGAAATGCTGGTGTCCGTCGCTCTGGTCCTGCTGATGATGTCCCTGTTCGCCTCGATCTTTTCGATGGCCAGCAACAGCGTCAGCACTCAGCGCGGCATCTCGCTGAATGACCAGAAGGCCCGGTCACTCACCACCATGATCCGGGCCGATCTGCACCATCGCACCATGCGCTTTCCTCAGCCCTTTTACCCCGGGGAAAACTCGGCCACGTCTCCCACACCCTTCGGGACACGCAGCGGCTATCTGTACATTTCCACCAATGATCCCAACAGCGGACTGGATGATCTGCTCCAGTTCACTGTCCGCTCCGACATTCTGATCGAAGACACGGACAGCAGTCCGTGGTTCGGTCGTGCACAGTTGCTTGTGGATCGCGTCAATGGCAGCTCGACCAGCCTGTCCATCAACACCAATCAGCCGGAAGCTGACGACGGCAGCCTGCTTGTCAACAGCACCGGCAGTTCCACCGCGGCCGAAGTCTGTTACTTCGTCCGCAATGGCAACCTCTACCGTCGCATCAGTCTGCTGCGGGATCCGCTTCCGGTCGCCGGGCGTCAGCTGAATGAGCAACCGACGACGATCGGTGGAGTCCCGTATTTCGCAGCAGCCGATGGTCAGTTCCAGTTGGCATCCGGAGGATTATCGAACGACTTCTGGAGGCACTTTGATTACTCTGCCTACCCGTCCACGTCGTCAACTCCGGGGGCCACATTCACAGGTGTCTCAGCACTGAACAACGAGTTCGGGACCGCTGGTGCCACGCTGGAAGCGTTGGGAAACCCACGTTTTCGTTTCGGCTTCAATGCCATGGGCACCGGTGTTCAGTCGGGGCTGTCCCGCGAACACACCGCACCGGGCGGGTACTTTCTTGGTCGGTTCCTGCATGCGGAAACATCCGCCTCCAACTTCAACTGGCCACAGGCCTTAGCCCACGTCGACGGCGATCCCTCCACACCACTGGGAACAGCCGCCAGCGGTAACCCGATGAACGTGATGGATGTGCCCTTGACGCTGAACACTGCCACTGGGCTGGTGACGGAATTTTCAGAATCTGCCAGTGGACGTGGGCGCGGTGGCCCGCGAAGAATGGAAGACCTCCTGCTTTCCAACGTCCACGAAATGAAACTCGAAATCTGGGACGAACGCCTGCAGAAGTACACCACACCCGGCCATTCCGAACAGGTGCAGGTGCGCGATCTGAACGGCAACCTTGCGTGGGTCCCCGGCGATTATCACATGGAACGCCGTTACGCAGACAGCGATGCCTATGGTCCGGAAGGTCAATCGCTGGGCGTCTTCGATACATGGCATCCCGATGTCAAACGCTCCACCACAACCGGCGATCATCCGCCACTGATTGCTTACCGTTACACGCCGCCGATGGTGCCAAATGGTCCGACGCGACCGGATCCACCCGGTGGAGCCACGGTGTCCGTCAGCGAACCTGACCGTCAGACTCGACGTGCCGACAATCAGGGGTATTGGCAACCGGATACAGAGTATCAACTGGGTGATGTAGTCTTTGTTCCATGGCTGGATAAAGACCGAGGCAGTGGTGTGGATAACGTCTTTCAGTACGACGAAATTGCCGAGCCGAAGTTTCAGATCGCCTACCGCTGCGTCGGCCGACAGGGAAATTTCCGCTCACACCCGACACTACCACCCGCCTTCCCGACTTCACCCGGACGTCGCGTGCGGGAAGCCAATGACCAGTTGGAGTGGGAGTCGATTGATAATCGCCGCCCGCTCAGTTCGATTCGGATGACTCTGCGATTTATGGACCAGACCACCAATACTCAACGGAATCTGACACTGATCCTTTCCCTGACAGATAAGGAATAACGACCGTTGCGTGGGCATTACAGCCAACGATTGTCGCATTCCATCACCTTTTCAACTCCCTCGCTGCCTGACAGCGGCGAGTTGCTCCAGCACTGGGCGGGCCACGTCCGGACAAGAAGGAGCCGGGACCTATGAAAAACTGCCTGATACAAAGTACAGCAAATGATTCGGCCCAGCGTCGTGGTTCGACGCTGGTCATCGTGCTGGCCCTGCTGGGACTGCTGTCCTTCATGGGCATGCTGTTCTACTCCTTCGCCGCGCAGGAACGCGCCGCCTCCGAAAACTTCAGCGAGGCGGCGAAGTTCGCCGTGGATGAACCGCCGAATGTGTTCGACCACATGCTGCGACAGGTGATCGTCGGCCCCAACGATCGCCCTGCGGATCGTACCAGCATTCTGCGCAGTTCTACTCGTCGACACTCGATGGTGACCAATCTCGTGGGCAGCGACGTCCATCCCCACACCGGAGAAGGAATACAACTGGCAGAAGCAGCAAACGGAGTCCCGTTTGTGGATCAGGATGGTGACCTCCAGCCCGAATTTGACGACTGGAACGGCAATGGCCAACTGGACTCGGCTTTTGGAGAAGGTCGCTGGCTGGAATTCGTTGACTCTCCAGTCGCGCGTCCCCACGTCGGCTATCGTGAACGTGGACTCGACGGTCAGACCGCTCCGCCAGCCCCGGATGTGGATTACACCTACCCGGACATCAACAACCTGTTTCTGGCCTTTCGCGGCACAGCAATTCGCGACAATGGTCCCGCGGCAACCCCGCGTTACGAAGAAGTGAAAGTGCTGATTCCCTCCTTCCATCGGCCGCAGTATCTGAAATCCGGCCCCGCCAATGGACCGGGTGGCAACTTCGTGCCGACGGACGCCAACTGGGTCTCAGCCTTTGATGGAGCGAATCGCAACACAGCGGTGTATGCCAGCCGCAGTTTCCGGCCCCATCCGCAGCATATCGCCGGACGCCTGCCGGACGGCACAATCGTGTACCGCTACCTGACCAACGCCGAAGCCACTACGCTGGGTCTGACCGGTGGCTTTCCGTTTATTCCGGAAGATACTGCGAATGGCAACGGCACAGCAGTTAAGGGAGAAATGGGCGTCTGGACTGGCTCACACCCCGACGTCTATGAACTTGATGTGGACAACGATGAGGATGGAAATGGGACAAGAGAAGGGATCTGGCTGGATCTGAATTACCCGATCCAGGAAACCGAAGACGGCACAAAATACGCCATTCTGCATTCTGTCACCATTTACGATCTCGATTCCCTGATCAACCTGAACGTCCATGGAAATCTCGCCGGACTGAATCGGCTCGGTGATCTGACACTGGCAGGCGCTGGACTCGTCCGGGATGGCCAGCTGTCCAATCAGTTCATCTCCCGGTCCAACCTCGGTCTTGGCCCGAATGAAATCAATCCGCTCTGGGCCATGGGTAGACCGTTGATCTCAGGACATACATCGTCCAGCCAGTTTTCAGGGCATTTTGGTCGTGTGCCCGCAAACGAGCTTGAAGCGGCAAATATGGGATGGCTCTGGCTGATGACGGGGCGTGGTGTCTTCGTAGCCAATAACCTGGACAACATTTTCGCCGGCCGCTGGGGTGAATCGGAGCGAACTTACAACACCTACAAAACTGGTGGCTCACGCAACATGGCCGACCTGCCGCGTCCGGGTCGCAGTGGGAACGCCCAGGAAACCGGCAGCAGCGGCATTCGCTTTGGTGGTACTTATGCTGGCGCCGGCCGCAATGGATTCGATGACAATCTGGACCGTCTGGAAGGCGAAGCTGATCTGTCTCAGCGCCGGCTGCGCCCGTTTGGGACGCCGATGGACTACGCTGGCACCGGCCGGACCACCAGTGGCGCGTTTCAGTACGACCCTGCAACCAGTATGTTTGCCGTGGCCAACAGCCCCCGCACAGCCTTGCTGCATCACGACGGAACCAGTACAGGTCCGGAACGCTGGCTGCGTTACTACGGCTACAACATCAACCGCGCCATGGTCGACACCGTGCCACGCTACGCGTTCGGGCAGGATGGTGTCTTCAACCAGGGACTAACCACCAGCGATGACCTCATTGAAGATCCGCTCTACGATGCCCTCTTTGAAGACCCGCTGGAAACCATCTTCGATCCCGAATACGCCCAGCGACAGTTTGACCAGGTGTTCAGCCCCGGTGACCTGCTGGAGCTGCAAATGATGCCAACTGACCAGCCCTCCGATATCAGCAAACGAGTCAGCGAACTGGCACCATTTGCGTTCGAAAACATCTCCACCAACGGCGTCCGCGAAAAATTCACGACCCTTTCCAACAGTCTGCGGCGATTCATGCTGCGACATGACCTCGGCACCGACATGCTGCCTAACACCGCCGATGATGGTCCCCGTGCGTGGGAATTCAGTGCGGACACGGACGGCAGCAGCGATAACAATGGCTACGGTCAGGGTGATGGTAAACTGGAATTTCCGCCCGCCTTCGGAAGCGGTGTCGCCACCGGCAAGCCCTTCAGCGCCACCGATCCATTCCGCCCGCAGGTACGACGTCTGCTCTCCGTGGAAGCCGGAGAAGGCCGCGAGTTGATCGGGCAACTGCCGCTTAGCCTGAATCACATTCTCGATGTTGAACGCACGGCAGAAACTCCCGATGAACTGACTCAACCCGTCCAGTTCCTGCGCTACATGCGTCGTACAGGGCTGCGATTCCGACCATTGACCGAACATCCCTCGGCAACGGAAGGCACCACGGTGCTGAATGCCACCTCAGTGCCCACGTACGATCCTGCTGCTCGCGTTGTGTTTCCTCCGGTGACACCGGAACAGCGTGAATTCTGGGCACGACGTGACCGCCAGCAACTGGCCCGTGATGTCTACGTGCTGCTCTACACCATCGGCGGGGCACAACGTGATCCGTCGAATGCAGCCAGAATCCGCAATTACCTCGGGGCCAACGACCCGAACGCGGCAGAAGGTTCGGCGCTGTACACCCACCGACAACTCCGTGAGATGGCACAGTTTGCCGTCAATCTCGTGGATGCCATGGACGCGGATGACGTCGTCACCAAGTTTGAATACGACAAGAACCTCGGACCTGATGGCTCCGGAACCGGTGGCTGGAATCTGGACGATGACCCGTACACGATGGAAGTCAATCCGGTCCTCGAATCTGACCCGAATTTTTCCACCATGACGGATCGCGGTCGACATCGGGAAGACAGTCTGTCCCGCGGTGTGGTTTACGGGGTTGAGTCTCAGCAGGTCGCCTTCAGCGAAGTTCTGGGCGTGGGTGCCGCAACTCCGGTTGCCACCGGTGACCATCCCGCCACGCTGTATGCCGATGACACGGGACGCCACCATCTGTTTGTTGAGCTGCAGAACCTCAGTCCGCTGCCCATCAATCTCGCCACCACCGAATCCACCACGATGGACAAGGCGGTCTGGCGCATCGTGCGACATGACCGCACCAGTGCGGCGGATCCGATCGGTGGCACCTCTAATGGCGGAAATCCATTCCGTGCCTTCGCGTTCCTCGGCAAGTCCTCGGTCAATCAGACCATCGCCGCCGGGCAGCGTTATACCATCGCCTCCGCCTCCGATGCCTCGGTCATCAGCAGCGACCTGTATGTCGATCACAATCTCGACAACACCTTTGATCTGATCGCCCCCGCCACCGGCGGGGCACCTCTGCCGACAAACACAACCAACCAGACCGATCAGAATGCTGCGGAACTGAAACCACGCTGCACCCTCGACCTGATTCATCCGGACCATAATCTCGGCTTCCTGATGGTTGATCAGGCGGGCAATCAGACGAACACAGCC
>CAIYBH010000179.1 GCA_903924405.1 uncultured Planctomycetaceae bacterium | reverse complement strand
GAGGGGATGATGTGTTTGCAGCGAACAAATATTCGACCGCGAAACTGCGGTAAAAGTTTACCGCAGTTTCGCGGTCGAATCTGGAGATGTCAATCCTGATGTGTCACCCGTGCCGGCCAACTGCGACGGATCGCGGCTCAAGTTGCCTTGCGACACCGCAAACGGAGTCTGTGCTATGCCGCAAGTCCCATGAGGTGCTGCAGGTTCCAGAGACAGGTGACTCGCTTATTCTGAGCGTCTGAAGGGAACCCGACGATGAATCCGAAGAAGCACAGATCGAAGCCCAGGCAGAGCCGTCGACGCGATGCAGATGAGTTCATGGAAGAGGCTGTTCAGTTGATGCTGGACGGCTTGGCCATTCAGCTCAGTCGGTAGCGGAGCGGTTCGGGCTGGCCAGTGCGCCCCTGCTGGACCGATGGGCGAATTCAAATCTGACGTGCAACGTGTGAAGTGAAGGAACCGGCATCGAGTTCCCGTGGTTCGTTCTCGCCTGTGTGGGACCGACAGGGGGGATGTGCGTTGCGGCTCGGTGGGGTGTGCTGCTGATGGTGGACCGTCCTCGCGTCTGTCCGACTGTGGAGCCCAGGCGGTGCGTGAAACGCAAAAAAGCCGTTCGACTGTTTCAGTCGAACGGCTTTTCTATGTGACGAGTCGGGATGACAGGACAGTGTTAGAACTTTTTTTGGTCGGTGTTGCCGGTTGGAACGCACTGATGCGGAAGCGACTGGATGACAGTAAGGACAAGGCGGAATAGCCTTTAGGCTCACGTCATGCATGCTGTTCGTTCTCTTTCCGCTTCCGGGGGGCGGCCTTTCGGACGACAACCCTGGTCTTCCGCTTGGATGCCTTGGCTGAGAGCTTCTTTGCGGTTGCGGCTTTCACAGCCCCAATCCGCAAAACTGCTCCCTGGAGCTGCTCGGCGACCCACGCGTTGAGGCTCTTGCCGGAAAGCGCCGCCGCAACATTCACCTGCCGGTGCAAGTCTGGCGGAATTCGAGTAACGAACTGCCCGGAAAACGGCTTGTCCGGGGTTTCGCCGCGTGTTTTGCAGAACTCAAGGTAATCATCCACGGACTCGTGGAATGCCTTCTTCACGTCGGCAACGCTATCGCCCTGAAAGGTGATGACGTCGCGGGTGTTGATGACCTCGCCGTGGATGATCCCAGCCTCTTCGTCGAACTCGACTTTGCCGATGTAGCCTTTGTATTCCATCAGGGCGTGACTCCCGCTTCTGTCAGGAACCGCCGCATGGACTTGACGGCTCCTTTGTCTGTTTCCTTCTGAGGATGCGGCCGGTGAAATACGGCCCGGACGCCGTTCAAGGCGAGCCGCACTCGTGATCCAGCACCCTCGGTGATCTCGGCACCGGCCGCCTCAAGCATGGCCTGGATGTCCCGCCAGGCGATGTTTGACCTGACCGGGTCCTTGAAAATCGCTTCCAGCGTGCGTTGTTGCTTCGGTCCCATGTTGCCGCAAATAGTATCATCGGATGATACTGCCGTCAAGTTTTGTCCTTCGGATTGAAATCGCCGACCAGCGTCTTTGCTTCGTGCTGAATCCTGAGTTGGACCTGCGCCACGATTTCAAATCTGAGGTGCAGCAGTTGACGTGAAGGAATGGGCATCAAGTTCCCGTGGTTCGTTCTCGCCTGTGTAGACCGACAGGATTAATTGGATTCGCGTTGCGGTTCGGCGGGTGATGTTCGCTGAGGGATGATTGCTGGGTGGGGTGTGTTGCTGATGGTGGACCGTCCTGGCGTCTGTCCACTGTGGAGTCCAGGCGGTGCGTGAAACGCAAAAAAGCCGTTCGACTGTTTCAGTCGAACGGCTTTTCTATTGGAAGAGTCGGGATGACAGGATTTGAACCTGCGGCCTCTACGTCCCGAACGTAGCGCTCTAGCCAAGCTGAGCTACATCCCGTTGCCGAACGCCGCTTGCACGGTGTTCGTGTGCGTAGTTTAGCGAAGCGGCTCTTTCGGTCAACATGTCCCCGTTTTTCGTTTTTCGTTTCGGGAGCATTTGCGGGAAATCTGCGTTTTCCCTTAGAAAAGCCGCGGAAAATGTGAGCGGTCGGGGCGGGTCTGGTGGATGATGACGTGTTTGTTGCGGGCGTTGGCGGCTGCGTGCCGGGGGCTGTTGGGGAAGTCGAGTTGAACCACGGAATACACGGAATACACGGAAGGAATGCTTGTTCGGGGGTGACCACGGATGACACAGATGACACAGATGACACGGATGAAACGCAGTGCGGGTTCGTGTTGAGAGGGATCTGGGGGGAACCACGGAATACACGAACGACACGAAAAAAGCTGGTGTGGTGCGAGGTTGAGTGTAGGGGTTTGACCACGGATGACACAGATGACACGGATGAAACGCAGGACGGGTTCGTGTTGAGGGGGATATGGGGGAGTGGGACCACGGAATACTCGGAAGACACGGAACAACTGATGTTCGGGGTTGTGGGAGGCTGGGGATCAGGGGGTTGGT
>CAIYBH010000178.1 GCA_903924405.1 uncultured Planctomycetaceae bacterium | reverse complement strand
TGTGCAGCTGGCGGATCAATTGATTGAACGGGGCCATGTCGCTGCGGCAGAGCTGTTGCTGGCGGCGTGGTGGGAGAGTTTGGGGGACGACCGTGGTGAAGAGCGGCGACGGTTGGAATTACTGCTGGAGCGGGTCCGCATGTCGGAACGGGTCGGAGATGTGTGGCAACGGCTGTCGATTGAGCCGGCGGGCCAGCGACCTTCCGAGGGCAGCGTGGCTTCGACTGACTTTGGGGCAACTCCGGAACTGATCCCGGAATTTCGATTTGCCAGCGTCACCTCGGAAATGCGAAATGCCGTGGATGTGCTTCCGTCGACGGCAGAGCCGTGGTGGCTGTCCCACAAACTGGTCGTCAGTCGGCAGCGTGGAGAGCGTCCCGGACCGCTTCTGGAAGTGGTCGCGCGGGATGGTTCGGGGGTATTGAGTCGTTTGCCGGAAACCGAATATGCAGAGGACCTTGCAGCGCCGTTTTCACAGACGAATCGTGGTGTTTCGGTGCCGGGATTAATACCTCTGCGGGATCAAAACCAGCTGATGATGTTGTCCGTGAACAACACGGGGCAGTGTCAGCTTCTGTGGAGTCGGCCTTTTTCCGCAGCACAGTCGCTGTTGTCGCCCCGAATCCTGCTGATAGGGTCATTAGGCCCGGGGTACTTTGTGTGGTTTCTGGATGGGACGCTGCACTGCACTCATCCGCTCACGGGAGTGGATCTCTGGACACAGCGTCTGAACGTCTCCGGGGCAGCGTTGTTCCGCGCCGGACTGATTGAGAGTCCGATTTTTGGCGACGAGCTGGTGACGGCAGTTTACAACTCGGAATCCGGTGTGTTGCAGACCTTTGAGACGCGGACAGGAAAACCAGGTCGGAGTCTGGTTGTTCAGCCGGGACTGGGAACTCAATGTGGAACAGTGGGCCGGTTTCTGATCTACACGGATCTCGACTATCACCTGAAGATCCTTGATACCGCCAGTTGTGAGCTGGTGTCCGGGGATGGTCAGGGGGTGTTGATTGGCCAGCAGCATCTGGATCAGTTGTATGCCGTGCTTCCGGGAAATGTGATTGTTACGGTCACTCGGGAAGGTGAGCTGGTGTTTATCGACTTAGCGGCAGGGCGGGTGTTGGCCCGCGTGAGTTTACCGGAGGGGACAGAGGTGACACCGCTGGCTGTGAAGGCCTTTGAGCAGGGTGAGCGGGTCTATGTTGTGGTTGAGGACCGGGCTTTGGCGGGTGGAATTCGTGCGTTGCCGACGACGCCCCCACGGCAGACGGAGCGTGGAATCAACGACGGACTGCTGGTCTGTCTTCCGCGCGAGAAGAATCGGGTGCTGTGGGCGCGGCGTCTGGAAAACTGTCAGTTTCCGACCATTACGGGGGCAGCGACGGACGTGCTGATTGCCTGCTCGGCGGGCTTTGGTCGCGATCGGATGGAGGATGGAGGGCTGACAGATCTGCTGCAGGTCCGGATACTGCGGGGAGCGACAGGGCAAACAGTGGCCGAGGCGAAGGGTCTGCCGTTGTCGATGCCGTCGTGGGTACATCATGACGCGCGGCGATCAGAGATTCGCCTGCAGAGCAGCAACGGTAATCTCGTCGTACGGCCGACAGCCCCTTAAAGCGGGACGGGCAGGTGGTAAGATGCACACCCACGAGTGTGTGGCAGTCAATTACCTCAGCACGGCCGTGAGGCGTTAGGTTTTATACCCCGTAGTCCTGATGGATGATAAGAATCCGGACGAGTTGTCTGATGTCCTGTCCTGGGCCGGGAAACTGCAAAACACCGACACGGCAATCTGACGGTGCCGCCGAACTCCGCGCGGGTCCGCGTGCCGGCAAGGAATTTGATGATGGGCGAATTCAAATCTGAAGTGCAACAGATGGATGGCCCCGTTTTTCTGCCAGCCGGTTCGTCGCTGTTTTCCAGGACGATGTACGACATTCTGGGGCGAGCAACGAGTCAGTACACAGGTTATGACCTTGACGAATCGACGTATGCGGAGGCTCTGACCGTCACGGATGACACGATCCTTGAGCAGTCATCCAGCAGCTACAACGAGGTGGGGTCGGTCCTTTCAGTCACTGCCAAACAGCGTTATCACGACGCGCCAGCCAGTCAGACGGGTGCGCTGGGAACACCGACGACGAGCCCGAAAGCCCGCGTGACGTATTCCGCCTCGTGGTATGATGGTACGAGCAGGGCCACGGCGGCGGCGGCGGACTATGGAACCAATGGCGGAGCAGCCTTCACCCGGCCGTCCACTCCGCCGGCATCTTCCGACACAATTCTGGTTTCCGTGACATCGTTCAACAGCGATGGCGAGGTTCAGTCGGTGACCGATCCCGCCGGCATGGTGACGCAGCTGGAATATGATGCGGCCGGACGGCGCGTCACACAGATTGACAATTATGTGTCCGGCGGCACTCAGGCCGATCAGAACCGAACCACATGGACCACATATACTCCGGACGGCCAGATGGCGACACTGACCGCCTCCAACAGCAGCACTGGCAACCAGCAGACCACGTACAGCTATGGGACCACACTCTCCAACTCGGCGATTGCCTCCAGCCAGCTGCTGCGGTGGGTTCAGTATCCCGATTCCAGTGGATCCGGCGGTTACTACGTAACATACAGCTACAACCGCCAGGGCCAGCAGACGCAGGTGACAGATCAGGGTGGCTGCCAGCATGCCTTTGACTACGACGGGCTTGGGCGGCAGATTCATGATCGGGTACTGACGCTGGGAACAACGGCAATTGGCAACGCCCGGCGGATTTCGACAGTCTACGATTCGCGTGGTCTGGTCAGTACCATCACCACATGGGATGATTCCCGCGTCGGCTATGGATCGGTATTGAATCAGGTGCAGAATGTGTACAATGACTTTGGTCAGCAGACACATTCGTATCAGTCCCATGCGGGCAGCGTCGATCTCATGAATACGCCGAAAGTCCAGTACAGTTATGCCAGCGGATCGGCCAACACGATTCGCATGACCGGCATGACGTACCCGGACGGTCGAGGTCTGTCCGTGGATTACGGAACCGCCGGTGACATCAACGACGCCAGCAGCCGCGTGCAGTCCCTGAAATTCACGGCCGAAGCCTTCAGCCTCGCCGACTATCAGTATCTGGGAGCTTCCGGCTTTGTGAATCAGGCGTCATCACAGCCCGGCATCAGCTGGACACTCTACGGGGCCGGCACGGATCCCGATACCGGCGACATTTATTCCGGGCTGGATCGGTTTGGCCGGATCGACAACTGCCTGTGGCAGAAAGGAACGACCACACTGGCGCAGATCCAGTACGGCTACGACCGAGCCTCCAACCGCACCTGGCGTCAGGACGGTGTGCTGTCCGGTTATGATGAACTGTATCAGTACGATGGCCTGCAGCGGCTGAAAGACCAGAAGCGAGGGACTCTCAACAGCACGCATACGGCCATTACCAGCAGCACGTTCCAGCAGCAATGGGGACTGGACGCCACCGGCAACTGGAGTTCGTTTAAGCAGGACGACGACGGCAGCGGCAGCTGGGATCTGGTGCAGTCCCGCTCCGCCAACAAAGTCAACGAAATCACCAGCATCAGCAATTCGACGGGAACGGCATGGAACACGCCCCTTTACGATCCGGCCGGGAACATGATCGGAATCCCGAACGGCGGAGCCACCGTGACGGGAACCACTCCAGCCTGGGTGCCGTTTACCGAAAGCCAGTGGACGGGCTTCACGGAAGCCCAGTGGAATGCCTTTACAGAAGACACCGGCACGACTCCGCAGCAGATCACCGCCCAGTACGATGCCTGGAATCGGCTGGTGAAAGTGATCACGACTCCGCTGAACTTCGTGGAACATGTCTATGATGGACGCGGCTTCCGGATCGGTCGCAGGACAACCGTGAGCAATACGGTGACGGAAGACCGGCACTACTACTACACCCCGGGCTGGCAATGCCTGGAAGAACGCGTGGGCAGCGTCACCACGGCCGAACGTCAGTTTGTATGGGGCCTGCGGTACATCGATGACCTGGTGATCCGCGATCGTTCGACCGCCAACAACGGCACGATCAATGAACGCCGCTACGCCATGCAGGACGGCAACTGGAACACCATCGCCATCTGCGACACCACCGGTTCCGTCGGCGAACGGTATGCGTATTCTGCCTACGGTGCACCGGTCTTCATGACCGGTGCAGGCACTGTCCAGACGTCCTCACCCATCGGCTTCGAAACCCTCTACGCCGGCTACCGCTGGGACAACCCGGCTCCCCAGATGTACTACGTCAGAAACAGGTTCCTGCTGGGCACGGTAGGCACGTGGAACAGGAGGGATCCGCTCGGTTCGTATGGCAATCTCTATTCAAATGTCACCGCAAACTCCCTCAACTTCACTGATCCGTTTGGGCTTCAGGAAGAAGGCCCGGAAATCTTTGGTGGAGTTGCAGTGGTTCCGCCAGAATATACAGGGCCAATTCAGTTCATAGACATTGCGATTCAACAGCAGGGCTTGCGCCCCGCAGGATCTCAAGAACCGTGCTTCCCTGTTGCCCATTGGCTGGTTTGCCCAATGTATGATATTGACAAGAGCGAAAAAAAACACTTTCGATATTATCAAGCGCAAACTAGGAATTTTGGGCCATGTTATGGGATTGGCACTCGAGTCAGTTATATCATTCCGCGTGGCGGACTGCCGGAGCTTGAACAACGAGCTACGGAACTGATCAGGAATGAAAATCTAGCAATGGGCGCAGCGATTGAACAACTGAGTCCGGGAAAAGTAGCATTATTGACACGGAAGGAAGGGGGCGTATGGAAACTAGCAAAAGAGAAGATGTACAGAGAGTGGACGGACCCGATACTCTTGGCAAGATGCTTGGGTGGCACCATGCTTGCACATCATTCCAGTTTTCCGCCGACCTATAATCTGGGGGGCACTGGCGAAATTCCCGGCACGATAAATGTTCAGCCTCCGTATCCGAACGGCAGTGTGCCACCTCTCCCACGAATCATTGCCCCCAGCAACGCACTTCCGATCGGACCAGGGGCAGGAAATGTCATATGCAATTCGTCACCGATCTTTCCCCAACCGGGAACCCCAGCACTGGGCCCCCCCTATTGCCCGAAGCAAATCGCTCAAATTGCCCGCGGAGGATTCAATATTTCTATCACACAAGGAGCAAATCCCGGTACGGTGACCGTGGGACAACAAGCCGTAATAAATGCGGTGCCCCGTGGGTCCTCTTGTCAAGTGTTCGCGACTGACCCGTACATGACAACCGTCAACATAGCGACCCCGCTCACGATACCGATTTGGCCTTGGCTGTCACAACCACTGCTGAAATCTGAATTTTAAGAATGCAGGCGAGATATGTCCACCTTTCAATGTGTACACCGCCGAGATACAAATCAGAATTGTCTGGTTCCAGAATTCTGCGCAAGTGTTTGTACGCCATTTCGGCCAATAGTTACTAAACTCGATCTGGAGAACCAACTGAGTAGAGGGAAATTGATGCTTCTGTTTCTCGGGTTCGATTGGGATGTGTGTGCTCAAAAGGCATTTCACGCAGCCACACTTTTAGAGAGTTCACTTCGAAATCGCGATATCTCTGCCGGGATCATTTGCTTGGGTTGTTCTTCGCAAATTGCAGAAATCAACTACGAGATTTCAAGATTCGTCAGTATTTTCTATGGTTCATACGTATTTCTGCTAATCGATCGCAACCAAACAATTTTGCGGCACTCTATCCCGCGAGGGAGTCTTGAGGAAATAGTCGAAGCCCTATCTGCTGTTCTAGAGAATGCAGTTCATGAATAGAATTCTGAGTGCCCGGTCGACGAGATCGTGAGGTGAGTCGGTCCCAGATTTCGGAGGCGAATGGCACACAGAATCACCATCGCCATCTGTGACACCACCGGCTCCGTCGGCGAACGGTATGCATATACTGCCTACGGTGCACCGGTCTTCATGACCGCTGCAGGCGTCGTCCAGAGTGCCTCATCCATCGGCTTCGAGACCCTCTACGCCGGCTACCGCTGGGACAACCCCGCTCCCCAGATGTACTACGTCAGAAACAGGTTCCTGCTCCCGCAGGTCGGAACATGGAACAAGAGAGATCCGCTGGGAGCGAATGGTCTAGACAATAACCTGTATGAAGCCGTTTCAGGAAGAATCACCAATGTGACTGATTCGACGGGGCTATCATGGAGAGATAGTCGGGTGCTTTCATTTTGTCACGGGTTCTTCGTGCAAGGGCCATGCAACATCGCGAGTGGATGTTGGGACATGGGATGTGAAGTGGCAAACTCAGGAATCGACATAGTGGGTATAGCTTGTAATACTAATGCGTGCGACTATCGGCCTCGAAGCAATGTTGCACAGGCGCTAGAATGCGGTGCTGTTTCGACAGGTAGATACTACTGGGAAGTAGGGGCTAATGTCTGCACATTCGGAGTCAAAGGGCAAGTAGATATCTGCATTCAACTGCATAGAGGAGAGATAACTTGCGACGAAGCAAGCGCCCGAATTAGCAGTGTAGGGGTTTGCCAATTAGCCGGTGCCCGAATGATGCAGTGTCAAGGGGGTTGGTACACACGACCGATTCAGAATCTGCCGAGTGAATTATGTACTTGGGGGCGTTCGGGATTTCGGCCATCAGGATTGCCCAAAAACTTTGAACTGTCTCCAGCGGCTTGCCGCCGGCTATCGAACGATCCTGCGTGGAGTCGTTGCATGTCAGCAGCAATAGACGAACCTGTGCGGTACGGTCTGCCTCGATGCTATGAGGCGGCGGTGTGTAATGGCGAGGTCAAGGTTGCCTGCAGTGGAGCTTATCCACCCCAGCAGCCAGTTGGCATTGGCTGGTCGTCGCCCGGTTTTAAGACGTCGTGTGCAATGCCCCGTGCTTTGGTCGCATGTAGCAACCCAAGTGTGTGTTCAGTAACAAGTGGTGGTATCATGGTTAGACCTGGATGTTCTACTGTATTTGGAAACCCAGCGCGTCCAACGTTCATACCACGTTCAGTGGTTGCAGCAGTGTTATGCAAGCTAATCCAACCGTCGGAACGCTTCCGACGCCGTCGTTAGTCTCACCATTTGGTCCAATTCCATTTACAGGCCAGTCAGAGTTTTTAACACTAGTTTGAAATGTCGTTGAAATGAGCCAGTCTATCAATTGGGAATCTGTTGCCAATGAACGATTGCGGTCGTCTGGCTGGTATCTCGGACGGCGGATCAATACTTGCGTGGTAAAGAATCGCCTCAAATTGAAAGGATTCACCTGGTTCCCATCTGCGGCTCATCATTTGCAAATGTTTGGTGGACTTCGGGTTAACGTGTCGAAACATGAAAATGAAGTCTATAAGGTTAATCGGGACTGTCTTTACATGATAGGTAATTTTTCGCCTATCCCATGCCAACCTAGGCGCTGGTGCCGGACACGTAATGGAGATGCGACATTCCTATTGCAGGTATTTGGTGTAGCGGCGACTATTGTGGGGCACGTGAGATCAACGACTACTCGAGATTCCCCTCATTTTTCGGATATGCTATCAAACCGAATCTACATTTTGGAGGATGGGAGTTTTGTTTCATGTTTGCCAGAGTGGGAAGTTTTGACACGATTCCCAGATTTCGACAATCTCTTATTCTGGCTGCTGGGAAGTGAACAATCGACTTTTGCCGAAACCATTACAGATCAGGATGAATCGCTGAATCTTCAAAAGGTATCACTTGGGCTATTAGACATCTGAGTCGCATGATGTTGTGGCTACCCTATTCACAAATACGCCTGCCGATCAGAAACGCGGGACACTCTTCGGGACTCAAACGGTGATCACGAATGGCACGTTTGAGCAACATTGTCGGCACATGGGAGTTTGATGACGCAGGCGGGGCCAGTCGTCTGTGATGGTCTGCGCAAGTGCTTGTGCGGTTGTGGTTTATGTGTGGCAGTCGTGACATGCCCTCGGCGAGGCGAATGTCGGTTGTTGTTCCGGAAGGGACCACGATTGCCAATGGAGAAGGATGGCACCGGTCCCGCACCACTGCATGTTGTTCATCGTGCTCGAATCAGTCCGAAACCGGTGTTGAATTGGGGCCCCCACGAGGCGATCGGGCTCCGTGCTGCTGCTGGGGGGAACCACGGATGAATAGGGATGGGCACGGATTTTGGGAGATAGGGATTGAGGCGGAGGGTTGCGACTTCGAGCACGAGCACGAGCACGAGCACGAGCACGAGTACGAGTAGGATTAGGAGTGCGAGTGGGAGTACGAGTGGAAGATGGGAAGGGGGCTATCGCGGTCCAGCGATTGAATTTCCACTTCAACAGGCGCTTGCCAACTTTGCGTCCAGAACGCGATGGTCGTGGGGACCACCGCGTTCGGGAGCTGTAGGTGTTAGATACTAACGCAATGATGCGCTGGACGGACCGACGATTTTGTCAGGTATTGTCGGTCCGACAATTTAATAACACTCTTCAGCTTCATAAAACTATTCAGCGGCCGGTCGGCGTGGGCGTTCAGGTTCGGGACCGTTGCCGCGTCCTTCCGGGCCGTCGGGACCAGGTGGGCGGCGACCGCGACCGCCAGGCCCATTGCCGCCTTCCGGGCCGCCAGGGCTAGGACCTGGTGGCGGTCCCATGGGACGCGGCATTTCCCTCGCAAAGGTCAGCAGTTCTTCACGACTGAGTTTTCCGTCTTTGTCTGCATCAAATTCCATCGCGTGGTCGACCATGCGTTCCGGATTGGGGGGAGCCATGGAATCCTCGCCTGGGCCGGGGCCGCCTGGACGTCCCGGTCCGCGTGGTCCCGGTTCACCAGGTCCCTGAGGTCCTCGTCCCGGTCCGGGCCCCTGTGGTCCACGAGGCGGTTGTCCCTCACGGCCTTCTGGTCTGCCCGGTCGACCCGGTGCTCCCGGTCGTTCGCCGCCGGGCAATCCTGGTGGCCTGCCAGCGCCCGGTGGGCGAAGCTCTTGACGGTCCAGTTTGCCATCCTGGTTGCGGTCCAGGGTCTTCAGTGACGTCGTGGCTGCCGTCAATTCCTCAGCGGAAAGTTCACCATCAGCATTCAGGTCAAGGGCGACGAGGAGGGGATTCGGAAAACGTGGCCGTCCGGGCTGGCCACCTTCCGGTGGAGGTCCGGGTGGTCGCCCCTCAGCTCCACGTTCGCCGCCCGGTGGTCCCGGCGGTGGGCCACCGTTGTCTGCCGGAGGTTGCGCTGCCACTGTCAGCGTCAGTCCCAGTGCGCCCGCCATTGCCGCAGTCAGCCAGATTCTGTTCATTGTCCTGCCCTTCGTTTGAGAAAACACAAAACCATTCCCTACAGAAATGTCAGTCAGTGGTGAGTACCGCAGGTTTCGTCTCAGGGAGTTTCTTCGCGCGTGACTCGAAACACGTCATTCGCCTTGAACACCCGACGTCGATCCGTCCCGCCGAACTCCAGATGACAGTCCATCAGCACGCCAACCGGAGAATCCTCAGGAATGCTGATTTCCACGACAACCTGCTGGCCATCGCGGGTGATGGAGGTGGCTTCAAACGGTCCGATCTGAACCCAGTCCGGAGCTGTGTCCGGGATCGGTCCCAGTGTGGCCTTCGCGGGATCGAGCGTGATGGTCAGGCGATGCGTCTGACCGCGTACAGCACTGCCGGGAACGACAGAGGTGATGACTCGGGGCAGGCGACTTTCGCCACTGGAATTGTCTTCAATGGCGCCTTCCTGCAGATTTCGCCCTGGCCCCCGCAGATTAGAGGCCTCCACCACGCCATGGTAGCCACCCAGCACATAGGGAAAACGTCCGGGCGTGACATGATAGTGATAGCCGCGTTGCGGGTCTGAATGGCCATTGCAGACGTCCAGCGCGGTTTCCCCGGTGAGTTCCTTTGCCAGCTGCTGAGGACCTTCCCACGGTCCATAGACCGGAAATCCGTCAAATGCGAAGCCGATGATCGGGGAGTGTTGCTGGCCATCATCGCGAAACGGAGATTTCACGCAGACCGGATATTTGTGGTAGTGATAAACGCCGGCTTGCTGGGGATGACCGCAGCAGGAATCCAGCCAGACCTCGGAATAGCCGGCGACGGCGTTCATTCCACCCTGTTCGAAGGGGTTGAAGAACACGACGCCGTTGAGCGCCATTCCGATCGGGCCCATGGGAAGTCGAGTGATGCGTTCACTTTTTTCGGGCTGCAGCGGAAATCGAAACCGAAAATTCTGGACAAGGATGGAATTCGGGTTCCCTGAATTCGGAAAGATCGCTGTGGGATGATTCGGATAGCCCTGACTTTCAATGATCAGGCAGGAGTCGTCGTGGCTGATGCGAAGATTGTCAATTCCATCGCCATTGGAATCCTTTCGATGCCATGAAAACAAATCCACCCAGCGGTCAGCATCCCGGTAATACCAGGTCACAGGTTCGCTTTTCGAGACGTACCAGAATCCGCCGACATGGGTCAACGTGGCCGGGTCGATGTCGTTGGCCGCACAGGCTGGTCTGCCCACGGTAAGGCTGAAGAGTGTCAGACACAACGGAAGCAGGGCGAGGACCGAAGAAGGATGAAATGTCAGCGTCATGGTGAGCTCCTGAAGTTCAGATCCACACTGGTAGAAGTTTCCGTCACCTGCGGTCGAGGATCGCTGCCATGGCTGTGCTGTGCGCATGGCAGCCGCACTGTCATGGTGGTGCCTTGTCCAGGTTGCGACTGGCAGGTGATCCGTCCCTGATGAGCTTCGACCAGACTGCGACAGATGGCCAGTCCCAACCCATTGCCGCCTGTCCGTCGGCTGCGTGCCGTGTCGGCCCGGAAAAAACGATCAAAGATACGCGACTGCAGGGCTTCCGGAATTCCACAGCCGGTATCCTGAATCGTCAGCACCGCTTCGTTCTGCTCCTGCGTAACGGTCACGGAAATTCGCCCGTGCCGCGGTGTGTACTGCAGCGCGTTTTCCAGCAGATTCAGGGGTATCCGCGGGAAAAATCGCGGATCCGCAGGAATGCAAACCTCGGTCTCCGGCGTCACACAGTCCAGTTCAATCTCCTGATCAGCGGCGGTGTGCTGCATCTGCAGGACGGCGTCTTCGACCAGTGTGCGCAGATCCAGCACCTGAGTCTGCAGGTCCAGATGTTCCGAATCACTGCGGGCCAGCAACAACAGGCCTTCCACCAGTCCATGCATCCGCTCGGCAGACTTCAGACAAGTCTGCAGTGTCAATTCGTACTCTTCCACGCTGCGTCGCCTGCCGAGGGCGAGTTCGACCTGAGCCTGGATGACGGCCAGCGGTGTTCGCAACTCATGCGATGCATCAGCCGTGAATTGTGTCAATCGCCGAAAAGATCCTTCCAGCCGTTCGAAGGTCTCATTCAGGACCGTTGCGAGAGGAACCAGTTCCTGTTCCAGCAGCACGGTGTCGATGCGACGGTTCAGATGATGCACCGAGATCTGTGAGGCGATGCCTGAGATCATGGCAATCGGCTGCACCATGCGGCGCGCCAGCAAATGTCCGCCGGAGATTCCCACGACAATCGTGAAGGCGCCCAGTCCTGCGATACAAAGACCGAACCAGTGCAGATCCCGCAGGTCCTGTTGCAGCGGGCGATGGACAAGGATCATGGAATTTCGGGATCCGCGGGTGAGCACCTGAATCGCCTGGTCCTGACGATCGATCTGAAATCCGGGCGTGGCGAGCTCGGGACGCTTCAGTGATTTCAGTTGTTCAGCCCCCGGCCCCTGGCTTGCCAGAAGTCGACTGCCATCGGCTCGCCAAACCACAAAATCCATGCGGTCCACCATCGGCCCCTGTCGAAGTCCCGGTGATCCATCGTCGGTTCGCAGCAGCGTCTCGAAGGATGGCGGCGGAAACCTGTGCATGCGTCCCGGGGGCTGTCCCCGCATTGGCCGCGCACCAGTCGGTGGCGGTCCGTCATGGAGTGGCCTGGTCAGCAGTAGTTCCGGGGGAATCAGACCACCCGGCATGCCGCCGCGCATCCATTCCGGTTCACCGGTGTCCTCGTCACGTTCCAACGTGTCTGGTTTTTCCGGTGCTCCTGCCGGCGGTGCGGCTCGCCCTGAATCCGATGGCCCCGAATCCGGCCGGATTTCCGTAGCCGTAGCCGTCCGTCCGGACTCTGAATCCAACGGCCCCGACGAGGTGTTCACTCCACGCCCGTGACCGGGGCCCGGACCCTGACCAGGCCCCGGGCCTGCACCCGGGGGGCGCAACAGCAGGTCAAGATAGTCGGCGGTCGTCAGTGCCTGCCGCATCGCGCGCTCATGCATGTCGCGATCGGCCCGCCAGTAGACGAGTCCACCAAAGACGATCATTGATACGGAGAGGATGGAGCCGTACCAGAATTGCAGGCGACTGCGAATGGATTTAGTCATGCAGAATGTACCCCTGTCCGCGACGCGTGGTGATAAAATCTCCCCCCAGCTTGCGTCTCAGATTCGACACATGCACGTCGACCAGATTCGACAGACTCTCTTCGTGCTCGTCGAACAGGTGGTCGTAGATCTCGGTCCGGCTGACCACTCGCCCCCGATGCAGTGCCAGCAGTTCCAGCAGGGCGTACTCCCGCGGTGTCAGAGCGATCACGACGTCGTCGCGGGTCACCTGCCGACTTCGCATGTCCAGAGTCAAAAGTCCGATTCGGATTTCTGAGGAGGCGGCACCGACCGATCGACGAATCAGGGCCCGCAGGCGCGCCCGCAATTCCATCAGGTGAAAGGGCTTGGTGAGATAGTCATCGGCTCCATTGTCCAGGCCTCGCACGCGATCCTGAACCTGATCCCGCGCAGTCAAAATCAGGACCGGCGTTCGATGTGTTTTCCGCAGACGCTGCAGCACTTCCCAACCGGTCAGGCCCGGCATCAGCAGGTCCAGCACAACGGCGTCGTATTCCCATGTTGTGGCTTTGTACAGCCCCTCGGTACCGTCACCCGCTTCGTCCACCGCATACCCGTCTTCGCGCAGTGCCTGAGCGACTGTGCGGAGCAGATCCGGTTCATCTTCGACGACAAGAATTCTCATGGCAGGCCACTGGAAGCGGTGAAAAAAGTGGGACAGGCACCGAGCGATTTCGATAAGTTCGTTTGCTTTCTGGTTTTTCGGCTCGGAGCCAGTCCCATTTTTTGAGTGACATTGGGGTGGTGAAAAAAGTGGGACAGGCACCGAGCGATTTCGATGAGTTCGTTTGCTTTCTGGTTTTTCGGCTCGGAGCCAGTCCCATTTTTTGAGTGAC
>CAIYBH010000177.1 GCA_903924405.1 uncultured Planctomycetaceae bacterium | reverse complement strand
TTGCCATGCCTGGGACGGCCAGCGATTGAATACTAACCCGAAGCGCGAGCGAGGAATCAATCCCAGTGTGCCTCGGGAACTTCCTCGCTGGCGCTTCGGGTTGGTGTAGGGAACTTCCTCGCTTGCGCTTCGGGTTGGTATGGGAGATCAGAAAAAGGGGGCGGGCACGAATCGTGTGGAGCACCCGTTAGTATCGCTGCGCGTTTGCCATGCCTGGGACGGCCGGCGATTGAATACTAACCCGAAGCGCGAGCGAGGAACCAATCCCAGTGTGCCTCGGGAATTTCCTCGCTGGCGCTTCGGGTTGGTATGGGAGATCAGAAAAAATTGCTGTTCCTGTAATCGTCGGTCTTTGCCTAAACTCCGTGCAGTGCCCCGCTGAGACCCAGCGGGCTTGCGCGCCGGTCCTGCCGGACAACTCGCCACGGATTGGCAGTGTCCCGCAGGGTTGAGTACGGTTTCAGGGATTGGACTACAAGGGAGAGGAGCCCGATATGCAGTTTTCGACACGCCCATGGCTGAGTTACTGCGTTGCAACACTTCTGTTGGCCGCCGCCCTGCCCTCCGCCGTTTTCGCGCAAAGCACTCGGATTTCCCGGGCAGAATCTGATTCTCAGAGCCGGCCACTGCCTTCCGGAGGATTGGGAAATACTAACGAACTGCGAAACCTCGGTGGGGCCTCAAGAAATAAGTCTGTCGATTACTCCAGAGTGGATCGCCGCGAATTGGCGAGACTGGTACGCGATGCGTGGGAAGAATCCGGCCGACTGTATTCTGCACTCGATGCGGACTATCGCCGCAACCCCCAGTTACGGTCCCTGATGACAGATCTCAGTCGTCTCCGTTCGGATACCAGCCGGCTGAATCAGAACCTCGCCGGCAGTACCGATCTGGGCCTGATTGTGGAAGATTTTCGCGCAACTGATGCCGACTGGAGACTGTTTTCGACCCGCATGTCTCAGGCACGCGGGCTCAGTTCCGCAACGCGTCAGAGCCTGGAACGTATTGATACGCTGGATCGGGAAATCGGGAAATTGTTTCAGGTCACGCCGTCGCTGGATCGCCGATCACTTCTGCAGCAGTTGTCCAGCCTCGAAAACTCGCTCGATAATCTCACCGATGAACTGCAGCGAGATCCGAATGCTTCCAGTCAGACCATTCGCTCCAGTCGCAAGCTGCAGCAACAGGCGGCGCTGATTACGACGATGGTGGTGGACGATTACTCGTATGACAGAATTGTCAGTGAATACAATCGTTTTGATCAGGCCTGGAATGCGTTGATGCCGCAGGTGCGGGGTATTCAGAACTCCTATGTCGCACGCACTGTGACGCGACTTTCCTCCGCCAACTACGCAGTTCATGAATTGCTGTGGATGGAAAACACCACTAGTCGCGCAGAACTGAAACAGACAGCCGATATTCTGATTCGGGACGTGGATGAGTTCTACAGACGGACAAACATGCTGTTGCTGCTCAACTTCCGTAACGCCAGTCAGACTCTGGAAACCGCGTCCGAATTCTATGGAACTGTGCAGAACTTTCGCGACAATCTCGAGCGTGGTGAATCCGATGCAGAGATTGTCGAGAGTTATCGCTACGTGGAAGAATATGGAACTCGCTTTGTCTCTGCCTTCCGGCTGGCAAAAAGTCAGGCGGCCCTTGTGGTTCTGCAGGAGATTGAGGACGGGATCGCCGCACTTCGCCGTGAGCTGAACCTTGGTGGTTCGGCCGCTGCAGTGGATCTGGTCCGACTGCGCCCGCTCGCTGCATCGCTGGAAGATCTGGCGGATCAGATGAATCAGGATGTGCGTCAGTGGCTCAACTCGGAACGACCGTCGTACCGCAATGAGGCTTCTGCCGCAGCGAACGCCTTTGTAAAACGCACACAGAATCTGCACCGACTGGTTGATACCGATCAACGCAGTCAGGACCTGCAGAAGGAAGTGGATGCGCTCTACAGTGACTGGAAGGCCGTCTACTCGTACCTTGAACGCTGCAACACCGCGGACCGCAGCAATCTGGCCTGGCGAGCACGTCTGATCAATCAGGCGCTGGTGGATCTTGATACCCAGTTGCGTCCATAAGCCGGCAGAAAACCGGTAGTCCCCGTCGCAGTCATCGGATGAAACCTCAAAGGAAAACTGCGATTCGTAATCAAAGGCCGTCGTCTTACGCCTGCCTCGGTATCGCACGGGGCCGTGGCAGAAGTGGGCAGAAATGTGTCCCGGAGGCCCGCGTCCTTTTGGCTCACGGTTTGCGATGAGATACGAGGGAGGTATCTGGATCGCACACTTTTCGTGCATACTCGCACGCGTGGTTGGCACACCGCCCTCCTGATGACTAGAGATCGCTGCGAATGAGAGCCGGAATTTGTTCTGCGGGAATCAATATTTGCCGCATTCCTGAGATGGTGGTGATTTGCTAAGCTGGTTTGGGCACTGTTTGTGCACATGGTGGCAGCAGGGCTGGATCCTCGGGGTGGCCCGTGAAACAGGCGACCTCGGTGAATCTGGTTTGCTGTTCTGCAGCCGAGTCTGGCGGGGCAGGCACAAAGTGCGGCGGGCTGACTGTTCCGGCGAGCGAAACTCTGGTGCCCTGCGGACCACGTTTGCACTGAGGTCGACCTGACCGCAGGCGTGCAGATGTGGTGACAGAGACGACGAGATACGTGAGAATTAGTAGCAACAGGTTTTCCAGCGAGGGTAGAGTCGGCAGTTCTGGCGAATTGGTCACAGAGACGGCCACAGGAAACCAGCGGTCAGCCAAGGCGAGACTGTAAGAACAGGGTGCATGGTAACTGCAGCGATCTGGCGCCGAGCTTCGAGTGTTCTGAAATCATCAACGGAAATGGAAATCAGTTATGCGTCATGTGGTGTGCCTGATCCTTGGGGGCGGCAAAGGGACTCGATTACTTCCACTGACAGAGTTTCGATCGAAGCCAGCTGTGCCGCTGGGGGGGAAGTACCGGCTGATCGATGTTCCGATTTCCAACTGCATCAACAGTGACATCAGCCGGATGTATGTCCTGACACAATTCAACTCTGTCAGTCTTCATCGCCACATTCGCCAGACCTACAACTTTGACCTGTTCCACAACGGATTTGTGGAGATTCTGGCAGCCCAGCAGACACTGGATGGATCCAACTGGTATCAGGGTACCGCGGATGCTGTGCGTAAACAGGTGCGGTTTCTGAAGGAATTTGATATCAAATACGTGCTGATCCTTTCCGGGGACCAGCTGTACCGTATGAATTTTCAGGAAATGCTGGCGACGCATCTGAATGCCAACGCAGATGTGACAATTTCGACCGTTCCTGTCTGTGCGGACCAGGCCCGGGCGTTTGGGATCATGCAACTGGACGATTCTGGCCGCGTGACTGGCTTTGTCGAGAAGCCAAAGAACGAAGAGGCTCTGGCAAAAGTCAGGACTCCGGCGTCCTGGATTGACAGCCGGGGGATTGAATCGCGAGGCCGTGAGTATCTCGCCAGCATGGGCATTTATCTGTGGAATCGAGACTTGCTGGTGGATTTACTGGAATCCACCTCCCATGAAGACTTCGGGAAAGATATTTTCCCGATGGCCATTCGGCATCATCACGTGCAGACGCACCTGTTTGATGGCTACTGGGAAGACATCGGGACGATTAAAGCATTTTACGACGCGAACCTTGCGCTGACCGATGCGAATCCTCCCTTCCAGTTCGCTGATCGCCGCGCGCCGATTTTCACCCGTCCACGGTTCCTGCCTTCCACGCGCATGGGGTCCTGTACGATTCGGGACAGCCTGATTGCGGACGGCTGCTTCATCGGTTCTTCCACGGTCATTGAAAAGTGTGTGGTGGGCATGCGGACGCATGTCGGCAAGGATGTGACCATTCGGAACACGGTTATCATGGGGGCGGACTTCTATCCGTCCAGCGAAGAACGTGCCCGGACAATCGGTGGGAACGAGGATGCGTGGGGGATCGGCGATGGGGCCTATATTGACGGTGCCCTGCTGGACAAAAACGTCTGCATCGGTCGAAACGCGAGGATTGTCGCTGCGGAAGCTCCGGCAGGAGATGGTGATTACGACAAGGTCGTGGTTCGCGATGGCGTGGCCGTTGTGCGTAAGGACGCCGTTGTTCCGGAAGGTTGGCGATTTCCGGGGCGCTGAGCGGCCTGAAAGCTGACCAGAACGTGCCGCGGTTGCCTCAAACGAAGCTGTGTGCCACTCCGGCCAGGCCCGGAAATGTGCGGCTTTCCCGCTGGAGGGCTGCGTAGCGGCGCACGGTGTTCCGTTGTGACTGCGGGCCTAGGTTGCAGCAGTACAGCTCCACTTTTGGCCTTTTCGTTCCGTGAAGTTGTCGCATTTTTTGATCCTGCCGGTGCCGTTCTGCGTTGTTTTCCCTGCCGGCTTGTGCTGGGAACATGGCTCATCTCTCGCAAGTTGGCGGCGGATTCTGTAGGATTTCATGCTGCGCCGCTGGACGATGGCAGGGCCTCTGAAGCAGTACCTGAATGGTCAGGGGCTCCGTTGGACGTGCGGTGCAATCCGTTCTCAAAGTGGATTGCGTTGGGTTTGGTCGTCCGGGATTGATCAGCGAAGCAGATTGAGCATACCCGAGTTGGTAACGCAGGCAGTTTCTGGGCGCCAAGCCAGGAATTGCACGTGGTCAGCGAATACCAGCATTGTTCGGCGGCGCAGACGTGACAGGGCTACACGGCAACTGCACGTGTCGTCTGCCGGCAGTCCGGGTTGCGACGTCTGTTCAGTGCTATCCCGTGTTGCAGGCAACAGGTTCGCTCAACCACGAGAGGGCCTGGTGATCTGTGGCTGCCTGTCGGCCGCACTGTGGTTCAGTGGGGCGATGTTGTGTCCAGTATCGATTTACTTTTAATGCGCAGGGATCAGCGAGCATGAGCGAAGTTTCTCCATCGGGCTCAGGACCTTCTGTTCCGCCGGTGCCACCGGTGCCGGAATCCACGAAGAGTGACCAGCAACCCAACGTCTACCTTGTGTCTTATCCCAAAGTGGTCTTCCTGTATCCGACCGTGATCACGTCGCTGCTGTGTTCCATCTTCATGTGGATCAAGGGCGGCAGTACAGAACCAGCGGTTGGTATGGTTCCGCAGGGGGCAGCAGCGGTTGCTGCAGACAGTCAGCCACCCGTGCTGCTGGCGTCCTCATCCGACATGGGCCGGGCTCAGGACGGCTTGCCACCTGAAGAGACAGACGAGGCCCCGGCTGCTCCGCCGGTGGTGCACACGTATCGCCACTGGTGCGCAAGGATTTTTCTCGCGGTGCTTGGGTTGAATCTGGTTGTTATTTCCTTTGAATTCCCCAGAACCACATCGCTCACCTGGTTTTTCGCCATTTCCACGGGCTGTATCGGACTCTGGTTCCTGTTCACCATCTATGAAAGTCTGGCTCCTGCCCTGCTCGGCGGCATCCTGTCCATTCAGCCGGAAGCCAATGCCTCATTCTACCTGATTTTCACCGTGATTATGCTTGGCCTGTTTGTCGCGGTGCTTGTCAGTCGTCGCGTCGACTACTGGGAAGTGCGCGGGAACGAGCTGTTGCATCACCACGGATTCCTCAGCAATCTCGAACGCTTCAGTGCTCCGAACCTGCGTATCGACAAGGAAATTACGGACGTTTTTGAGTACCTGCTGCTGAAGTCCGGGCGTTTGATCATTCACTGTAATGACGAACGCCGCGCGATTGTGCTTGAAAATGTGCTGGGTATTGACAAGAAAGAGCGCCAGATTACTCAGATGCTGGGGGCGCTTCAGGTGCGAGTTCGTACCGATAAGGAATAGCCGAACGTGTTCCTCGTCTTGTTCCCGCTGGACTGGAAATCATGACAACCGGTCCCGTGTATCTGGACAACAACGCGACAACAGCAATTGACCCGCGTGTGCTGGCGGTGATGCAGGAGTGCTGGACAACGGCCTTCGCCAATCCCGGCAGCGCACATGGGTATGGTCGACTCGCGCGAACCGTGCTTGAAGACAGTCGCGAAGCCATCTGTGCCATTCTGGATGCTGACCCGGAAGAACTGGTTTTTACAAGCGGCGGGACCGAAGCCATCAACACGGCGGTCTATGGACTGACGCGGGGACGCCGTGGTCTTGTTGCCCTGACGGACGGCGAGCACCTCGCGGTCAAAGAGGCGTGCCGCCATGCCGCACTGGATGGCTGGTCCAGCGTGTCCATTCCTGTCGATTCGAACGGGCAGCTTTCCCGGTCAGATGTGGTCGCGCTGCCGTGGGCTGAAACGCGATTAGCCTGTGTGATTCTTGCCCACAACGAAACGGGTGTGATTCAGGACACCGCCGTGCTGGCGGAGCAGTGTCGCCTTCATGGAGTTCCAATGCTGCTGGATGGCGTGCAGGCCGTCGGAAAAATCCCCGTGAGTTTTCGGCAGAGTCAGGCAACCGCCCTGGCGTTTGCGGCGCACAAGTTTCACGGTCCGCGTGGAGTGGGAGGTCTGCTGGTGCGTCGGGGGTTACGGATGCCATCCCTGCTGCATGGTGGTCATCAGGAGTCGGGGCGCCGCGCGGGGACTGAGCCAGTCCCGTTGATTGCCGGCATGGCCAAAGCCCTCGTCCTTTGGCAGGCAGAGCAGTCAGAGCGTCAGCAACGCGTACGCGAGATGCGCGACCACCTGGAACAGGGCTTGCGGGTTCGGTGCGCGCCCGTGATGATTCATGGCGAGCACTCGCCAAGGCTGCCGAACACGCTCAGCATTGCCTTTCCCGGTGTTCCCGGTGAAGCACTGCTGGTCAGTCTGCATCTCGCGGGAATTGCCTGCTCGGCAGGTAGTACATGTGCCAGTGGTGCTGTTGAACCAGCTCCATCACTACTGGCGATGGGAGTGCCGCCGGACGTTTGTCGTTCGTCTCTGCGGTTTTCACTGAGCCATCTGAACACCATGGAAGACATACAAGCCGCTATCGATCGAATCAGCCAGCTCGTGCAGAAACTGCGGAAAAAGGATGCTCTCTGACATGCGTTGCAAATACCGGCTTCTGGTTCTGTTGCCGCTGTTCTGGTGTGTCTGGATTTCCGAAGCCCGGGCACAGGCTCGTGGAAATCTGATGGACGATGTGGCCTTGCGCGATGCCGTGAAACGTGCCATGGAAAATGGTTGTGCTTACCTGCGTGGTGAGCAGAACGAGGACGGATCCTGGCAGGGCAACGGGAGACTGCTGGATTTCCGCGTCGGAGTGACCTCGCTGGCTATTCTCGCTCAGATCAATTGTGATGTGCCGGTGGAATCCCCGGAGATACAGCGGGGCTTGAATTTTCTTCGCAGCCTGACCGTTGAAGGTGTGCAGGGGACGGCTGGCATCTACGAGACATCACTGGCGATCATGGCGCTGTGCGCAGCCGAGCAGCACGAACGTGATCTGCCTCGCATCCAGTTGCTGGCTCAGTTGATTGAAGCCAGTCAGGAAAAACAGGGGCCGGCCGTTGGCTACTGGGGCTATTCCATCAATCAGAATGGCGGTGGCGGCGGTGGTGACGCCAGTAACGGTCAGTATGCAGTGCTTGCGCTGCGGGAAGCTGTGTTTGCCGGAGCGAAGGTGTCACGTGAGACATGGCAGCGAGTTCACGACCGCTGGCTGAACGATCAGCTCCCGAATGGTGGCTGGGCCTACAATCTGAACGACAGAAATCCTCGCGGCAGCATGACCGTGGCGGGGCTCTCGACCGTCGCGATCACATCCCGCATGCTGCAGGATGATCGGGATGTGGATGCTCAGGGGCGTCCGGACTGCTGTGCCCTGCCCGTCCCGGATACGGCCCTGCAGAACGGGCGTCGCTGGATGGCCGAGAACTTTTCCGTCGCTACAAATCCAGGACACGGCGATTGGTATTACTATTACCTCTACGGTCTGGAGCGTGCGGGGCGACTGAGCAACATGCGATTTTTCGGACGGTACGACTGGTATCGTCTGGGGGCGAAGCAGTTGGTCGACATGCAGTTGCCGGGAGGAAACTGGATATCGCCGGGGGCGGCAGACCGTGATCCCGTCCTCAATACCTCCATGGCCCTGATGTTTCTGTCCAAAGGCCTCTCACGAGTGGTCATCAATAAGCTGGATTTCACGTCCCCGGATGGCGAATCCCGCGACTCTGGTGAATGGAACAGACATCCGTGGGATGTCGTCAGCCTGGTCGAAATGATCGATACGCTTCCGCAGTGGCCACCACGTCTGACAAGTCAGGTCGTCACACTGAGTCGACTGCGGCAGGAGACCGCCATTGAAGAGCTGAATCAGGCCCCGATCCTGTTCCTCTCCGGCTACGAAGCCCCCTCACTGACGGATCAGCAGATCGCCTGGTTACGGGGGTATGTGGATAACGGGGGATTCCTGTTTGCCTGCGGGAACTGCGATGGCAAGGGTTTCGATCAGGGATTCCGTGACATTTGCAAACGCATGTTTCCGGAAGGCGAAGCGTCGCTCCAGAAACTGCAGGGTGATCACCCGGTGTTTCGCAGTGAGTATCTGCTGAATGCGGACGGAATTGAATTGTGGGGAGTGGACTTTGGTTGTCGTACCTCGATCATCTATTCGCCGGACGATCTCGGCTGCCTCTGGCAGAAATGGATGCGTCATGAACCGCCCGAACGAAATCAGGATTTGTCTCAGCGAATCCTCCGCGCTACGCGAATTGGTGTCAACGTGGTCGCTTATGCGACCGGACGTGAACCTCCGGAAAAGCTCAGCGAATCTGCCGCGACGCGCACGGACCGTGAGGAACGCATCGAACGCGGACTGCTGCAGATCGCGAGGCTGCGTCACAGTGGCGGTTGGGACACTGCCCCGCGCGCCGTCCGCAATCTGCTGCAGGCACTCAACGAAACGGTCGGTGTCTCCGCGTCCACTCGGGTCGAAGCGATCCCTGCAACACTGGAAGAAATGACTCGCTTTCCCCTCGTTTGTATGCATGGTCGTTACCGCTTTCAGATGCCGTCACAGCAGCAGGAGGCCATTCGGGAGTATCTTCAGCGTGGGGGCGTCTTGTTTGCTGATGCCTGCTGTGGTGCCACTCAGTTCGATCGCAGTTTCCGAGACCTGATCCGACAACTGTTTCCAGAGCAGGAGCTGAAACAGATCCCTGCGGATCATGAACTCTACTCTGCCACTACCGGTCATGAAATTCGCGAAGTCACACGCCGCAGACTGGTCCCCGGAGAACAGAATGCCGCACTGACGATGAGAACCGAAAAAGGGCCTCCACTGCTGGAGGGGATCGAGATTGATGGCAGATATGTGGTGATCTACAGCCGTTACGATCTCAGTTGCGCGCTCGAACATCAGGCCTCGCTCTCCTGCGATGGATACGTGGAAGCGGATGCCGCGAAACTGGCTGTGAATGTTGTGCTGTATGCCATGCTGCAGGACATCAGCTGGTCCCCGCTGCTCAACCGCCCTGCGGCAGCACCCTGATCCACGTGAAGAATTCCCTGCATCCGGCAGGCAGGTGACAAGGCTGATCCCCCTATGGCGAATCGACTACTGATAGGAACTGACGAGGCTGGCTACGGTCCTAACCTCGGACCGCTGGTGGTGGTGGCGACCGCATGGAGCCTTCCGGAAGAGCTCAATCCCAATGAGCTCTGGCAGTCCCTCGCAGGTGTCCTGACCAATCAGTACCGCTCCGATGATCGACGCCTGTACGTAGCGGACTCCAAAGCCGTCTATTCGGCTGGTGATGGGCTGGAGTCGCTGGAGGTTCCGGTGCTGGCCTTTCTGCAGTCGCTGGGGGGCGGACATGGCCGGATCGATGCACTGGCAGCCTCTGTGTGTGCCGATGATTTTCAGATGCGATTTCTTGCAGAGCCCTGGAACCAGGGTGAGCTCCAGCCGTTGCCGATCGATTCCTGTCGGGATCATGTCACTGAATGGACCGAACAGCTCAGACTGGCCATGTCTCAGAGTGCCGTCACACTGGTGGGAGTCCGTGCTCGAATTCTTTTCCCGTCAGAGTTCAACGCACTCGTGGCAGAGACGGATTCAAAAGGCAGCGTACTCTCGACGGCCACACTGCAGTTGGTGCGCGGGCTCTGCGATCAGTTTCCTGGTCTGCCGACTTCTGTATTCTGTGACAAGCATGGCGGGAGAAATCGATACGACGAGGTCATTGCAACTCAGTTCGATGATCGTTTTGTCTTTCGCCTTGAGGAATCCCGGGAACGATCACGGTATCGGATGGACAATCTGGAATTCTGTTTTCGAACGAAAGCGGAGTCACTGCTTCCCGTCGCCCTTGCCTCGATGACAGCCAAGTATTTCCGGGAAGTTCTGATGCGCCAGTTCAATCGCTGGTGGCAGCTTCAGGTTCCGGATCTGAAGCCAACGCAGGGATATCCTGTTGATGCGAAGCGATTCCGCAGTGAGATCTCGGAGGCCGTCGACCGCCTGGGTATCCCGGAGGAATGCCTGTGGCGCACCCGCTGAGTATTCAAGTGTCGATTCAGAGAGGATCGTCCGCCTATTCAGCCGCAGTCTGCAGTGCCTCACGATCCGCGGTGTTCAGCAGTGGTGCCGGGATCGACAACGCCTGAAACTGAGACGGGAAGGTCAGAGTTCCAAGCGGCTCTGCAAGGAACTCCACGCCCGCATGCACCGCACTCAGTGCTTCTGCCTCAGCTCGCTTTGCCTCGGGACCGACAAGCACGATCGGCGTGAGTCGTGTGCGGCAGTCCGCTCGCAGGTTAGCGATGGTGGCAGAAGCCGGCCAGCGCGACGGATACATCGACAGAAAGACCAGTTCGCAGTTCATTTGTGCGGCAGCTGCTTCAAACCCCTGTGGGCCAGTGCGAGCTGTCGTCACGGCAAACTGCTGATCCTCCAGCAGTTGTCGCAGCGTCAACGCCAGTTCAGAGTCCGGTGCGATCACGACAGCTTCCGGTTTGAGTGCGCCCGCTTTCGCAGCCGCCAGCGTTCGCAAAACTCCAGTCCGAGCACCGGGAGGATTCAGGCCTCGGGCCCGGATCACAGTGGATGCCAGAATTCGCACTCGCGCATCGGCACTTTCCACAGCCCTGCCCAGGACTTCTTCAGGTGTCGATGCCTGAGAGTTGGAGAGGGATCGCCTCGAAAGTTCCTTCAGGCACTCAACCGCGGCTGCACCCTGTTCGAGGTCCAGCGATTTTGCGAGTGCTGCAAGCAGCATCTCGTCAGATTTGTCTGCAGTCACAGACGGGTCTTTACTGAGTTCAGGAGGCACAGCGGCGGCGGTTGCGACGAACTGCAGCAGTAGACCGGCAGTGTGCTCAGGATTGATCGCAAGTGCATCCGAGATCAGGGAGACCGCCTGCTGCAGATTACCGGGGAACAAACGCGAATCGACGGTCACCGTGACCGGCGACAATTTTGTAGAGGACTGCCGCTGACCCGCGGCGTGTAGTGCTTTTTCGGCCTGCATGAGCAGAATCTCTATGGCTTCATCCGCAGTGTTCGCCAGCGCTGTTCCATGCAAACGCTGAATGGCCACACCGGCAGCCTCGCGAACTTCTGCCGATCCACCAGCATGCTGCCAGCGCAAAAGGCGGAACGTCAATTCGGAACGACGCGTGCGTCCCAGCAGGTTCAGGATTCGAACCTGGTTCGCGGAATCTGTGGCGGACAGCAGCTCCAGCAAGCCAGCCCGGAAGTCGACGGACCATTGTTCCAGCAGGTCTGCCGCAACATCGCCCGCGGGGGTATTCGCAGGGACTGCCAGCAGCACCGGAAGTGACGCATCGCCCGCAGCCAGCAGGTCCAGCACTGCGTCGTCGCGTGTGCGCCCGGGAGTTCCCAGTCGTGTGGCTCGCTCTGTCAACTCTGCTGAGGACAACTGTGGAAGTGCGAGACGCATGGTGGTCAAAAGAGTGCCGGCTTCCGGCTGCAGCCGGCGGTCTGTTGCGAAGCCCACAAAAGTGGCAAGTCCAGCCTCACGACGCAACGCGACCAACTCCGGAGACTGCGGGTCACGTTCGGACAATTGCCGCAGCCAGGTTCTGGCTTCAGTGATGCGGTCCAGTTGCTGAGCGATCCGGATTCCACGCAGAAGTTCTTCGGGGGTTGCCGGGTCGAACTGGAACAGTCGGAACGTCCCAGCAACCCCGGGCTGCGACAGGTCCTGGGCAGCGACAGGCTGACCAGTGAGCGAGGTGACTGCGATTCCAGTCAATAGCCCGGCCTGAAAGAGTCTGCGGCAATCGTTTTTGAACCATTTCCGGGTTGTGTCACTCGACATGAATTCCGCCCTCGGGGCTGTTTCTGCAAATCAACAGTTCAGTGGTGGGACGCGTCCAGAATCCGGGCGAGAGCAGCCGAACAGCGCGGCCGGCCTTCCGCGTTACGTTGCCCACACCTCGTCTTCTGGAGGACCGCTGTTGGGGCACACTTTCTCCATCTTGAACTCCTGTCCGAGCAAAAGCCATCACTGTTCTGTATTTTTCCAGAGAAGCAGCGTGGAACAGGGGGGCGACGCCCCGTTTAGTGCCGCAGTGAGGCTTCGTCGCCTTTGTTTCACGCATCGTCGCATTTTTTCCCGTGTTCGACGGGAATTGGTGACAACGAGTTTTGCCTCTGTTCGATGCAATTTGCACAAATCAGAGCGGCTTGGTGACCAGCACGCGGCCGCAACGGATCGTTGGAATACGTCCGAATGCACTGGTTTGCACACAAACGCGGCACATGCTCGGGATGGGTGCCTGCATTATGGGCATGAATAGGGCCGGAGATCGCTCGGATCGAAAAGTGGATGTTTAGTGTTTTTTGTAAAGCGTTGATTTGTATCGGGTTATGGCTCAATTGGTAAGCGAATCGAAGACTCGGGCACGTTGTTTGCAACTCCGAGCAGTCAGTAGTTTTCCGCAGCACTAATGGGATCAGCGTTGAAGTGGCAGTCAGGGTGGCGAACGAAAGTCAGGATGTTTGCTGAGTTGAGCCGATCGTGGATGTTTGTGTTTTCGGCAAACCTCACTTTCCTGCGCAAATCTTCAACAGGGTATTCGATCAGAGAGCGTGTTGCGGTCTGACCAGGTAGATGAAAACGGAAGCTAGCGAGGAGATTCAGGCGATGTTGGACAGTTTTCGAACAAGCATCAGGACCGCCGCTGCGGCACTTATGCTGATAGTCGGTGTGCTCACGTATCACTCGGGGCAGGCGATCGCTCAGGAACCGGTCGCTGCCGTGGAGGCCACAGCGGCCTCGGCTGAGACGGCAACAACGGAGGTGGCGCCGGAGACTGCTCCAGTACCACCGACGACCGACGAGGTCATGGCGAAACTCTCAGTGGGCATCGATACGATCTGGGTCATGGTCTGTGGGATGCTGGTATTCTTCATGAATCTCGGCTTTGGTTGCGTTGAGTCAGGGTTTTGTCGCGCCAAGAACTGCGTCAACATCCTGTCCAAGAACTTTGTGGTGTTTGCTATTTGTTCGATTGGGTTCTGGCTGATCGGCTGGGACCTGATGTTTGGCAATGGCGACGGCAAGTTCATCGGCAACTCTGGAAGTTTCATGGTTGGCGGAGCGGATAACAGTCCTGCTCAGGCTACTAATGGTTACGAGGGTGCATACACATCAATCGCATGGGCAACGATCCCGCTGTGGTGCAAGTTCTTCTTCCAGACAGTATTCGCGGCAACAGCGGCAACGATCGTATCCGGAGCGGTTGCGGAGCGAATTAAGTACGGCTCCTTTATCATTTTCTGTTTCGTCATGGCTGTGGCAATTTACCCGGTGACCGGTCACTGGATCTGGGGCTTTGGCTTCCTCGCAGCGAACTGGAACTTCTGGGACTTCGCCGGATCCACGGTTGTGCATTCTGTCGGCGGCTGGGCTGCTTTGACCGGAGCAATTATTCTTGGCCCACGCATCGGAAAGTTTTCGAAGGATGGAAAGATCAACGCCATTCCAGGACATAACATGACAGCGGCCTTCATTGGCTGTCTTGTACTGTGGTTCGGCTGGTTCGGTTTCAATCCTGGCAGCACGATGGCGATTGCTGCCGATGGTGGTGCTGGCGCCGCTTTGTCTGCCGTGAACACCAACATGGCTGCTGCCTTCGCAACAATGACAGCGACTGCCGCATCATGGTTGCTCCTCGGCAAGCCGGATATTGGCATGACGCTCAACGGCTGCCTGGCAGGGCTTGTTGCAATCACTGCTCCGGCCTACTTCACAAACCCGCTGTGTTCAGCGATTATCGGTGCTATCTCCGGTGTGACTGTCGTACTTGCTGTTCTGTTCTTTGACCGTCTGCGAATTGATGACCCGGTAGGAGCGATCTCGGTGCATCTGGTGCACGGAATCTTCGGTACCATTTGCGTGGGTCTGTTCTCAACAGCCGACCTGTCAGGCACACCCATCACAGGTGGGCCGTACGCCGGTTTGTTTTTCGGCGGCGGCACAAAGCAGTTGGTTGCCCAGCTGGTAGGGGTTGGAATGGTCGGTGCCTATGTGCTGGTAGTCTCTGGCGTCACCTGGCTGGTCCTGAAATATACGATCGGGATTCGCGTTTCTGAAGCGGAAGAATTGGAAGGTCTGGACCGTGGCGAACATGGCAACGAGGCTTACCATGGCTTCGTGATGCAGTCCACCGGCCACGTCTGATCGAGTTCGATAGACGCGGAAAGTCTTTCATCAAGCCCGAAGGTGCCCAGGGTGCCTTCGGGTTTCTTTTTTATGGACGCCTGAACAATGGTCATGGGGCATGGGGCAATGAAATGGTAATCAACCTGCGGGCAATCGTGTTCCACCTCGGTTGAGCTTGTCCGCTGTTGCTTACCGCGGCTTCGGAAGTATCGCTGCCGGCGTCGGCCGGAATCATGCCCAGCCCTCTTACGGCTTCGTCATCCTGCAACCATGCGTGCTGCCCCCGTCGTAGCAGGACCACACACAAATTGTCGGGAGGGCAATCTGATAGACCGCGCGTAAAAACGGGGACTGAGATCCATCTGATCTCAGCCCCCGTTATATCGTTTCCTGCACAAGTCTGGCCCGGACGAATTCCGGACAGTTTCCGTCACATAGTCACGGAAGAATCTGCAAAAGTTCGCCACTCCATCAGAGATGGGTCAGCCACTTTGCGATACCCAAGGCTGATGACCACTTCCAGAACTTCGCTCCACGTTGGAAATGGGCGACCGCTCTTCCGTTTGTAGTCGTCCATGGCCCTCATGAACTCGATCTCCGGACTGCTGTAGTCTCGTTCGCAGGTTGTTGGATCAATTTGCCGCCGACGGTCCAGGCGTTTGCGTTCCATGATCTCGCGACAATCAGAAGCCGTCTCTTCGCGATCGATTCCGCCCGGAGCGGACGGGGGTGAGATCTGCATAGTGGTCGCCCTTGTCGTCGTCTCCGCCTGAGGCGGCCTGGATTCCTCAGAGATCACTCGTCGTCGCATGGGGCGGCGACGGGACGAGATCGAACCATCCGTTGTAAGTGCCGACATCTCTAAACCTCTCAGCGTTTTTGGGGAAAACGAACCCATCCGATCGGTTCAATTAGTCTCAGAACCAATCCAACAGGCCAAAGGCGTTACAAAAAGGCCTCCGGGATCACGGATTGCCTGCCTTCCTTCGTGCTGGAGTATTGCTCCTGAAATCACGGTCCGGGGAAATCTGCCGACTACACAAGGCTGTTCATCAAAGGAAACATTAACCAATACCGGAAAAAACCACTTGTAGCGATTATTCCGGCGGCAGGAGAATCCTGAGAGGATTTTTCAGTGAAGGTGGGCAATTTTCTGACAACGGCTCAAGTCACTTTTTGCCGTCTCGCGGGCGTGTAGCTACGCGGCTCTTTTGACCATCGTCGCAGTGGTGCGCTGGTATACCCATCGTTGTCATTGGGACTCTGATGTGAGGCAATGCACGGTGTGGTTTTCTGATGGGGACAAGTCGGAATGCCCGGAGGTCGCTGGACGGGGAATGGCAAATTGGCAGGTTCCCCAAACGCCGGCGACCCGTTGCAGGTTTGCGTGAATCCACTTAAACTCTTTTCAGCATGGAAGTTGCGTTGAAATCTGTGCATCCGGATGTATGCGAATTTCCCGGGAAAAGTGGAACAGGGAATGCAGCATTAGGGAAAAACGACGGGGATTGTCATTTTGGAATCACCGCTCTGGCGGTGATTCCGGCACACGAATGTCGCGGAGATTGACAATGGCTGTTTTTCGTTGGGGTCAGTCATGGGACCCATTTCGAGATCTTGAACGCGAGGTGGATCGCCTGCTGCAGGGGGTGCATCTGACTCTGCACGGAGTCCGCCCGGGGCGTCGCTTTCCTCAGGTCAACCTCCTTGAGTCAGAGTATTGCTATGTGCTGACTGCCGAGATCCCGGGAGTTGATCCGCGGCAGATTGAGGTCACCACGGCCTCGGGGTACCTGACGATCAAGGGCAATCGGACTCCCCCCGAAGAAGCCCGTGAAGATTCGTTTCGCCGGCAGGAACGGTTTCACGGTCCATGGCAACGCACCATTCAACTGCCGGAACGCGTGGACGAAGATCAGATGAAGGCGGATTATTCTGCTGGTGTGCTGCGTGTCACATTACCCAAGGCACCTTCCAGTCTGCCGCGTCAGATCGCTGTGAATGAAGGACCCTAGTCCACTGGGACTTCGCTGCCCCTGATTGCCACACCCAATTCGCCCGACGTCACTCGATTTTTCAGGAGTCTTCTATGGGCCAACACTCTGATGCAAACCCTGCTACACAGCAGTCTTCTGAGCAGTTGCTTCCCGCTCGCTCGGTTGCCACAGAAAATGTGGCTCAAACGGCATCTGAGCAACCTCGCATGCTGTTCAATCCTCCGACTGACATCTACGAAACTCCCGACGGCCTGGTTCTCTATGCGGACTTACCTGGCGTCACTCTTGAGGGCCTGAATCTGCAGGTGCAGGACAACAAACTGACGCTCTTTGGCAGAATCCAGGTTCTGGATTCGGATCCTGGACGCGTCGTGCATCAGGAATACCCGATTGGGGATTTTCTGCGATCCTTTATTCTGAGTGATGAAGTCGACCACGAGCGTATTCAGGCCAAACTCAGTAACGGCGTGCTCCGCGTGGAACTACCGCGTGCACCTCGTTCAAAACCCCGACGAATTGAAGTGGCTCCGGGTTGATCTACCCCGCATCGGCTGTTGCTGAATGCTCTGCTCAACGCAACACTCTCCGTTCGCGTGGATTCAGCCCGAACAACACGGCCGACCGCGCCGGAAATCGAGGAAGTCGTTTGCATTCAGATTTCAGCAAATTCGTTCGGCGTCTGTGCCCCGTTGCCTCTAACCACAATTGTCTCCCTGGAAAGAATTCAATGCCCACGCGTCGTGAAAAGCTGGAGGCGATGCTGCTGGCCTCGCCTGATGATTCCACCTTGCGTTACATGCTGGCGATGGAGCTTGATAAAGAAGGGACGACCGCGCAGGCCCTGCATCAGTTCGAATTATTAATGACAGCCCCGCTGCCCTTCGTTCCCGCCTTTCTGATGGCTGGACAACTGCTGACCCGCATTGGCAGGACAGAGGAAGCGCGTTCCGTGTTTAATCACGGAATTCAGGCAGCGCAGTCACAAAACAACCAGCATGCCGCCGGAGAAATGGCCGGATTTCTGGCGTCTCTCGGCAATTGAGCGACGTGTAAAAGGAACTCCGTACTCATTACCCAGCCTCGTCGCTTTTCGCGCCTGCGAAAAGTCGATCACCGGGGCGATCGTCTCGCGGGAGCGATACGCGACTCTGGTCTGGGCGTCTGTTGTGAAGTTCCCCTGATGAAACAAATCCAGACACTGCTGATCAAACCGAGATGCCCCCTGGTCGTAAACCCAAAACTGCAAGCAGTTTTAATCCGCGCTTGTCATTTCGCGCAGAACCGAAAAATGGACTGGTCACCGGGATGTGAAAAACGCCGAGAGCGGTGACTCTCGACGTTATCTGGGCACCAGAGTCAGTGTCTCAAGCCTGCGGCTTTGCCCTTGCTCCGTCACGAGGACGGTTACACGGATCGGCTCCGAAGTTAGCAAGGTATCGGGCAGGTGAATTGCGAACGTGGAATTCAGATCAAGCGTCTCGCCCTTTTTCAGTCCCTGAATGTCGGCAGCATTGATTTCGTTATCTGTTTGCCATGCAACACGAGGATCGTTGCACGCCACCTGGATTCGGAAAGGGCCGGAGTCCATTGTGCCGCGATTATTCAGTTTGAGACTGAACAAATTGCGGCCTGCCTGCCAGGCGGGCTGAGCCGTCTCTGCCGATACCACGGTGATCCAGGGGGTTGGGCATGTCGTGAACTGGGTGACGTGCTCAAAGTATCCAACGGCTCCGCACCGATCTTCGGCCATGAAACTGACCGAGTACTGGGCAGGCCGTAATTCCGTCTGCCAGAATCCACCCCAGACCCCATCATTCGCCTGCCCGTCACCATGTTCACCATCATCGAGAAGTGTCACTTCGTCGACCTGGGATTCGTGCGGACTGTTGATGATGGCTGTGACGCGTGCGAGGCCGGAAGCATCCGTCACAGATGCCGTCAGAGTGACATCACTGCCCGCCGCTGCGGACCAGGGGTGGGCGGTAGCCTCCGAGAGGTTTGGTGGTGGGTTGGCGACCAACTCTGTCAGGTCGGCAGCAAAGACTTCACCCCTACCCTCGCCGATGCTGGCGTGTGAGCCCTTGGTGCCTGCGATGAATTTTGAACCAGCCAGATCAATCGACCGTGCTGATCCACGAGTTGCGAGTTCCCACACGGGGCTCCCACTGAAGGGACTTAGCACAAGGCATTCTGGATGCTGTCGATCTCGTCCCCATGTGGCAATCGCTGCCAGCGAGCCGTCGTCGTTGATCGCCGCTTCCGCGATTCCGTCGAAACGCTGAATTCGCGGATGATCATCCCGATGATACCGAGCGAGCAGTCGACCGTTTTCGCCATTGACAAGATGCACAGAGACACCACCTTGGCCGGAACCACTCCCAGGTCGTCCACCCAGAACGGCAACAAGCGAGCCATTGGCGGATACGCGGGTCATCCCAAACCACTCGTCCGGATCGGAAACGAATCGCCACGCTTGTTTGTATGTGTTCTGGCTGCTGTCCCAGCGAGATCCATAAATCGTCTTCCCATGCTGTTCAATCAGCAGATCCGCATCACCGTTAATGCTCAGGCGATCGCCGCCAGCCAGCCGATACCGTTCTCTGCCGCTGACTGTGTCATAGACCACATCCTGACTCATCGTGTTCGAGGCTCGTTCAAGGAGAATGACGACACGACCGTCCTGTGTCGATTGTCGCACTTCGGCGGGCGCTGGCAGCATGTGGGACCGCAGCAGCATTCCGTTCCTGTCGCGGACCTGCAACCGACCGGCCTGAACAAGGACGATCGAATTGCCATCCGGGGATGTGTGCAGGCCAGTCAACCGCTCCCCGTCTGGAAAGAATTCTTCGTGGACGACGTTTGGATCTGGTGAGTGCCGAATTTGCAGACGACTGCTGCCAGGACCTTTTCCACCATACCGCAGCAATTGCCCACGCTTCGTATCGAACGCAAAACCGGAACCGAACCGAGTCGTTGGGGCGTTGGTGATCGCCGAGGCGGTCCAACCGTTCGCCTCAAGCGTCCAGAGTTGTTGTCCGGCGCCAACACTCCGTTCGGAGTGAAGTCTGAGTCGATTGACATTCGGATCGAACCAGATGAATCCCTGATCGATTTTTGCATCGGCAGGAAATGTGTAGCCCCATCGTTTCCAGACGATGCCATTCCAGGTCCACGTTTCCGGTGGACGGTTGGCCATGGATTCCGTCAGGAGCACTGTTTCACCCAGTTGGGGGTCAAACACCATTCCAACACGATACCCAACACCACTCACCGCCGGCTGGGGTGGCGGTGCGGTGGTTTGCTCCTTCCACTGGCTGCTTGAGGCCTTGTATTCCCAGAGCCGGTAACGGTTTCCGTCGACCAGCACCACGCATTTGCGACGTGAATCATAAGTCATTTCGCTGTTGATGACTGCGGGTGGTGAGGCCACTGCTGACCATTGACTTCCATCCCATTCCCACATATCGAAGGCATAGCCGCCCCTGACACCGCCACGATATCCTCCGTACATCACAACCCGTTTGCGATCAGTATCGTATGCCAGCGAAGGGGAATACCGTGGCTCGGGGCTGGATCCCGCGGTGGGTGAATGGTCGCGCCACACGCTGCCGTTCCACGACCAGATGTCATTGAGATACTCGCCGTCAGCGTAACCCCCAATCATCCAGACGACCGCGCGGTCCAAGTCGTAGACCAGTGCTGCCAATTCCCGCGGTTTGGGACGAAGAACTGTCGAGTTTTCTGTCCAATTGCCATTCGCGTCCATCAACCATAAATCGTTTGTTCCAAGGAACGCTGTGGCGGTGACGGAGAGATTGCCGTTGCGTGAAGTCGACAAAAACGGCGACGCACCGTCCTGAAAATCGGCAAAGCGGTGTTGCTGAATACTGACGCCACTGTTTGCGCCTATCGCAACGGTGAGCTCAGCCACCAACAAACCGCGACTACCCTGCAGAAGGTACTGGTGCCGCATCAAGGGTGTCGCCGGGGGCATCGGGAACTGGGCCAGAACTGTATGGACCTGAGACTGCTGAAACAGCCGACCCGACTCAAGGAATTTTGTAAACTCCACAGGATTGCTCCATCCCGGGATCCAGTAGCCTGCCGGCTCGGGCAGCCAGTGCGCAAACAATCGATACGGTCCCGTAGACACACCGTCGCGGGCCTTAATCTGGAGATAGTACGTACCGTTTCGAGGGATACTGTAGTTTACAATTCGCTGATCATCTTTCGTTGGGCCACCGCCGGACGCGACTGGCCTCAAATTGGCATCAAGCAATCGCATTTCGGGAGACAATGTGGAACCGATCAGCGGGGCATCTGCGTACGCGAAGAGCACCTGTCCGAGTCTTGCTTCGAATCGAAACCAGTCCTCGTCAGCCGCCGTACTTCCAGGTTCTATTTTCGTCCGGCCACCGGAGCGGAACAGCCGCCTCTTGTCGGTCAGGACCAGTTCTGTGGCCTGCTGATAATCATTATTCGGCTCGAAGCGATCTGACATTTCGTCTGCTGCAGAAAACGGAATTCGCCATTTCGATCCGCCTCCCTCGACCTCAAGAATGCCGGCATGCAGCAGCGGCAGATCCCGCCAGGGCTTGCAAACGATGGTGTCTACGCTGAGGGAGAAAGTAAACGCACCGGAGTCACCGGGCGCGACAGTCATTGGCTCTGTGACCGTGGCCGACACGCCTTCTGCGAGTTGCGTGGGATCGATCGTCGCCCGGTATTCAATCGCTCGCAGCCCTCGATTGATGACGGTCAATCGGGCTTCACCAGTCCATGTCGGGCCACTGCGTTCGACCCGCCCCAGCGAGACCATACTTGGCTGAATGAGTGTTTCGCTTTCAATGGCGGCCAGAGCGTCCACGCGACCGCTGCCCTGCTCCAGCACAGTGTTCGCCCCACCGACGGCCGAAGTTGTCAGCAACGACTTGACTTCATTTGGTGAGGCCTCTGGTCTTCGTTCGAGGATGAGCGCCGCGACACCGGAAACCATGCCACACGACATTGATGTGCCGGACATGACGCGGCTCCCACCGCCAACCGCCGTCGACACAATGGATTCGCCGGGGGCCACCAGGTCGGGCTTCACTGCTAACAGCGCGGACGGTCCCTTCGTTGAATAGCCGGCCAGTCGGTCGCCGCGATCGACACTGCCTGTGGTAATCACGGCATCTGCACCAGCGGGCGAGTATGGCATTTCAAAGTTCCCATCGTTACCAGCAGCGGCTACACACACCGCCCCCATGGCGACCGCGTTGGTGCATGCGCGACTGAGTGGGTCGAGCGGGTGTCCGAATCCGCCAAGACTCAGATTGATCACATCGGCCCCATCGTCGGTGGCCGGATTCTGGTCCGGGTCCACAGCACGTTCGATGGCCGCGATGACTGTCGAAGCACTGCCTCGTCCGTCGGAGTCCAATACTTTGTAGGCAAACAACCGCGCGTCCGGAGCAACTCCTGTGATCGTGCCCTGTGCTGCAATGATTCCCGCGACGTGCGTGCCATGGCCGTAATCGTCCAGCGGATCAGTGTCTTTATTAACAAAGTCGTAACCGCCAAGCACTTTAAAGTTGATTCCCAACCCGCCTCCGAGATCACGGTGGCGGTAATCAATGCCGGAATCGACCACGGCAACAACCACATTTCGGCCAGTGACCTGATGCAACCTATGAACCGAGTCAGCGCGAATCTGCTGCAACACGGGCGTCGCTTGCGCATGAACAGGAAAGTCGGCCGTTGCACGTTTGACGTCCTGAAGTCCGCTAACCTCCGCAGCAATTTCCTCTGGCAAAGTGACTACGAGGGCATTCAGGACGTGCTTGTATGTCAACGTTGCGGAGACGGGATCTCCAAAGTCAGGATTCAGACTGCTGATCAACTGCTGCAAATCATCAACAAATCGCTCCTGCTGCCGCAGCAGACGCTGTTGTGCGGCGTTATCACCCCTGAGAGCCAATGGCGGCTCCTTCAGTTCGACGATCAGTGTGATAAGATCCGAAGTCGCTTCGGTAACCGGGGCCTTCTGAGCGTCGGGCGCATCCTGCACTACACGTATGCGATTGACTGGTGGTTCCAATTGCAGTTGGGCCCAGCCTTCGAGAGAGACAAACACCCAGGCCACGCAGCACAACCAGCAGGGCCACCGTGGTGACTCAGGCACCCATCGAGATTGATTCTTCATCGTTCCCACTACCTTCCTGCGAACTTCCTTTGCGAGTGAGCAATGAATTCTGTCCAACACATTCCGTGGCGGGTATTTCGGACGATACGACCATAGATCAGGAGACCACTGACCGCCAGATTACAGGTATTCTGCGTGTCATTAACTGTTGGGTTTGATTTGCTCTGCCAGCGCAGGGGTTGCCCTGGCCCTGATAGAACGTGGCATCGGCCGTTGTCCGGTGACGGCCTTCGCTCTGTTTGATTTTGCGATGGATATAACTGGCTTTGGCAGGATGTTTAGCTTTATCGTTAACTGTAACATGCTTCTGTGGGGAAAGCGATGCCGTAACTCGCCCCACCACCGAGCCTTCCAACTCAGCTTGCTCATACCATTCCGTAGCATGCGGCGAGGGGCAGAGCATTTCGTCATGATGCGGGTGCGTCTGATTGGGTGCGATCTGCGTATTGCGCGGTGCCGTGGGATTGAAAAACGGGTCTATATGAAAGAATGCGTCGAACGTGAAACTGTTTGTTCCTGGATCGCACCGTGTGACACCTCAGTATCAGACTGAGCCACATAGCTGTCGCAGGAAACCGGTCGACGCAGCAAGGGGGCCTCGGTAAGAATTGGTTTACCACGAACAGTTCCCGCCTCGTATGAGCGCCCCGATGGCTGCACGGACCCTACCCGCAATGATAGCCGAGTGGTGTGAAATTCTCACCAGCGTGTTGGACCGGAAAAGGTGGAATTCTATGCTCTGAATCATGCCGGGAATGCTGCCTTGAGGTGGTCGCAGGACGGTTTCCTGCTGGCTGCGTGCTGCCAGTGTGTCGGCTGACGATCGGGAGCACGACTACTTTCTGCAGACAGTGGACCGCAAGGCAAAACAGGTGGCCAAAAAGTTGTTGCACGTCGCGGTCAGGCAAATTCCTGTGAGCCGCCCTCGTGAGTTCATTAAGCTGGCTCTGGATGATTCGCGGACGAAGCGGTACGGACCGAAGCTGCAATTGGCTGGCAGGCACCAGAATCCGATGCCCGGCCCGGCAGGTGCCGAATTCCTGTAAGGTCATGTCCGGGTGGCGAGCAGTTGGCTCGTGACGCCTCCCGCAGTGAGGCGGCATCTGCATGCGTGTGCTGGTTTTGATTTACGTCCGGCCGAAAGATCCGCAGATCCTCGAAAGAATCGGGCAGGCTCCGTGGACGTTTCGCACAAAGCTGGAACTGGCTGTCGAACATGGCCGTGGTGTATGACGCTGTCTGAGAACTGGTTTCAGAAACGTGTCATAGTGGTCGACGATCGGGCGCACGCAAAGCGACCGGTTCTGAAAGGCGTGATTGCGACATGTGCAGTGGCGGTCAGCCGCCTGACAAGGGACGTGGCACTGTTCGATGTCCCCGTCGCTTCGAAACGTCCCGGCAGGGGATTTTCGCGGAGGTGGGCATCAGGAAGATCTTGCTGGCACATCGTGGTGGACACCGAAACGGCTGTACGATGCCCCGGATGGTGTTATACGGCAAAGAGCAGAATGTCACTCTCCAGACGTTTCTGGCGACGTACGCGTCGACGGACGGCATGATCCGAGTTGTGATCGTGAAGCGTTCAGTCGATTCGTTCTGAGACTGTTCGCCGGAGAGGGGGCCATTTTCCTGTACGGATGCAGATGTGTCGCCAGAAATGATGATCGAAAGTGTGTTCGATCGTTTGGCCATCGAACAGAACTTTCATGACGTTGAAGAGGTGCGTGGAGCGGGTGAACAGCAGGTCCGAAACGTGTGGTGCCATGTGGCGCGCTGGATCCTGTGTCTCTGTCTGCACACGATGGTGAAATTGTGGTCATGGAAGTGGGCCGGAAAGACGCTGGGGCAGCGAACGGGCCGCCTGTGGGATGAACGTGCTTGCCGACCAAGGCACCCGGATTGCCTGAAAACACGGAAGAAACACCTGCTTCGCGAGACATTTTCTGTGTTGCCGCGCCGCCAGCGTGTTGCTCGAAAAATCCCGCATGTGTTTCAGGGACTGGCCCGACTGGTCAACGGAACCACGCGATTGTCGGAAAGTGCAGGCTTCATGTGACCTGGTTGCCAGATTCCGGCCGGGAGCGGAGGTTCATATGGGCTTAAAGAGTTCAGGCAGGACGCGTCGCACAAAGTGCGTCGCACAGTATTGAGACTCAGGCGTGTTAATCCTCTTCGTATTATTTCCGGGAGGAATCAACCTGATGGATGCCTGATGCGTGATACGGGAACAGCGTTTGGCCGCCAGCACGACGTTGTGCCTGCGTTCCTCGCAGTGGCAAAGCGGTGTGCTGGAGTGAATTGCGGGAGAGGAGAACAGCGAAATGTCAGGGGAACCGCGTCGTTCGGTAGACCGGATTCTGGAGAATGTGCTGCCGAGTCTGGTGGAGGTGGTGGGACAAATCTCGGAGCAGCACCCGGGCGAGGTGTCCCAGTTGATCCAGCGTTGTCGCCATCAGCTGCGGGCCCTGAAGAATTTTCACGAGGGAGACTCGCTCGCGGTTGTGGGAGCTGTGATTTCCGCAATTACCGAATTTGAGAAGCAGACATCCGGGACAGGGTCTGGCGTTGGCATGGAGCTGACAGTAGAGCTGGTGAGGGTGGCCTACAACCGGATGCAGCGTCAGCGGCGTGGTGACCGGCGACTACGAGGTGAGGCTGGGCGGTCAGTGGGGCGAGAAGGGGCGGACATTCTGGTTCTGGTTGCCGACCGGAAAATTCCGGAATTTACTGAACATTTGCGAGAAGTTGTTGACATTGGATTAGCGGGGCTGCCGTTGGCAGAGCAGACCGTGATTGCCTGCCGCCTTGAAGGCAGAACTCAACAGCAGACCGGCGAGGTCTGTGGAATGCGTCGCGTGGCCGTGCAGCGAGTCGAAGCCCGCTTTCGAGATCTGATTCAGAAGCTGATGAAATCTGACCAAATAGAAGAAGGGTGCAGGGTGGACTGATGACGCAAGAGTTTGACCAACGTGTTGCAGGACTTACGAGCTCTGTCAGGGATGAGTACGAGGGAGTCTGTCGGGCGATCGACAGGATTTTCCGGGCAGAGCGGTGGCTTGAGAATACCGAACTTGAGCAGCACCTGCGGGGCCCGGACGAAGTGCGACTTCTTGCGGGTGTGTATGCCTTAAAGTTGTGGCTGGAAACCACGCGGGGCGAGGCGTCGGATTCTGAGGGTGCGGCCGTATTCAGGAATCTGGGTTTTGTGGTGCGGGATCGAACGGCAGCGGGTGAAGTGTGGGCATGGGTTGAAGAGTTGAAACTGGCCACTGTTCCTCGCGTTTTTCGGGATTGGATGCCCACGGAGCTGACGGCGAGGCTGGACGTTCGGGGACGAACATTTGTGGTGCCGAAGGAACGCTTTGAGGTACTGCGGCAGCTAACGAGTCGAGGGATGGCGACGGTGTTGCTGGTACGGCATGTGAGTCTGAATCAACTGCAGGTGCTGAAAGCCCTGCACTCGGAACTGATGGACAATCCCAATGCTGTCAATCAGTTTCGATCGGAAGCGAGGCTGTTGTTGCAGGCGGCGGGGCCTGGAATCGTGCGGGTGATTGACTGTGCGGACTCTGATGGCTGGCCGTATTTCACGATGGAATACTGTCCCGGTGGAAGTCTGGCGGAGCGACTTGTCGAAGGACCAATGTCCCAGGTTCAGGCTGCCGATCTGATTGCTGTCATTGCCCGCAGTCTGGACTCGGTTCACCGCAATCACGGTCTGGTGCATCGCGACATCAAGCCGGCCAATATCTTTTATCTTGAGGGTGGCGAGCCGGCTCTGGGTGACTTTGGGTTGGCCCGTCGGGAAGAGACGGATCTCGTTTATGGAAGTGGCCTTCGTCGGATGCCGATTCTGGGCACCCGTGGCTACATAGCGCCTGAGATTCTTGACCAGTCACTTTGTGTTTCCGGTGAGGACGATTTACAGGTCTGGAAACGTGCGGACGTCTTTTCGCTTGGTGTGACGTTGTATCAGTGTCTTACTGGCCGCTTGCCTTATCAGACGGGTGAAGGGCTTCCGGAAATCGATGGGGTGTTAAAGAACCCACTGGTGCGTTCACGCGACCTCACGCGCGTGGACGTTGTGCTGGATGCAATTTGTACGCGGGCCATCAGAAAGGACCCGGGAAGCCGTTTTTCGTCAGCGCTGGAGTTGGCTGCGGAATTGGAAAAGTGGGTGGTGTCGAATTCCCGGGAGCCGGTTCTTCCGCCGCCAGTGTCAGAACCCGGACGTGCGCAGCACGCATCGCCGCGGCGGAACTGGTGGGCTTCGCAGCAGTCAGCCCTCGTGACGACAGGTGTTGTCGCTGGTGTCGTGATGATTCTGAGTGGAATCCTGTGGGCGACGCGCGGTGGAACGCCGGCGCCGACACAGACTGGCACGAGGTTGGTTCAGCCGCCGGTGTCTCCGTCTGTTGTGCCCGTGCGATCTGAAGAAGAACGCCTCCGCAATGCTGGCTGGAATACAGCGACGGCTCGTGAACTGGTCGAAGTGGCAGCCCCGATTCTTCGTATGATCGCGGGACAAAACGAGAAATTTGCGGAAAACACGTGGGTGCGATTGGAGAGTCTGCAACGGCGAGTTCCTGACGTTCTGATCAGAAATCGTCCGCACGTGGCAGCGGCGCTGATTCAGCCGGCGTTCTTTCTGGGTCAGGACCGACGGCTCTGGATGGAGTTACTGGAGGATTCCGGCGACGCTGAGCTGATTGACGACTTGCTGGTGCGTTTTGCAGATCCTGACTTGCTGCCGGAACTGGTGCATATGCTGCATCAGCACAGGCCGGTTCTGCGAAGGTTGCGTGAGCTGGACTGGATCGGTGCTGAGCAGTTGTTACGAGATCTGCCGGACAATGATGCGGGCAGGGTGTACGGAGAATGGCTCGGTCAGATTCTTCGCATGTCCGATTCGCAGCAGTGTCTGGAGATGCTGGCCGTCGCGATGCTGCAGGGGCGCAGCATCATTCTACCGTTGCTGGAGGCTGATCCTGAGTATCGGGACGAGTTCCTGCCCCGCATCTGGCCCACGTTTCGGGACTTGACGTATCAGCAGAAGGAACGTGAGAAGCGATTCAGGTTTTATGCGCAGCCGCTGTGCTGGCGATATCTGCAGCTTGAGCGAAGTCAGCGTGTACTGGAGCTCTGGGGACCGGGCATTTGCGAGGTGTTTGTGGGGCCGGACGCCCTGCGGCAGGAAGCGCACCCGGCGGCAGTGGACCTGTTGCTGGATTGTCGGCAGCCGGTCATGAAATGCCTGACGAATGAAACTCTCCGGCGTAATCCTGATTTCTCGCATCTGCTCTCAAGAAAGCTCAATACTGATGAGTTTGCCGCACTGTGCGCCTTGCTGCTGTTCGATTCGTCGGATGGATTTGCCGTCAGAACGGCGAGTCGGCTGGCCGCTCTGGACGACGACCTGATTCGGCATGAATTGAATGCTGCTCCTCCGGGTTTTCTGGAAAAAACTCCAGTCGTCTATCTGAAAATGGGTTGGAAGGTCCTGTCAGGGGATCGAGTTTATCCGGATGAATGGGCGCAAGTCTTCATCCAGGGATTGAAAGATGCCGCAATGATTGCTTCGTCGGGAGCATCGACAACGATTGCCCCGATGATCGAAGGTTTCAGAACTGGACTGGAGTTTGGCAGTGACGTCGTCATTGAAGCACGGTCTGCGTTGCTGGAGAAACTCAGGCGAACTGGAAATGAGCGTGTCACTCGCGAGGAACTGAACAAAGCCTTCCCGGAGCCCGAACACCTCGTGCATTCATTTATGGCAATCCTTGGAGGTCTGAAAAAGAGTATCGACAGTCAGCGAAACCAGCGAGTTTTTGATACACGATATGTCCGACAGTTTTTTCGCTCAGCGAGTCTGCACCCGCGTCAGGGGAATGTCGTTGTGCGGGCCGACGTGAATTTCCTGCGGATTCGGACAAACGATCGCTTTGTCGTCTGTCTTCCGCAGTTCCAGGGAACGATCGCGAGTCGCGACTATCAGGAATACATCGCCGAACGGACTCGTCTGCTTTCTGAAGCTGACGTCGAGCCGTCAGTCGCGGAACGTACCCTGACCGTCCGGCAGTTAGTGTTTGCGTGGCTGCTGTTGCATCACCCGGATGCGGCAGGATTTGTCGGGACATCGGCTTCAGGAGCATCATTATGAATTCGAAGACATCTGGACGGTCCGCAATGACGTTGCCGCCGGGCAGTGCAAAGCTACGGAAGCTGGCTGTTTACGGTCGGCGGTCTTCAGGAAAAACATGCATTTTGAGTGCTCTTGCGATGTCGCGCCTTGCCAATCCGAGGGGATACAGTTGCCTCTGGATTTCGGATCATGGTAACTGTCCGGAAGTCACTGCTGAGGAAAATCGTCAACCTGATGATCCATGGCTGGCGCGATGGCGCGGGAAAGACATGCTGACGACTCAGATTGAGCGGATTGATAAGGGGCTGCTTCCGGAGGCGACGGAACTGAAACATCCGCTGCGATTGATTTACCAGTTCACAAAGTCTGAGACAACGTTGAGACTACCGGATGAGCGCGAGCCTGCGGAAGATACCCCATGGAAAGATGCCGTCGCCACGTTTTTCGTCGAATTGATTGATTACAGCGGGGAACTGATCAATCCGAGTAACGATACGACTTTTGCTGGAACTCTGGCTGCCCATCTCGAACAGTGCGACGGCTTGCTGATCCTCGCCGAGGCGACGACGACACCGGAACAGAACAGCCGATTGCATGCTGACCTCGAACTTCTGGGACAGGTCCTTCCAGCCGTGACGGAAAGCAGAAAGAAAAATAATGCGGGGCCTTTTCCGATCGCCCTGCTGCTCAACAAATGGGACCGCATGGTCGATTGTGAGACGCTGACGCCATCGCTGCTCGAAGCGAGTCGGCAGGATCTCCCGGTAACTGCGAGGTCTGCAGCATTTCAGAAAGTTGCCGATGAAATTCAGACAAGTCGGGATGAATTGTTCAGGCAGGCAACGGCCCCACAGAATAGTCTGGCCCAGCAACTGGTCGCTCTTGCTGGTGGCAGCAAGTATTTCAAGGCGTTTTGTTTGAGTGCTCTGGGGGCCTGCAGAAGCGAAGTGACGGCCGATGGTGGCAGGCGTGAAATCCCAGTGTCCACGCGGCCATTTATGTCATTCGGGCTCGAAGATCCTTTTATCTGGATCGCTCAATGTGGTGATGCGTTGCGACTGAACACGCTGGAGACCTGCGCCACACAGCTACGGCCATGGTATCTGCATCTGCTGTGCAGTGGATTGCCGAAACGAATCTCCGGAGAATACAGGCGGCTCAGAGCACTGTATCCGGAATCCCACGGAATCACGGATGAACTGCGTACTGTACGTCAGCGACTGATCAAGCTCTTCGCCAGTGCGTCGGTGATCGCGACCAGTCTTGTCGGGTTGGTACTGGTGCTCTCCGTTCTCGCTGTGGTAGCGATGCGAGATTCAGCGCAGTGGAGTCGATTCGGGCCGTTGCTGGATCAGGCGGACCTGGATCGGTCGGGCGCGGAACTACAGTCCCTGCTGGTTCCTGCCGAGGATTATGTGAGCGGCTACATTTTCCCAAAGTGGTATCGTGCCCTGTCGTACCTGCTGATTCAGCCACGTGATCAGGCCAGTCAGTATCACCAGGCCCTGAAGAACAGATTGAGTGAACTGCAGACGGAGCAACTGCTGCTCGCACGGCTGGAGAAACTGCGTGAAAGCGCTTTGACACAGCAGGCGGAGTTGTCGAGCCTTGAGACGCTGCTCGAGGCAGTTCGCCAGCTGCAGATTCCCGATGAATTCACGCGAGCGCGCGGGACTCACAGCAGAGTGTCGGGTGAAATTGAGACGCTGGTCATGAAAGGGAAGTATGGGGCCGGCTACCTTGAACAGCAGACAGAAATGGATGATGCGATCACGGTCGGTAATGTTGTGAGGGCCAGTGAAATCATCAGGAACTGTCCTGATAACTCGTGGAGAGATCAGTTGAAGGTCAGATTCTGCAGTCAGGCGCCCAGGGTCATGAGCGACAAGATTCGGCGATTGATGGATGCCGCTAACCCGAACCCTGTTACCGCACGCTCGACAATCAGTGAGTATCGTTCAAACCTGCAGGAAATCATGTCGATGGACCAGTTAGAGTTGCTGTGTGCGCGATGGGACGACTTTGTGCAGGAGTACTCTGAATATCATTTCTATTCGCTTTGCGTCGCAGACTCTGATAATCCCGCGACTCTGAAAACGTATCTGGAAATGGTCGGAAATGACGGACCTCGCGCTGAACTTGTGAAAGCTCGAATCGAGTATCTCGACTGGCTGGAGCAACCCCGAGACTGGAATCTGGCGATACGGCTCAACGTGCAATATCACAGCGGAAATGACTTCAACAACCCGGACGTGACAGCGTATCTTGAAGCGGAGGGAGTCGTGTTGGCGTCAAGAAAGGTGGAGGATCTTGTACCGGGCACGGAGATCTCCGGGCTGTCAGGACGACTGATTGGCAGGAAACCCGGCGACGACGTCCGGTTGAACGTAAGATTTCTGGTCGAGTACGGTGTGTTTGGAACCTATGACAACAACCTCGGGCAATACAACTGCAACAGGAGACTCAGCGACCTTGCCACGGAGGGCGCGATTCGATTGCCGAAAAACGGCGGTGATTCCGGGGCGGAGAAAAACGTTGTCGAATTGAGCGTGACGCCGGAAATCGATGCCGGAATTCCGTTCATTCGGCTGGAGCCCGCGGGAACTCCACCCATCCTGGAAGACGAGGAGTTCTTGAAATGACACCGTTTCTGATCGCCCAGGTGCCCTATGGCCAGCAGGGATTCACGCTGCTCCTTGGCCAGGTGACCTATGCCCATCGCCATGTCGCTGAGAGTGCGTTGGATGCCGTGTCCGGAAGGGACGCACGTGCTGAAGAAACCTGTATTTACGTCAGGCGGTCGGCTTCCCAGCGGGACACAGGACGTGACGGTATGGTGTGCCTCGTACTGGCCAACGTCGCCGTCTCTCAACTGGACCCCGACAGCCAGGAACGCCTACAGTGGAAATTGTCGGTCCTTGTGGACAACCTTGGCGAAGTGATGGCTGCGTCTCAGTCCCAGGCCCCGCAGTACGGCGCGTACCTTGAATCTCCGTTACTTCGTGCATGGGAAATGGATCTGCAGGTTGATCAGCTTCCGTCTGCGGGACGGGGACCTCAAAGCCCCGTGTTCATCCCGCGGGGCAGATTTCGCCTGCCATGGAAACATTGGCCTCGTTGGTTGCTGATTGCCACGCTTGTGCTGCCATGTGTGTTGGTTTGGAAATTCTCTGGCGGGCGTGTCGTCCATGAAACCACAGACCGTTCCGTGAAAACACGGTCCACGATATCTTCCCACAGCGACGCACTGGTGATGAAACAGGAGAGATTGGCTCCGCTTCGGCAGTCGCCGTCTCCGAAGCCATGGTCCGATGTAATCACTGATTGGAAAACAGCGGATGCGAACCCGGATTCGTCCACGAAAACTGGCCCGAACATTGCCAAAATGCAGCGTGCGGTCAAGCGTATGGCCACGGAACTCAAAAATCGATCTGCAACATCGATTGATGAGAGTGACAAGAGACTCCTGAATGACTACCTCAGCGGAGTATTCGAATCGAAGAGTGTCGCATTATCGAAGACGGTCAATCAGCAGAAGACAGATGCTGATCTCCCGCCGATACAGCCTCAGTTGGTTGAGATTCTGAAGCGTCTTAAGCAACTCAGGGAGATCGAAGTTGTGTCGCTTGGAACAGTGGCGAGAAACCTGGGAAACGAGCCCTTTGAACAGGCGGTCACTGGATGTCTGACAGAGCTGATTCAAAGTCAGATTGTGAAGAACGCCAAAAGACTGTGTTCCGGGGATGTGACTCTTGTCGGCGTCCTTGCGAAACCGGAAATTGCTGTCCGACCGGTGAGTTCATTGCCCGGGGGGCCGGGCCCGGTCGCTGCTGAAGACATGCGCGGAAGTCAAGTCACGGAAAACTGGACATTACCAGTGCAGTTGTCGCAGATCGGGGAACTGTTGCTAACGCTGAGCATTGGTCGGGACCTGTCACCAGATGGACAGAACCTACTAAAGAAGACGCAGGCGGTACTGAGCACCCTGAGCGAAACAGCAAAAGTTCATATCGAGGTCCGTGTGGAGATGCTCGATTTTAAAGATCGGAGTATCAATCGCGGGAACATTCAGGAGACCGGGCTGTTACAGCTTTTGCATCGAGAATCCCTCGTGGTTACTGTGGACGACCAGCATGCCTTGTCGATGAGTAATTGCAGGGAATATATCCGCCCGCTGCTCCTCAGTCCTGCCTCGCAAATCCCCCAAAAAACAACAGCGAACTTTAAACCAGGGAAGAAGCTCGGTTCCTCTGCGGAAAAGTTGCGGTTGACGGTTGATGTCAATGCGGTCAAGTTCGACGAGTGGAAGAAGCTTCAGCAAAAACTTAAAAGCTCAATTGCGGAGGCAGAAGCCCTGGCTCCAGGGGCTGCTGCAGATTAAGACATGATTCTGAAGGCTTTCGAATGTCGTTGACTGGTGTGAGTGTTGCTGATGTTCTTCGAGTTAACAAGGAGTTGTTCTGTGCCGGGTGCCGCTCAGGGACGTTTGTGAAAGAGTCTGGTTGGTGGCAAACGTCCATCACCATGGCATCCCGGCGTCTGATTTCCTCCAGGACACCGCCGGCAAATGTGCTCCAGCGGCGGTTTCCCGCGACCAAACGTCAATTGATTCGGCATTTCCACGACCGCAGTTGGTTGGCGTAGCAAGCTCGTGCCGTTTGTGGTGGTTGTGCCTGAGATGGCGAAACGTTATCCAGGCGGCGGATAGTCGCGTTTCGCTCCGTCGAAACGAAGTCTCAGCTTCTGTACTGCCGAATCCAGCACACAGGCGCCGTTCCACAATCAAGCCGAAAACGCCCGTGTTGCCTGCGTTTTACTATTGCAAATTGTGCCCGGGTCACAGGACCAGTTGGCTTTTGAAGCCAGCGTGAAGACTGGGGAAGAACGGGAAACATGACCGCCCTGCCGCGCCGGGGCCCCCCAACTGCCAGCTGAGCCACATGGAGTGTGTGTCTAAAGGAGTTCTTTCATGGGTTCGCGGATGTCGACGAGGAACTGCGGGCGTCCGGTGGGGTCGGCGATTGTGGTGTTCATCACATCGATCCCGAGGTTGTGATAGGCCGTGCCGATGATTTCCTGGACATCGACAGGACGGGCGACTGCATATTCACCGAGACGATTGGTGGCACCGATCGCCTGTCCGGTTTTCATCCCACCACCGGCCATCAGGGCGCAGCTGACCTGTGGCCAGTGATCCCGCCCTGCTCCGTCATTGATGCGGGGTGTTCGTCCGAATTCACCCCAGACGAGGATGGTGACATCGTTGAGCATGCCACGTTCTTCCAGATCGAGTACGAGGGCACTGACGGCCTGATCGAGTTTTTGACCATGGTCTCTGACCAGTTCGAAGTTCTGTCCGTGGCTATCCCAGCGACCGTAGGAGAGCGTCACGGATCGAACGCCGGCTTCGACGAGTCGGCGCGCCATCAGGAGGTGTTCGTTGCAGGTTGGCGCACCGTCGTACTGAAACTTCCACGGCTTTCCATCGCCGTAACGTTCCCGGATTTCTGCTGGTTCCTGTGAGATGTCGAGGGCATTGGCGAGTTTGCTGGAGGTGAGTACGCCAAACGCGGCTTCCGTAAAGGCATCCATACCGCTCAGCATACCTCGTGCATCAGCCTCACGCTTCAGGTGATCGAGGCTGGCGAGCAGGGTCTTGCGATCTTCCAGTCGATCCAGAGTCACGCCGTTCAGGGTCAGGTCTTCCATCCCCTTACCATTTGGGCGGAAGGGCTGATAGGCCGCGCCGAGAAATCCAGCCGGTCCGGGTTCGGACCAGGGAACGTGTGACGTTTTGTCAGCAAGAGCAACGGAGGCTGGGATCCCGGGATCGCGTGGCCCGTAGAGTTTGGAGAGGACGGAGCCGATGGCGGGGCGTCCGCCGATGGATTCGACGCTGCGACGATTCCAGCCGGTGAGGCATTGGAAGGCGTCATGGGCGCCGTCGCAACCGACGACCGAGCGGACAACCACGAGGCGATCCATGATGGCTGCCAGTTTCGGGAAGCACTCGCCGATCTGAATCCCGGGGACAGCGGTTTCGATCGGACTGAATTCGCCGCGAATTTCGCGAGGTGCTTCGGTTTTGATGTCCCACATGTCCTGGTGTGGTGGGCCACCGCCGAGGAAGATGTTGATGATTGCTTTGCCGGAACGAGCATTGGAGTTTCCGGAAATCGATTCTGCACGCAGCAGTGACGCAAGGCTGGCGGGGGCCGCCGAACCCATGGCAAAGCCACCAATTTTCAGGAAGCCGCGGCGAGCAATTCCGTCGCAGTAGCGGGCCGTCTGACCGAGAATGGTGAGCATTGTGGCTGTCTCCGGTGAGGAGGAAGGAAGACCGGATCTGTGAACCGGACAGGTTGCCCGGGCACAACATGGAAGGAGGGTATGGCTGTGATGCGATGCTTGCCGTCCACGCGTTCCGAGGGAGTTACTGCAACAGACCGTTGACGGAATTCAGGCATCCGGACCGTTGTGCCGAGAGTTGAGTGAGCTCTGCGATCGCACGGACCGACTGACAGGACATCGTCAAAACCGGGGTCGAAACTCGGTCCCTCTTATGTCCTTCTCAAGCGATTTTGACTCAAAAACGGCCTGAAGTCCAGTGTGTAATGGCAAACCGGTCCGGGGGATGGGGAAATCGAGGAAAGTTGCCGAAGGCATTGCGAAGCGGCCTGCCTGGTGAACTGCACCGTTTGCCTGTATGCTGTGGCAGATTGCTGGTTGGATCAACGGACCGTTCCGCACCGGATGGGTGTCCAGTGGGTGGTTCGGTGAGCTGGCCGTCCGGCAGAGACAAGGTTCTGGTGGGGCATTTTTCGCTGAAAGGTGGGTATTTCGATGAAATCACGAGGGATATTGCTGGGTCTGGCAGCAGTCGTGCTGCAGGTCTCCGGGGCGATCGGTGTGTCGATGGGAGACGAAAACTGGGTTTCTCTGTTTGATGGAAAAACGCTGGAAGGCTGGGAGCGTGTTGGAAGTGAGAAGAGTGTCTGGGAAGTTCGCGACGGCGCCCTGCAGGGCTCCGGAGACGCCTCGATGCTGGTTTGCACCAAAGGACCGTACCGGAATTTTCGCTACCGTGCGGAGATCATGATCAATGACAAGGGCAACAGCGGTCTGTACTTCCGAACGACTCGCAAGCCCGGATTTACGGACGGCTACGAAGCGCAGATTGACAGCACGCATACCGACCCCATTCGTACGGGATCGCTATACGGGATGAATCACGTCTACAAGCGACTGGTTGAACCCGGCACGTGGTTTACCTACGACATTGAAGTTCGGGACGACGTTTGGCGTGGCCGCGATGTGACTCGAATTCGGGTGACTGTCGACGGCAATGAACTGTACGAGTATCTCGATTTTGACCAGACGTTTAAATCCGGTCACTTTGCTTTTCAGCAGCATGATCCGGGCAGTCGAGTTTCCATCCGCAAGGTGGAAGTTCTGGAGCTGCCGGAAAAATCAAAGTAGGCTGGCTGGTTGTCGAAGTGAACCATGCAGTGCCCGGATCCATGGGACGTGGCCGGGCTACTGCACTGGGTGTTGCATCCGTCGAAGGTGATGGCTTTTAAGTGCGTGTCGTCGGGGCAGTCCCGGCCGTTCACTTCGCACGGCGCCACCGCTTCCTGCCGTCAAACGTGTGTACCTGGATCTCCCGAATTCCGTGTTCTGTTCCTTACACGATGGATCTGCTGAAGACTCATGCCGCTGCTTAGCCTGAAGAATCTGACGTTTACCTATTCCAAACCGAACCTGCTGGAAAACATTACGCTGCACATTGAGCGTGGCGAACGCATCGGGCTTGTCGGTCGTAATGGGGCCGGTAAATCCACCCTGATGAAATTGATTGCCGGACTGCTGAAACCTGACGATGGTTCAGTGGAGATGCTGGCGGATACTGTGGTCGCACGTCTGGATCAGGAAGTGCCGTCGGGCGGGGATCGCACGGCTTTTGAGATGGCCGCTGAAGGGTTCGGGGCCCTGGGGCCGTTTGTTGCCGACTATCGCAGTCTGGGCAACCGCATGGTGGAAGGCCATTCGCTGTCGAAGGCGGAATCAGCGCGGTACGAGGCGGCCAGTACGGCGCTGGCTGACGCGGAATCCTGGTCCGCCTCAGATGATCTGGAGACGTTGCTGCTGGAAATGCAGTTGCCTCCGGATGTCCTGTTCTCCTCTTTGTCGGCGGGAATGAAGCGCCGGGTGTTGCTGGCCGGGGCAATGATTCGGAAACCAGACATTCTGTTGCTGGATGAGCCGACCAACCATCTGGACATTGAGTCCATTCTCTGGTTGCAGGGCTTCCTGAAGCGATTTGAGGGGACTCTGATCTTTGTCACCCACGACCGGGTGTTTCTGCAGGAGGTTGCAAATCGAATCGTGGAGGTGGACAGGGGGCGAGTCTTTGACTGGACCTGCAACTATCAGACATTTCTGGTTCGCAGGGATGCGCTGCTGGCGGCGGAAGCGGTCGAGCAGGCTCAGTTTGATAAGAAGCTGGCGGAAGAAGAGGTTTGGATTCGTCAGGGGATCAAGGCCCGCAGGACTCGGAATGAGGGCCGCGTCCGGGCGTTGAAGGCGATGCGTGAAGAGCGTCGGCAGCGTCGACAGAAGGTGGGAACGGCGAAGTTGCAGGTGCAGGAGGCGGAGCGTTCCGGGGCGCTTGTAGCACGTCTTGAACATGTCACTCAGACCTTTGGCGATCGGACGGTCATCCGGGATTTCAGCACAACTGTGTTCCGTGGCGACAAGATCGGAATTGTGGGACCGAACGGGGCTGGAAAATCCACGTTATTACGGATTCTGCTGGGACAATTGAAACCGACATCAGGTATTGTTCGACTGGGAACCAACCAGTCCGTTGGCTACTTCGATCAGCTGAGGAATCAGCTGGATGAAACGAAGAGTGCGCGAGAAAACATCAGTGACGGGACGGATTTTCTGATGATCAACGGCCAGAAACGCCATGTGATGGGGTTTCTGCAGGACTTCCTGTTTTCCCCGGACCGGGCACACACGCTGGTGGGATTTCTCAGCGGTGGAGAGCGGAACCGATTGCTGCTGGCAAAGATGATGTCGAAGCCGGCGAATGTGCTGGTGCTGGACGAACCCACAAATGACCTCGACGCAGAAACCCTCGAACTGCTGGAGGACGTGCTGCCGGATTTCAGTGGAACCGTATTTCTGGTCAGCCACGACCGGGCTTTTCTGAACAACGTGGTCACCAGTACGATTGTTTTTGAGGGGGACGGCGTTCTTGGAGAGTATGACGGTGGTTACGACGATTGGGCACGGATTCGTGATCAGCGACTGGCGGCAGCCCGGGAAGCGGCAGCCCTGAAACCAGCAGTGGATAAAAATTCTGCGGCAACAGGAACCTCTGGCGGAACTTCACCAGCGGTGTCCTCAGCCCCCGTGAAAACTCGCCGGCTGAGTTTCCGGGAGCAGCGGGAGCTGGAGGAATTGCCTGAGCGGATCGCCGTCCTTGAGGCCCGGCAGACGCAGTTGAATGCAGAGATGGCCTCGGAGGGATTCTTTCAGTCGGCGGGACCGCGGATCACTGCGGTCACGACTGAGCTGGCAAGGCTGGGCGAAGAGCTGGCTCAGTGTTATCAGCGTTGGGAGACACTGGAGGGGTGAGCCGGTTGAACGGTGACTTTGCTGCCATGGAATGATCGCCACTATGGAATGCAAAAGGGCGAGAGCGATGCATCTGACTCGACGACTGGTGATAGTGATGCTGATCATCATGGGACTGATTGCCGTTTTTCAGAGAAAGCTGATGTATCCGGCGGCGCGGGCCGAGGCACTTCCGGTGGCTGGCTTTCCGTGGTTGGCCCAGTTTTTTGAGCAACGTCAGGACGTGCGTTTGAAAGCAGCGGATGGCGTGCATCTGGGCGCATGGCATCTGCAGCGCGGGGCACGGCCTTCGAATCGACTGATCCTGTTGTTTCATGGAAATGCCGGCCATCGTGCCGGACGAACTTTGTGGTATGAAGTTGCTGCGTCTGTGGGCTGTGATGTGCTGGCGATTGACTACCGCGGCTATGGGGATTCCGAAGGAGGTCCAACGGAAAAGGGGCTGATCCTTGACAGCGAGGCTGCGTGGGAGCATGCGACAGGCACGTTGAAGTTTCGGCCGGAGCAGATTCTGATTGCCGGAGAATCTCTTGGTGGAGGAGTGGCCGTGCAACTGGCCGCCAAACTCTGTCGTCGCCAGCAGGCTCCGGCCGGGCTTGTGCTGCTGGCGACATTTGATTCGATGCTGCATGCCGCGTTGCACAATTTTCCGTGGCTGCCTGTACGTCGATTTCTGCTGGATCGGTATCATTCTGATCAGCACATTGCCGATGTGACCTGTCCGTTGCTGCAGTTTCACGGGGACCAGGACACAATTGTTCCGCTGAAGCTGGGCAGACGTCTGAGCGAGATGGCGCCGCCGGCCAGTTCGGACGGGAGGCAGAAAGTCTTCAGGGTGTTTCCTGGCGCTGGTCACAACAATCTGCTGCGTCAGCACGCGCCACAGATTCGGGATGAAATTCGCAGGCTGCAGGGTTGAGCTTTGACGTGGCCATTGTACCTGTTTCGCAGCTGCGAAGGTATGGGGCCACAACAGACGGGAGGATTGATGATGCGTTGGGGAACAGGCGTCTGTATAGCGATGCTGATGGCCGGTCTGGCGGGCGCAGCTGAAGTGGAGTTTGTTGTGGGAGGGCTGACGAAGTCAGAGGGTGGAGACTGGAATCCCGCCGAGAGTGCTCTGCGGGCACCGTTTGGCGTGGCCTTTGATTCGAACCAGTTTATGTGGATTGTGGAGCTTGATGGTGGGCGTGTGTTTCGGCGGTCCGCATCCGGGGAACTGCAACACGTGGGTGGTGATGGGGCTCGCAGCTATCGAGGTGACGGGGGGCCGCTGTGGAAGGCGACCTTTGATGGCATGCATAACTGTGCGGTACTGGCGAATGATGATCTGTTGATCGCTGACAGCTGGAACCACTGTGTTCGGCGTGTTTCAGCCAACACCGGGATTACCAGCACGATTGCGGGTACGGGGCAACGCGGGTTTAGTGGTGATGGAGGGGCGGCGACTCAGGCCACCTTTGATTATGTGATGTGTATCACGCTGGATCCTGCGGGCGAGACTCTGCATCTGGCGGATCTCAATAACCGCAGGATACGGGCCTTGAATATGAAGACCGGAATCGTGACGACGGTGGCCGGCAATGGTCAGCGTGGTGTGCCGCGTGATGGTGACCTGGCAGTGGATGCCCCCCTCGTAGATCCTCGCGCCGCGGCGGCCGATGCAACCGGACAGTTGTATATCCTGGAACGGGGCGGTCATGCGTTGCGTTGTGTGGGAATCGACGGACGAATACGGACGGTGGCAGGAACGGGGCAGCAGGGGTTCATCGATGGACCGGCGCTCAACGCCCGTTTTGGTTCCCCGAAGCATTTGTGTCTTGATGGCCAGGGAACGGTCTTCATCGCTGACGATCAGAACGGGGCGATTCGATGCTATTCTGAAAAGTCAGGGCAGGTTTCCACGGTACTCGGGCGTGGCCACGGAGATCCGCGAATCCAGTTAAAAAATCCGCATGGTGTCACATGGCATCGCCAGTGGCTGTATGTCGTGGATATGGGAAACAATCGAATTCTGCGAATGCAGGTGCCATGATCTGGCCGTGAAGCAGCTCACGTGGCCAGTTTGCGTGGGCGGATTCGGTCCGTGGTGAGGACAGCGAGCGTCTCCTGCGAATGAGCAGGACTTTCCGGGGAAGCGGTCGGTCTGCGATTGTCGTGCGGCCAGGTTGTCGAGTTCGGGAGAAACAACGGCGTGGCGGGTATCACACTGACAACAGCCATCCTGTGGAGCTTGTGCAGAAGCCTGCTGGTGGGCCTGCTGGCTCTGATCCCATTGACAGCGCTGCAATCAGTGCTGTCTGCGGAAGGGAGTTTACCGCGTCGTCGGCTCTGGCTGTTGACCGCGATGGGGCCATTCTTTGTGCCGGAGTTACTAACGGGGTTTCAGTACCGGCTGACGGCGGCGTCGCTGGCTGCGGCTGGGGATCTGCGGGTGCATCTGGTTCTGACGGAACTTCTGTACGGATGTCTGCTGATATTTCGGGCCGTCGCCGTGGGGATGTTGCTGCAGGCGATTCTGCCACCAACAAGAGGCGTCTCGCCTGCACTGCACTTGTGGGGCATGTTGCGAGGGACGGGAGATCGCTGGGCCTGGTGGCCAGGCTGGGTGCGTCTGCAGGTGACGGGCCGCTGGCGTACATTGCTTGTTTCGTGGAGCCTGATGTCGCTGGTTTCGTTCCAGGAATTCGAAACGGCGGCATTGATGCAGATTGATCGTCATCCGGTGACGTGGACCGTCTGGTTGTTTGACGCTCAGGCGGCTATGCAGCCGTTGTCAGAGTCGTTGCGGCAGTGTGTTCTGCCGGTGGGCCTTGCGTTCGTATTGCTGCTGCCCCTGTTACTGACTCCTGCTGATCGGACGGGAAGAGGGAGCGACGAATCAACCCAGCCTCCGGGGCAACAGCCTGGGCTGGGGGCGGCACTCTGGATCAGTCGGGTGTATGTGATTGTTGCGGCCTTGTTGTTGGTCATCCTGCCCCTGGGACGTTCGTTGATTCCGGCGCTGGCGGGACTTGGCTGGATGTTGAAGGACAGTCGTCTGGTCCTTCAGTCAGTGCAGCAGGTGCTGGTATCCGCCGGGTTTGCGGTGACTGCCGCTGTGATTGGTCTGAGTCTGTGTGAGTTGCTGAGGCCGCGTGGTGGCGAGATTCGTACTGGCTGGCGGGAGTGTGTGCTGACTGTCTTACTGTTACCGGGCCTTGCCGGGCCTCTGATGCTTTCCCTCACGTTGCTGAATGTTTTTCAGTGGGGCATTTTTCGCTGGTTGTATGACACGTGGTTGCCGTTGTTGCTGGGGCAGGTGCTGTTAATTCTTCCGCGAGCATTTGTGCTCAGTGTATTTCTGCGAAGCCTGACTCAGCAGGAAGCCACCTATGCGGGTGAGTTGCTGCGGAGTTCCGGGTACCGGGAGATCCGGAAAACAGGTGACACACTTGTCTGGTATCTTCGGGATGTCCGCTGGCTGCTGGGGGGCTTGCTGTTGACACAGTGGTGTTTCTGGGACGTGACGGTTGCATCGCTGCTGCGTCCGGTCAGTCTGGAGCCCGTGGTAACTCGACTGTACAACGAGATGCACTTTTCAAGAACGGAGGCGTTGCTTGGGTTGTCATTTCTGGCGGCGATAACGCCCGTGATACTTTGGGGAATGGCGTTGTTGTTATCGAGAGTGGCAGGAACGAAAAAAGGACGCAGCATCGACTGACGCTGCATCCTTTGAAAAGCTGATATTCGATTTCATAGAGATCGAAAGCTGCTGGGTATTAGTAGCGATCGCCACGGTCACCACGATCGCCGCGGTCACCACGATCACCACGTCCGCCGCGACCACCACGGTCACCACGATCACCGTAACCACCGCCGTAGCCGCCGCCGCCACCACCGTAGCCGCCGCCACCACCACCGTAGCCACCGCCACCGCCGCCGTAACCGCCGCCGCCACCGCCGCGACTTTCACGAGGCCGGGCTTCGTTGACGACGATTGTACGGCCATCGAGATCTGCGCCATTCAATGCACGAATCGCTTCATCACCGCCGGTCGCCATTTCGACAAAGCCAAAGCCCTTCGAACGACCGGTTTCACGATCCGTGACGACCTTGGCGGAAGTCACTGAGCCGTACTGCGCGAATGCCTTTTCGAGGCCTTCGGATGTGGTACCCCACGCGAGGCTTCCCACAAAAATGTTCTTACTCATCACACAAACCCTGAGCCTTGCAGCTCCCAAAACACTGATCGCTGCCCCAACGGCAGCT
>CAIYBH010000176.1 GCA_903924405.1 uncultured Planctomycetaceae bacterium | reverse complement strand
GACAAACGCTCGCGTGTGACGTTAATTGTGTTCGATTTCGGACATAGTTTTCTTGTTTTTTTCAGATTCTCCGGGCTTTGCTTACCTACCCATTCTCACCCATTGCTAGGCTGCGACGAAATCGTGGGGGGTGCTCGAGTGGTGACCTGGATGTCCGTCCTGGTGCAGAATCACAGTCAGCATCTCCAGTCACGCCGCTCCACACGGCCGTTTCAGTCGGCTGCATTGGGGGCAGCAGGTCAGGGGGCAGCCACCTGCTGCGTTGTCGTCAGTCTCTTCAGGAAAGTCAGCTCCTATGGATCGCAGGTCATTCCTCCGGTCAGTCGGTCAGGTCGGTACTGTTGCGGGCGCCGCGGTCGCGGCGCCTGCCGCCACGCAAGCGGAGGGGTATCGTCGCTGCGAGCAGCTGCACACCAAACTGACAGCCGACAATATTTCCCGCTGGGCTCACGAACTGAAGCCGCTGAACTATGTGCAGCCACGACCGGTGCAGGCCGGGGATAAGATTGGCGAGGTTGAGCAGGGTGTGGCCCCGGAATGGTATTGGTTTCATCAGGATCAAACGCCACCAAACCAGAATCCGCCACTGGCACCAGGAGCACTCAACGCCCCTCGTTCTCAGCACATTCGCCGGGATGTTGACGAGCAGATTGTGGAATTGGCGGCGGCTGATTTTATTACGCAGATCCTCCCGGGATGGGTAACGCACGTGCTGGGCTATGGCGAAGTGCGTCGAGCTGTCGATGGCACAGAACTGTCCTGCCAACCGCAAACGCCCGGTCCGGCCTTCGAGGCTCGAGTGTTTCATCCGCTGATCGTGCGAGTTCACAACCGAATTGATCCGCAACTGCACCTGGAGATTTCGGTTCATCAGCATGGCGGTCACATTCCGGCACATTCGGACGGCCACCCCAACTTCCTGATTCTGCCGGGCGAGCGTCGGGACTATTTTTATCCGAACTCCGTGCCACTGCACGCGGCTCAGCAGGGAAATCAGTGGGTGCCTCGGGACGGTGAATGGGACACCAATGAGACACAGTCCACCATGTGGTATCATGACCATGCGGAAGACATCACGGCTCATAACGCACTGATGGGGCTGGGCGGCTTGTATTTTCTGCGAGATAGCCGGGAAGACGAATTGCGGCAGCAGGGGATTCTGCCGGCGCTGGATCACGAGATTCCTCTGGTGTTGAAGGACATTTGCCTGCAACCAATCACCGATCGTTCGCTGATGCTGTGCAAAGTGAAAGAAGAGATCGATCAATTGGAACGGGCCGGGGAGTCGATTCTGGGTGAGGCACGGATTCACTTCGACCCATTTGATCACAACGGAACGCTGGGCAATCTGGTGCTGGTCAACGGTCAGGCATTTCCGTTCAAAGCGGTGCGGCCTGAAGCCTACTGGCTGCGGATCCTGAATGCATCGCTGGCCCGCTTTTACAATCTGGAATTCTGGGCCATTCATCCGGTCACTCGGGAACGCCGTCGGCTGACGTTCCTGCAGTTTGGACGTGACAGCTGGATGTTCCGCAACGCACTGTCACAGAGCTCATTATTCCTTGGCATGGCCAACCGCGGCGACGTCTGCCTCGACTTCTCTCAGTGCCTTGCCGATGACTGGGAAAGCTACTGGCAGGATGACCAGTTGATCGTGATGATGGTCAGTACGCTGAATCAGAAGGACGGCCGCGGTCCCGGCCATGGGGACAACGAGGCCACGACTCTCAGCCTGCCTCGCGGGGCAGCAGATGAAATTCCGGATGATCGAAAGGACCCCATGGAACTGGTGCAGTTCCGGGTACAGCGTGGCGGGGAAATGGCGGCGCAACTGTCCCACATGACTGAAGCAGTCGAACTGCGTCCGCATGAGCAACTTCCGATCCCCGCGAACGTGCGTGTGCGGGAATTCAACTTTGAACGCGGACGTGGTGCCTGGCAGATCAATCATCGCTTTTATGATTCCTGCACGGCCAATGTCGTCAATGATTTGTGGAGCACCGAGTTATGGATTCTGCGAAATCGCAGCGGAGGCTGGTGGCATCCGATCCACATTCACGTTGAGTCGCAGCAGCAACTGTACGTGCAGGCACGCAATCATCGCGGCGAAAAGATTGTGCTGAAACGCCCCGACTATGATGTGGACAAGTTCTGCAGAGACCACCGGATACCGCTGGAACTGACGGCAGCTGAGATCGAGACGGCGATTACGGACTGGAACACCACCTTTGATGATGGTGAGAATCCGCAGCCTCACAATGCAGATAAGCGGCAGTTTGACCGGACGGTCTGGAATCTGGACATCAAGCACGACACGCACTTGCTGGGTCCCAACACCGAGGTGCATGTGCTGATGCGATTCCGGACATTTGAAGGTCCGTTTGTATTCCATTGCCACAATCTGAACCATGAAGACATGCGAATGATGTATCAGATGGATCCGCGCGAGCGGACTCAGAGCGATCTCTCGGTCGCCGATGAGG
>CAIYBH010000175.1 GCA_903924405.1 uncultured Planctomycetaceae bacterium | reverse complement strand
TTTGTCGAGGATCTTCCAGATACCGCACTGCGTTGCTCCTCCCGCAAATCTCAGCGAAAAGTAGCACCTCGACGTCCCCACAACCAGGTCAAGCCTCTCCATTCTCTGCAAATTCACTCCGACTTTTGTCGCTCGTGTCGAGTGGCGGATTCCTGAGGTCGGGGATTTTGGGAGATTTTTGCGGGGTCCTGGACTTATTTGCAGATGTATGGAGGCGGGGACCTGGTTGAAAAGTGGTTGATTTCTGGCTTTTCCGGGGTTTTTCGGGCAATCGCGAAAACGAGGGGTTCCTCAGCAATGGGGGAAGTTTGTCTGGCAGGGACGGGTTTACACAGTTTGGTAAAACCTGTATATGTTCTCCTCAATTCGCGGACCGGACGTCGCCTGCATATGGAGCAGGTCGCCGGAGCAATTCCTCGGATGACCGAATGAACGACACCAAAAGTCATTGGGTGCCTGTTTTCGCTGGAGGAAAGTACCTGTGTCGATTGAAGAAAAAGTGATTGGAATCGTCGGTGAGCAACTGAACGTTCCGAAAGAAGAGATCACGCTCGAGAGCTCCTTTGTGGATCACCTCAAAGCGGATTCTCTTGATATTGTGGAACTCGTGATGGCCCTCGAGGACGAGTTTTCGGTGAAGATCCCTGACGACGACTACGATAAGATCAAGACCGTTGGCAATGCGATCGACTACATCAACGCGAAGTCGAAATCCTGAGTTTTCGCTCGCACTTTCGAAACCTCAGTGAGGCCTGATGACCGGGTTTCTCTGGTGTCAGAGTGCCTGACGTTGTTTCGAAACTGCGAGCCGTTTTTTGCGCCGAGAGCAGAAGTTTATGTCACGCCGTCGAGTAGTGGTGACAGGGCTTGGCGTTGTCACCCCGCTTGGCTGCGAACTGGACGACGTCTGGGCGGCTGTATGTCGTGGGGAAAGCGGCGTCGGCCTGATTCAACGATTTGACTGCCGTGACTTCAAAGTTCGATTTGGCGGTGAAATCAGAGATTTCGATGCAACTGCACACCTCGAGATGGATCCCCGGGATTTGCGGCGGGCGGATCGTTTTTCACAGTTTGCACTTGTGGCAGCAGAAAAGGCGATCCGGCAGTCTGCAGTGGATTTGACCGCTGGAGATTCGTACCGTTACGGCGTGCTGGTTGGTAGTGGGATTGGTGGACTGGACGAGATTGAACTGCAGCACTCGGTGCTGTTCGATCGTGGTCCCGAGCGGATTTCTCCGTTCATGATTCCCAAGCTGATCATCAACGCGGCCAGTGGAAATCTTTCGGTGCGGTGGGGACTCCGTGGGCCCAACACTGCCGTCTGCACTGCCTGCGCGTCAGGGACTAACGCGATCGGCGATGCGTTCAGGCTCATTCAGATGGGCATGGCTGATGTCATGGTCACCGGCGGTACCGAGGCTGCTTTGACGCCGATGGGCATCGCGGGATTCGCTCGCATGGGAGCCCTGTCTACTCGCAATGGCGCTCCTCAGCAGGCTAGTCGACCATTTGACAAGGATCGAGACGGGTTTGTGCTGTCTGAGGGTGCCGGAATTCTTGTTCTGGAAGAACGAGAATTTGCACTGCAGCGGGGGGCCGTCATTCTGGCGGAAGTCTTTGGTTACGGTCTTTCCTCGGATGCCACGCATCTGACGTCACCGGACCCGAGGGGCACCGGCGCAGCGCGAGCGATTCAATTTGCGATTGCCGACGCTGGCATCTCGCCTGATGACGTTGACTACATCAACGCTCATGGCACCAGTACTCCGCTGGGTGATGTTGCCGAGACGAACGCGATTCGGACCGTCTTCGGTCAACATGCGGACTCCCTGTGTGTCTCCAGCACCAAGAGCCAGATCGGGCATTTGCTGGGCGCCTCAGGCGGTGTTGAATCGGTGTTTTGTATCAAGGCGATTCAGGAAGAGAAGGCTCCTCCCACGATCAATCTTGAGCATCCGGATCCGGACTGTGATCTGGACTATGTGCCGAATGAACCTCGGAATCTGTCCATCCGATTTGCGATGAAGAATAGTTTTGGGTTTGGTGGGCATAACGCCTGTCTTGTGTTTGGCCGTCACATCGACTGACGCAGGCCGGCAAAGGTTTCCGATGTGTGCAGTGTTTCTGCCCCCCAATGCCTGAGAAACGTGAATCCGCCGCCCCCAGGCTCAGGGGAACCCCGAATTCCATCTTGTTCTGAGCGGGCTTCAGATCATAGTCTGTGCAGGCCGCCTTACAGACGTCGGTGTTCGTTCAGGACCTCGCTGAATCCCGATGCAGGAAACTGTCCGGCATGCTCGGCTGAGTTCGTAACACGAGAAGAATCGCGGGCACTCATTCACGCCGAACATCAGGACTGAAGATCGTCGTCTGGAACAGGATGATCCCACCTCCGGGTTAACACGCATGAAAGTTTCAGATCAGACAGACCACCATACGTCCTTGAGGGCCATGGACATGGCGACTCGTTCACCCGCACTGCGGCTGAGCGTACTGCTGCTGTTACTTGTCCATGCTGGCGGATGTGCAGCGTCTCATTACGTGCCGGGGTCGTCTGCTGTTTATTATTCGTCATCGAAGTTATCCCGACTGACGACACAGCAGATTGAACGTGGTCGCCCCAACAAGGTGCTTGACAGCTTTGGCTGGGTCTGGGGAATCCCTGCGAAGCTGATTCTTTTCGATCGTCGGGTTGAGAATCATCGTATCAGCCGAAATACGGAAGCCGAGCTCGCGGCCTACCTCCAGACCAACGAGCTGCATTCCGTAAAGGTGCGTCTGAATCAGTATGATCCCGGAGACGACTGGCGTCGACTGGTCGCCAACGACTCTGTAGGACCTGGCTGGCGTTACACACTGGGAACTCTGAGTGTCGCTGGTGAAACACTGTTTCCTGGTCGGCTGTTTGGTAGTGATCATTACAATCCCTTTACAAACACGATCCATGTGTACTCAGACGCCGCAGCGATTGCCGTTCATGAAGGCGGTCATGCGAAGGATTTCGCCCGCAGAAAATGGAAGGGGACGTGGGCCGCAGCCTACCTGATCCCGGGAGTGGCTTTGATTCATGAAGCCAGAGCGACTGAGGATGCTCTGACCTGGTTTCAAAGCTTTGGAGATGCAGCCGCTCAACGGGAGGCGTACAATCTGCTTTACCCTGCCTATGGCAGTTACGTAGGCGGTGCCTTCGGGGACCCGTCCGGGATCGGATATCTGGCGGCGGTACTGGCGGGGCACGCGATGGGCCGCTGGTATTCATGGCAGATTGAAGATGTGCCTGAGTCCGTATCCGAACAGGCCACATCAGCAGAGAAGGGTTCTGGTGGCGGGCCAGGGGAATCTGTGACCTCGGAATGAACTTCCACTGCACTTCAGTCAGCCCTCTGCTGCAGGATCAGTGACCATTGAAATCTGAAATCTGAGCTTATTCATAGCGAAACAAAGGGATGCGAATCCGGGCGTGCCTGGGTATCCGCGTCGGGAATGTCGCCAGTGATTGCCAGACACATGTTAGCTCAAGCGTGGAGTCGTTCTTCGTGGATGAGAATCGGATTATTGAAGCGTTGAAGGAAAGTTTACCGGCAGTGATGAGATGGGGTGGTGCGATTGCCCGTCGCATGCGGCAGCACAACATCACGATCCAGAGCAAGTCCTCCGGCAACGCCAACACCGACGCACTGACTCTGGCCGATCTGACAGTTCAGGAGCTGCTGATTGCTGCACTCAGGGACGCGGATCCAATTCTTCGAACGTGCCGCGTACAGGGTGAGGAATCCACGGGAGATATGGATCGCTTCTCCCAATCGAGCCCGTTATCAATCGCTATCGATCCGATTGATGGCACAAAGCAGTATCGCGACAGAAACGGGAACGGCTATTCCATCATCTGTCATCTTCATAACAACACCACACCCCTGTACTCGCTGGTGTTTGCACCAGAAATGGGACCGGCGGGAACGTGGGTTGAAGTGTCAGGAAACCGAATTGTCTGTGGTCCGGACGATCCGGACCGTACGGCACGGGTCGTTCTGGATTCACTGCCGGATGTCTCATCACCACCAGCGGATCCCGGGCCGGGTATCTATCTGATTGGTTTTCAGCAACGCGACACTCAAAGGGCCCGGGAGGTCGATCAGCTTTCCTGGAACTCCGGCAGGCTGGCCGGTCGCACGTCTGACGAAATGCAGGGCAGCATCTACCCACTGACAGCGATGGGCGAATACGTCGGCTCTCTGATTCACTCCCCCAATATCTATGACTTTCCGGTCTCGATGCATATCGCGCGGGTCCGTGGGGGCGACGCGGTCTGGGTACATAACGGCGAACCAGTGCATTATCGGTCACTCTGGCTGGACGAGCGTGCCGGGATGCTGCGATATCCGGGCATCGTGGCCTGCAGTGAGAATCGCGAAGTCCTGCAGAGACTCTGTGACCTCGCCCGGGACTGGAATCCGGTACGATATGCGGACTGAGACGTCGGGAACACGCGTTTCAAATTCCAGTCACCCGTCGACCTGTTTCCATCATCCGAATTCGCCTGCTCACAGTTCGGCAAAAAGGCGATCGCCGACTGTCTCTGTGTCTCTTTTTAAAACCTGTCTGGTCAACAACCTTTCTGGCGGTGCGTAAGCCACAATAGATCACCACAGGCATCAGCGATTCGATTTTCGGGAAAAACCATGGGACTGAATTCACAGGTCATCACAACCAGCGATGGTGTTGGAGTTCGCCTTTCGTCATTGCGAACCAGCGGTCAGGAAAGTCTGCTGATGCTGCACGGAGTTGGTCGGGCAGGCCGAACATTCTCCTCGCTCGCCATGATGTTTCCGGAACGGTTTCATGTCCGGGCACTGGACTTTCGCGGACATGGATCGTCGGGACGTGCCAATGTGGCCTACCGAGTTATTGACTACGTCCGCGATGCGGTGGCAGCGATCGACGCTCTGCCAGCCCCCGTGATTCTGTATGGACACTCACTGGGGGCACTGGTTTCTGCCGCTGCGGCCGCTGAGCGTCCGGAGCGAATCACAGCCGTCATTCTGGAAGATCCCCCATCAGCGGAGTTCTGGGCAAGGCTCGGGGAAACTCAGTATCACCCCGTATTCCAGGCCATGCGGCGCTGGGCAGGCCGTTTGGATCTGACGATTAGTGAACTTGCTGATGGATTTGGAAACGAAATCGTGAAGTCCTGGTCGGATGGTCGTCAGCTTCGCATTCGGGATGTTCGTGACAGCGTCTCACTGCGATTTTCCGCAGCCTGCATCAGAGAACTGGACCCAGCCGTCATGGACAGCATCCTGCAGGAGCATTGGCTGAGCGATTACGACTATACGCGGGTCTTCAGTTCCATTCGCTGTCCCTTGCTGCTGCTTCGTGGCAATCCGGACATGGGTGGCATGCTTTCCGAGGAAAACGCTCGCCAACTGCAGCAACTGACACCCAGCATGATACGGCTTGATTTCCCCTCAGTCGGACATCTGCTGCACTGGCAGGTTCGTTCTGAAGTTGCCGGCCAGGTGAGTGCATTTCTGGAATCCCTGTAACAGTCAGCGAGTTCATCAGCCTGAGGCAGGAGAACGACCGCGAATCCTCAGAAAAGGATTGAGCAAGGAACAGATTTCATGGCAGCACCTCACCCACTGGCTGGTTTCTGGAAGATCGATCCGGAATCCCTGTATCTGAACCACGGATCGTTTGGTCCTTCCCCCGAGCCCGTTTCTGCAGCGCGTGAAGCATGGAGCCGCAGACTTGAACAGCAGCCGATGCGGTTCTACTGTCGTGAAATGGAAACGGAACTGGACCATGCCACGGCTGTTGTGGCTGCATTTCTGAAGACGCAGCCGGACCGCATGGTTCTGATCGACAATGCCACCGTGGCCATGAATATCGTCGCCAGCAGTCTGCAACTGACTGACGGTGACGAAATCCTGCTGACGGATCACGAATACGGCGCGGTCAGGAACATCTGGCAGGCGGCTTGTCGAAAAGCTAACGCTCGTACGACGACTGCAGTCTTGCCATTTCCCCCTGCAACAGCTGGCACGGTTCAGGCAATTGAGGCAGCAATCACCCCACGAACTCGGTTGATTGTGGTGAGTCACGTGACGTCAGCGACCGCGTGTGTACTGCCAGTTGCTGAGATCTGCCGGATGGCGAGGCGACACCGGATACCGGTCTGTGTGGACGGACCACATGCACTGGCCATGCTGGACATCAACCTGAATGAGCTCGGCTGCGACTACTACTGTGCCAGTGGTCACAAGTGGTTATGCGGCCCGTTTGGGAGCGGATTTCTCTGGGCCCACCCCCGTCGCCTTTCTGAATTGAAAACCCCCATCATCAGCTGGGGAGGCAGTATTGCCGGTCACCCGGCATCGTGGAAAGACAGTCTGCAGTGGCTTGGCACTCGTGATCCAGCCCCCTTACTAGCGCTCGCTGACGCCGTCAGATTTTTCACACCGGAGCGACTGAGGGAATATCGCAGCTATTCACACTCACTTCTGGTCACGGCACGACAACAACTGCTGAAGATCCCCGGTATTGGTAGCTTCTGCACACCTGAAGAGTCCGATTTTGTGAGCATGGTTGCTGTCGAACTGCCACAGTCACCGGGCTGGAAACCCGGGTACCACGGGCATCCCGACAGCCTGCAAACGGCACTGCGGGAAAGAATTGGCGCGGAAGTGCTGACCGGTTCATGGAATGGCCATCGATTCCTGAGACTCTCAGCGCACCTTTACAACACAGCGGACCAGTTGCAGGTCTGTGTTGATGCTGTGAAAGACATCCTGGCACAGGAGGCTTCTTTGCCGGCTTCAGATCACAGGCCGAAGGATTCCTGAAGCAGTCCGGGAACCAGACTACCGAATTGAAACGTCCGGCCGGTGCGGAGATTGTGAAAGACAACCACCGCAGGACTGAACAACGCTGCGTCCATGGCATAAAAATCATGATTGGCCGCTTTGAACAACGACAGGAACGTCTGTCCATGCGACGCGGACGCCCCTGAAGGGACTCGGGGACCAATCGAACTGATCAGTTCATCCTCACAGCGAACCCACAGACTCACCGTCGCACCATACAGGATCGAGTCGTTTGTTCGTCCGATTCCCTGCAGATCATTTTTAGCCACTGGTGGCAAAGGCGCAACCCCCATGCCACTGACAATCGTCTCCAGTGGAAAATGCAGGGCATGCAGTTTGTGCAGCGCTGTTTCCACAGAACGTGCAACCACCTGCAGTGTCCCGGCCTGAGACGCAGTGCGGGCCACGGCCAGCATCAGCGAGCAATCCTCAGGGAGCTCCTCCCGAATGGCCTGAATCGCACTCGCTGAAGGAATCTCTCCGGACTCCAGCACACCGACTGCCACAAGACCATTCTCAGTTTCCGGCAGGATCTGAAACAATTCCTCATGCCTTGCCACAGCGCGCATCGGACCGGAACCCATGGCGAAATAGTCATCCGTCTGAATCTTCCAGCCAGCGTACTGACTGCAGAGACAGGCAGCCACCGGATGATCTGTCCGTACGCAGACGCGGGGCAGCGGCAGACTGCCATCCGGTGGTGCCAGGCTGACATCCGCAAGATCAGCAAAGCACAGACGGGACAACAACAGCCCAGCCTCAAGCCCACCACTCGCGGCCACTCCAAAGTCAAGGATTTCCGTCCCGGCAACATGCAAACGTTGCAGCCCCAGAACAGCAGCATGCTCTCTGGCAGTATTTATTAATTCGGCAGCACGAAGATTGAGGTTGGGGATCAGGCTGGAAATCGTCATTTGATCTCGGAATGAATAGAAGGCCACACTGAACGGATCAGCACCATCGCTCGCAAACGCCCCGGGAAACGGCGGCTGTCTGCCGGGGTGCATTGCAGAACGATTCAGTGTATCGACAACATGTCCGGGAGTCACGCAGCGCTTCTGCAATCTGCGACAGGTGGGATAACAAATCCATCGGCCAACAGCTCGCTTCCACACAGTTCTGCCACGTGTTAAAAATGCAGGGGTAGCCACTGCATCGCAATCATTCTGCTCTGACGAATCGCGTTCGTCATACGTCCCGTTTCCGTGTCATACTCAGTCTCTTTCAAATCGACCGGTTTCCCGAATTGGTGACAGGATGAATCTCCCGGACAGGATCAGTCACCCCAGCACGTGGAACGAAGAGCGACTGCTGGAACAGTGTCTGATGCGCCGAACGCGACACAGCGGTCCGGGCGGACAGCATCGCAACAAAGTGGAAACAGCGATTGAACTGGTGCATCAACCCAGTGGGCTGACCGCCTTCGCTGCAGAACGCCGAAGCCAGGACGCCAACCGACGTGAGGCCGTGTTTCGCCTGCGAATCCTGCTGGCTGTTGGAATTCGCACGGTCAACTCGTTTGTGATCCTGCCTTCACAACTATGGTCACAGCGCTGCCGCGAACAACGAATCGTCTGCAACGAACGACACGACGACTTTCCCGCACTGCTGGCCGAAGCGCTGGATGCCGTTGACGCGAGAGAATATGACGTGCGAGCCGCCGCCGCCGCCCTCAGCTGCTCGACATCACAGCTTGTTCGCTTCATCGCTCGCGTCCCCGATGCTCTGGCGATGGTCAATCAGCAGCGCGCAAAACGCGGCCTTCACAGACTGATGCCGTGAAATGCAGCTTCGGAAACTCGCCATACGGACATCAATTCAGCGCGGCCGAAAGGCGGGATCAGGTACGACCTTGCCGAGGATCACAGCTCACCTGACTGAAAATGGTCTCCGTTCTCTGTGCAGCTGCAACGAGGAACGCAACGACTTGCCGAGTCAACAAAAAACGCCGCCGATTGTTCGTTTTGAATTGTCTCGCCATCGGTAGAGCAGGGCCGGGATGGCGACACGATGGCAATCTGGAAAATCAGGGGCGTTTTTTGCTTGATTTCGTCGAAATGTTTGTTCCCGGAATGCGCGAGGTAAAATCCCGGGCGGTCGTTTCGTTGGAGCGAAACGCGACGATTCCAGGGATAAACATCGTTTCACCATCTGGCGAGCAGGGCACTATGAGTGCGCCAGAAAGCTTCCGTCCCATGCGGCCACCTGCTTCAGAAAGTCCTCTGCGCCCCGAGTGAATTCCGCAAACAGATGCTCACCCTTTTCAGCCGAAGCAAATTGCGGAGATCCCATGTGGCCGGGTCGAGTGCGATCCTTTGTTGTCCAGCCGCGGTAGGCCGGTTCAAACCCAAAGTCAACAGGAACCGTTTCCAGATTCTGTACGTCCTTCACGAGATGCGGGGCGATTCGGAGAATCATGGAGGTCTCCCACTCACAGGCATGGCCCATCGAACGCTGGACCAGGTCTGCACGGGACTCCCACGGTCTTGCAAAATCCCAGTAGGTGGCGAACAGCAGCAGCAGGTCCGTGCGTTGCCGAAATCGTTGACGAGCCTCAAAAACGGCCTGCTTACCGGGAACAATATTGCCCCCGTGCCCGTTCAGAAACACAATCCGCCGAAAGCCATGCGCCAGAGCCGTATCAATTTGCTCGTTGAGCAGATCCAGGTAGCTGCGAGGCCGTGCAGAAATGGTTCCGGAGAAATCCATGTGATGGTCGGAATTACCGAGCCATTGCAGGGGGGCAAACAGCACCTGCTGATTCAGGCTGATGCTCAGCCGTCGCACAACTTCCCCCAACAACATGCTGTCCGTCGCTACGGGCAGGTGATGCCCATGCTGCTCAATGGCTGCAACTGGAAATACTACGGGGGTGTCAGGCGCCAGAGCCTGGATTTCCGGCCATGTCAGATCTGTCCAGTTCATCGCCACTCACCTGTCATCAAAGAGAGAAGTTTCCGAGATCCCGCCAGAGTCCCCAGTATAATCGACCGATATGATCACGCACAGCGAATGCCACGATGAACTCGACCGTTATTCCTCGCAACACTCCGGAAATCACTCAGGGCGATGCACGCCGCGCCGCTGCAGTTGTCGCTGCAGGTAGCGAGTCAGCTGCACCAGGGAGTTTGCGAAATCCTGCAGCGAGGAATCTGTTCGCTGTCGCGGAATCAACACAAGGTCCAGACCGGCCGGCAGCTGATGCTGACTCAACCGAAACGCTTCACGCAACAGGCGCCGCTTGCGATTCCTGATGACCGCGGAACCATGCTTTCGGGAAACACTCAACCCAACCCTCGTCTGCGGCTGCTCACTGATCATGGCAAAGACCAGCAAATGCCCATCCCCGGCTCGCAAACCACTTTCGTAGATCTTCTCGAAGTCCTGCGAACGTCGCACCCGCATTGCGGGCCGCAGAGAAAAAGACGGTTGCTCCATGATCTTTCTTTTCAAAATCGGAATGCTCATCCACGCTCAGTGCAGTAAAACAGACGCCCTCACTCAGGACAATCTGACGAGCCCGCCGAGTTCCCCGCAACCCAGACCCCGAACCTGATCACCTCAAACCGGTCGCGTGAATCGTACCAGACACGACTCGGGATTGTTACGCTGCCGAGCTGCTCGGCGACCACAAAGTTTCTGGAGGATCCGACGATACTCCGTTCCCAAAGCCATGCGGGCTGCTTTTTCAATCGCCACACAATCAGTATCCTGCGGTTTTCGGGACAACGGCCTCTCGCGGCAGAGCTCGAAACTTCGACAACTCGACAAGGGGTCGGGATCATGAAGATCGATTATGTTTCAGCAGCCGTCGGGATCTCAGTCTTTGCCTGTGGTTGCCTGCTGTGGTCGTGGCAGAAACGTCAGCCGACGAACTCAGCCAATGAATCCGACGTCGACCGCCCCTTCCGTCAGCAACAGAGACTGCGACGGACTCAAACGGCAGCCGTGATGGCATCGCTCGGATTGCTGATACTTCTGAGCGACTTCCTTCCGCTGGTTACTCGTTCAGCTTCTGCTGCAGCCTGGTACATCCTCGCGATGCTCTTTCTCGCCGTCTGGCTGCTACTTCTGGGGTTGGGCGATGCACTTGCCAGCCGCCTCCACCTCGGGAGATCCCTGCGCCGGGATCGACAAACCCGTCACAGTCTGCAGGAAGCTCTGGCAGAGTATCGGGAACGATCTCAGCGAACATCATCGAGTACAGAACCATCGGCTCAGTCGGATGGTCATTCGCTCTGACCTTGCAATCGCATCTGCGGAGTGCGCAACAAAAAACCCACCGGACCGGAGAAAACGGGGCAGTCTGCAGACTACCCCGGACGTCTCGAGTGCTGGTGGGTGCGTGTCATCAGCTGTGGTGCTGAACAGACTCAATTATTTCAATGGCGGAAAGGCGGGCACTTCCCAGCTGACGGGATCAACAGGCGTCGTTGGTGCTGGTACGTCTACCGGAGCCGGTTCCGGGGCAGGCACGGGAGCTGGCGGATTCGCTGGAGCGGCTGTTGGAGGGGCAGTGCTCTCAGGAGCGAAAAACTCGCGTGGCTGTGCCTGCGGTTGCGGAGCTTCACTCGGTGCAGAAAAATGGGCCGGTGGAACAGGCTGCGGCTGCATCTGCACCTGTGGTTGTGGATGTGGATGTGGATGTGGATGTGAGTATGGCTGTGGATACGAGTGCGACATGACAGGAGGATGTCCGTGGTGCATCGGCCCGCTGGGTGCGGTGCAGTCCGGAGAGGCCGGCGGCATCATGCTGGAAACCGGACCAGACCCGCAATCACAACCGGGGCTGAAGACGTCGGCCGGAGCATGACAATCCGGTTGCGGCGTGTAGACCGGCTGGACACAGGACGGAGCATCACAACCGGGAGCAACCATACCGGAAGGGGCGGAGCAGGTGGCTGGAGCCATCCCGCATTCGGTGCACTCACCGCAGCCGCTCCAGACTTCTCCGCAACCATCGCTGGCGAACTGACCATAGTTACTGTGGCTGACCGGCCATGTGTCACCCGCAAACAGCGGAGTTGGCTTGTAGCCGTGTCCCTGATGGCTGCGACCAAACAACGAGGATTTCCCGTTTCTGGAGGCACCACACTGACATGTACCGCTGTGCTTTTTAGACGAGGAGGAGGAGAGTGACGAGAGGCAGGAGGAGTGACGACCGCCGGACATACTGACACAGCAACCGGTCGAGGCGAACGTCACAATGCCGAGCAGCAGGAGATTGAGGCAACGCATTGTATTACTTCCAGACAGGCGACCAATCCGTTGAAAAACGCACGCTTTCGGGGGACGGATGGTCTCGTATCTTCCTGCATCGACCAGCCGGGACCCGGGACTTTAACGATTAGGCAAACTTTTTCGATTTTTCTGTTTTTGCCGCCCGAATCATGCCGATGTGCAGGCTAGGCCAGAAAAGGGGTCAGGAACCAATAGTGCGGAGCACCCTTTGGGCCTTTAGGCTATTGGTTCCTGACCCCTTTTCTGGCCCCCAATAGTGCGGAGCACCCTACGGGCCATTTGGCTATTGGATCCAGACCCCTTTTCTGCCCCCCGGACCATTTGGCTATTGGTTTCTGACCCCTTTTCTGGCCTGTCAGCGGCAAAAACTGCCGCTTCATCACCGTTGACTCTGTGACGGGCATTGTTCGACATCGCTTTCCAAACCCGACACGCCCTCCTCTGCAGACTCATTCTCTGCCGGGAATGGGCCGACGGACCGTGGGGGCTGAAAACAATGTTCTGATGAAAAATGAAATCTGTTAACATCGGAGGTCAGGGTCAGAAAAGTGGCCAGGAACCACGGACAGAAAAGGGGTCAGGAACCAATAGTGCGGAGCACCCTTCGGGCCTTTAGGCTATTGGTTCCTGACCCCTTTTCTGACCTTGGGCCGTTTGGCTATTGGTTCCAGACCCCTTTTCTGACCGGCCTGAACGCCCTTTGATTTCCTGCCCGATTCTGATTGCTGATTCACGGAGGAAGCAGCGATGAAGACCGCTGCACTGTGTTTACTCTCTGCAATTCTGTCCGCAGGCTTTGTTCTCAGCCTGTCCCAGTTGACAGGAGTTTCTCCTCAGGTCCAGGCCCAGCAGGACCGCCGTCAACAGGTCTCTTTCCGTAAACAGACGGCATCCGGATCGGCCGAGCTGAGTGAAGGAGTGCTGCAGGATGCGCTCAGCGACATGGTGGCCCCACGCGTCTACAACAGCGCCGGCCTCGCTCCGGATGAAGCCGTGGCCGCTTATGTCTACGAAGCCAATGATCGCAGCGTCGTGAACATCGCCACGCGCATCGGTGCTGCACGCGGAATTCTGGGAGAGAACCCCACCGCAGACTCCGGTTCTGGATTTATCCTCGACCATGAGGGGCATATTCTGACCAACAACCACGTCATCGAGAGCGCTCAGCGGATTCTGGTGACGATGCATGACGGTGAAGAATTTGAAGCCGAGCTGGTGGGACGAGAACCCATCAACGATATGGCTGTGGTTCGCATCAAAGCCCCGCCTGAAAAACTGGTGCCCGTACGATTTGCAGACTCGTCTGAACTCAAGGTGGGAATGCGTGTTTTCGCGATCGGAAACCCATTTGGTCTGGAACGAACGATGACCACGGGAATCATTTCCAGTCTCGATCGGACACTGCCGGTGACCCAGGCTCGCTCGATCAAGTCCGTCATTCAGATTGATGCGGCAATCAATCCCGGAAACTCCGGAGGCCCCCTGCTGAATTCGCACGGCGAAGTCATCGGGATCAATACCGCGATCGCCAGTCGAACCGGTCAGAACTCCGGAATCGGGTTCGCAATCCCCTCCAATCTGGTCGCTCGGATCGTTCCCGAATTGATTCAGCATGGGCGGTTCATTCGCCCCGAATTCGGAATTGATGAAGTCACCAAAACGGAGGAGGGACTGCGGATCATCACGATGGTTCCAAACGGTCCCGCTGAGAAAGCCGGCCTGCGTGGACCGGAAATCCGTCGCTCGCGTCGCGGTCTGTTCACCTTTGAATCGCGGGATATCGGCAGCGCGGATCTGATCGTTGGCGTCAATGGCCGCAAGACGCTGAAACCAGACGAATTCCTGTCCGAAGTGGAAAGCCATCGTCCGGGAGATCGTATCACCATCGAAGTTGTTCGAAATGGTGAAGTGGTGTCCGTGCCACTGGTGCTGGAATAACAGATTCGACCGTCGACCGTAGACAGCAGTCAGCGGACAGTCACCATGAGCCCCCGCGGCTGCGGCAGTCCGGCAATCTGCCCAGCGGCTCATTCGCCACGTCACACGAGACTTCAGTCGGATACGGCGTCCTGAATCCCAACAGGCCGGGGACCCTGAATGCGGGCGTCCACGCAGGTCGCCACCACAAGGTCGCCCACAACGTTGACCAGCGTGCGGGACATGTCCAGAATCCGATCGACGCCAAGGACAATCGCGATGCCGTCCGCGGGAACTCCCACTGACTTCAGAACCACGATAATCAGCGGAATCGATCCTCCCGGAACGCCAGCCGTTCCCACTCCCGCCAGCACCGACATCAGCACCACTGTGAACTGCTGACCGAGCGACAAATCCACGCTGAACACCTGAGCAAGAAACAGGACAACCACGCCTTCAAACAACGCCGTTCCGTTCTGATTCCCGGTGGCTCCCACAGTCAGCACAAAGTTCGCCGTCTCCGGATTCAGCTTCAGCTCATCGTGGGCCACTTTCAGCGAGGTCGACAGCGTAGCGCTGGACGATGAGGTGCTGAATGCCACAAACATCGCGTTGGAGATCCGGCGAAAGAATGTCAGCGGAGACATCCCCGTGAAACTTTTCAGTACCACGGAATACACCACCAGCAGATGCAGCAGCAGACCTCCGATCACCACAAGCACAAAGACCCACAATGCCCTCAGAATGTCGGTTCCCATCTGAGCCGTGACGGCAAACACAAGGCAACCAGCTCCCACAGGCGCCAGCTTCAATGCCCAGCCGATGATCATCATGGAAATGGAATACAGGCCTCGCATGGTCCCCGCAAGCACTGCTGTTTCCGCAGGCTGCATCGAAGCCGCAATGCCGGCGAGCAATGCAAAACACATCACCGCCAGCATGCCATTGCCTTTGGATGTGCCATCGACCGCTCCCACCATTTCCTGGACAGGATTTTCGGGCAACAGATCCACGAGTGTCTGCCCGAGTGATTTGGCGGCGGCGGCCTTGCTGACATTTTCTCCCGCACGAGCAGAATACTTTTCCGTGAGCACAGCGCGCGTCTCAGCGGACAAGGCCTTGCCAGGCTGCAGAATATTCACCAGCAGCGTGCCGATCATCACAGCTGACAGCGACAGGATTGCCGTGAAGAACAGTGTCGTCAGCCCGATGCGACCAAGTCTGCGTAAGTCGCCGACGTCTACCACAGCCAGAAACAGCGCCGATACCACCAGCGGCAACACCACCATCTGCATCATGCGCAGAAACATGCGGCCCACAGGCTCAGTGAACCCAATGATCGACTCGACAAACTCTCGTCCGCTGTCCCCGCGACTCTGCACCGCGTGGGCCACCAGTCCCAGCAGAATTCCCACGGCAAGGCCGACAAGAATCTTCAGATGACCACCATGGGCCTGCACGGACTTATTGCTGTCAGTATTCATAGATCCGGAGCCTACCCTGAGAAAAAACGACGCTCAATCCAGCGTCCATCGGGATACGATGGGAATCCTGTGAACTCCGACAGAGGCCTTTTGTTCACGGACTTGTGAGGACGGTCACAACCCTGCCATCCTGCTTTTTCCGGATCCGTGATTCACAATCGTCTTCGGCCATCGTAAAACAGCCATCAGCGAAAAGCGAGGCTGATGCGGTGAATTTCAATCACCACTCATCCTGAACCGGTTTGCCGGTCATTCCGACCAGACCAGGCAGTTCCGGCCCCCGACACCCACGCCCTTTTTGTCAGCAGGCCCAACAGTGATTCTTCGCTTCCCTCTCTCTTTTATTTGCAGCCATCCTCTGCAAATGATTCTGCTGACGCTATGGCTTGTCTGTTACGACACTCAGGCACTGATGGGGCAGCAGAATGATCCTGCCAGTCAATCCAGAGAAGTCCTGCAGGCCATGCAGCGTGCGACAGAGTTTATGACCTCCCATGTGGCGGTCCACGGCGGCTACGTTTACAAGGTCACGCTCGATCTGAAACACCGCAAGGGGGAAGGAAATGCCACGCCGACAGAAATCTGGGTCCAGCCTCCGGGAACCCCCGAGGTCGGAAGTGCTTTCCTCGACGCCTGGGAAGCCACACACGACTCGCAGTTTCTTGACGCTGCGCAAGGCTGTGCGGAAGCGTTGCTTTTTGGTCAGTTGCAATCCGGCGGCTGGGCTGATCGCGTGGACTTTGATCCGGCCGGAAAAAATACCGGGCGTTATCGGGGCGACCGTGGCAAATCCCGAGGCCGCAATTACTCCACGCTGGACGACGATAAGACACAGTCAGCTCTGCGTTTCCTGATCCGCATGGACCAGACCATGAACTTCCAGGATGCCGAACTGCACGAAGCTGTGGAGTTCGCACTGGAGCGGCTGCTGGAGGCCCAGTTTGCCAACGGCGGCTTTCCACAGGGCTGGCAACAGCCAGTGCCCCCCGGAACAACGATGAAGGCGTCTTACCCCGAGTATGACTGGCGCACGGAAGGAAGAATCAAAGAGTACTATGATTACCCGACACTGAATGATGGCCTTGCAGGAACCGTCACGGCGACTTTGCATCTGGCCTGGACGACCTATCAGAATCCACGCTATCGGGATGCCCTGAACCGATTTGGCGACTTCCTGATCCTCGCACAGCTTCCGGCTCCGCAATCCGCCTGGGCTCAACAGTACAACAGCCAGCTGCAGCCAATGTGGGCTCGAAAGTTTGAACCCCCGGCCGTGGCTGGACGCGAGTCTGAAGATGTCATTGAGACGCTGCTGTTTCTTGCCCGCGTCTCAGGCGACAAACGGTTTCTGGAGCCCGTTCCAGCTGCCCTGACATGGCTGAAGCAGTCACAACTTCCCGATGGATCGATTGCTCGATTCTACGAACTGCGGTCGAACCGGCCACTGTATCTGACCCGAGACACGTATGAGCTGACTTACAGCGACGCAGATCTCCCCACGCACTACTCCTTCAAATCGCGTTCACGTGTGAACGAGCTGGAGGCTCGATACCAGCAAGCCCTCACCGGACAACACACCGCGCCTCGCGGTCGCAGCCTGAAGACGCTGACCAGAGACGCCCAGCAGATTCTGGCGGCTCGCGACGAAGCCGGCCGCTGGGTGACCGATGACAAAGGAAGGTCCGTGACGCAAACCTCCGGCCGAGATCCCTCAAAACTGTGGCTGGAAAGCCGCGTGTTCAGCCACAACCTCCGTCGACTGGCGGAATTTCTGAAAACAGCAACCCCTGACTCCCGCAGCACTCCTTAACCAGCCCTTTCACCCACTGCGGTGATCATGAAACACCCCCCGCCACAGCACAAAATCCGTGTTCATCTGTGCTATCCGTGGTTGAAAACAAGAGATTCAGAATAGAACCACAGATTTCACCGATATCACAGATGAGGGCATGTCAATTCGGTCCTGTATCCGTGGTCATCCGTGGTCGAAAACATCGCCCTCTGAACTCATCCGCGCGTGACGGCCCGGCGGAAGGCGACACTCACTGTCATTCCGCATGCTGCAGCAACTTCACCATCGCCTGCCCCATGGCCTCACCGACATTCATATACGTTTCCGCATTGCCGTTGTAATGGCTGTTACCGCTGCCACCGAGCGAGAGCGGATTGGTATAGACCGTCGCCACATTGCCCAGAAACTCCGGATATCGCCCGAAATCGCCGTCAACGGCCAGTTGCGCATCCAGCACCTGGCCACTGTTTCCGGTGCTGCCTTTCGTGGCTTCCCCCAGAGTCGCCAGGACAAACTTTGCTCGGGGCGCAGAGAATTCACGTCGCAGCTGGCCGATGAACCGCACAAGATTTTCTTCATAACGACTCGCGTGCCCCGCATTTCCACAATCCTTCTCCCCCTGCCAGAAGAAGAAACCAGCGACCTCAAACCGAGTTGCCCCGGGGTACCACATGCCGATGTCTGCCAGCACCTTTTTGGCATCTGCGGTATCAACGTCATATTGTCGGCCAGCATACCAGTCAATCGGCTTGCCGTTCTTGTCCAGCCATGGCGGAGGCGTAGTGGCGGTTCCTGACGCGTCATCAACCGGCCAGGAATCCGGTCGATCCCTGTACCCTGCGAACACCTTTCCTTCGAAGACGTAACGCTCACTGCCAGGCGGCAAAAGATCCCAGCCCAGACTGCGATTGCCGATGCAGACCTTCAGGATCAATACAGGAGCCTCCACGGCATTTCCCACGACGTGACCAATCCCATACTCCGGTCCCATTTTGTTCCCGGTCACCGTCATCCACTCATTGTTCAGCGGTCCTCTTCCGGCCATGAAGCGGACATAGCGAACATCCTTTCGCTCGACCCAGCTTCCCGCAGGATCTGTGAGATAGGGATACTTCTGTTTGTTGCGAACGGCATTTTCCAGAGAACCGTCACCGCCGGTCACCCGACCGAGCCCCACCATGTTGGATTGCCCCATCAGGATGAAGACCTGCACAGGTTGCTGCATGTCCGCGGGCTGACCGTCATGGGGCTGGATGGATGAGGAAACCACGTCCTGGCAACCAGCCACCGGCAAACCATTTGACAGCAGTGCGACTACCACCGCCAGCGCGGCACAAAAACTGATTCTTTTCACCGACCGTTCTCCTCTGTCCAGTCACGGGATATCAGGTCATTTTCTGACGAGTGCTTCATAGAGGACTGTGCCTCGACTGACAACTGAAACGACCATCCATCGGCCAGTCCCACAACCAGAAACATGACCGATCACTCCCACAAACGCTGCTCAATCGGCCGAATTTGATCCCGACAACTTCAATCATGCAGCCCAGCGATGGACGTCCGCGCTCCTCAGGGCCCCTTCAGATTGACCTCTCCGGAACGTCATTTCACCACCAGAGGAATCTGAGGCATTGACCCCTCACATCGCACTGGGTAGGCTAACCAGCGTGTCCCTACGTTCCTAAGACTATTGTACCACTATCATGCGTGATCCGAGACAGCATGACGCTGATTCCTGGATCTCGATCCTGGCGATTTCAATTTGCCACCGTTGAATCAGTGCCCCGTGCTGTCGGGTGATTCCTGCAGCGGATTTGTTGGTCAAAGCGGCGCGAACAACAGCGCAGACGTCATTCACAAGTCGTCTGTTCACACGGCGGCAGTTGTCCGCGACAAGCAGAGGACTGCGGGAGTCTGATGATCAGAGTCGTCCACTGTTCCGAATAGCTGACGATGAAAGTCGTGTTTCGCGAACTGTCCGTATTCCGCAAAGAAAACCGGCTGTGATTGGTTCCATTTTCTCCACAGATGAACACCGATGTTTTCGTTCAGAGGCAACGCACGGAGTCGTTTTATGACCATCAGCATCGGGTTGTCGTCAGGATGGACTCTGTCCACTTTTTTCCGATTGAATGTCCTCGTTGTAGCCGCGATTGGTCTCTGCTGTCCGACCGTCGCAACCGGCAGTGAGATCCTGACACAGCAGTCCCCCAAAGAAGTCCTGCTTCGCTGTCGGGATGCGATTGATCAGGTTTCGACCCTGAAATGCTCTGCCGTGATCCTGGCCCCCAACGACAAGGATTCGCACACAGATGCCGAACGGGACGATCGTGGCCGTCCTGTTCACGCATTCACGACGTATTGGTGGGATCGGCGTGGATTCTGGCGCGTTGAATCGCGCGAGTGGCAACCGGCGGGCGTACGACATCTGATGGCTGGAAAGAACTACGATCACTACATCTACACGCTCAATGGCGAATTTTATCGGGGCTACAGCATGGTGACGAATCGTGGCAGGATACGCGCCATGAAACGCCCCGCCAGTGCCTTTGCAACACCATTGATGTTCATGGGTTATGGCATCACGGATCTTGATGAAAACCTGATTCGGTTTGTGATGGAATCGGCCGTGCTGGACGCCACCGTGACCAGTTCACCCGAAGGTTATCTGAAGGTCAGTGGCGAGTACGATCCTCCAAATGGCGCTTATCGACGACAGTTTCAAATCACCGTGGATCCTGCGCAGGATTTTCTGCCGATTCAAATCCAGACGCGATTCAAATGGAGTAATACACCGGATCAGGACATCACCGTGAAAAAAACGGGGATTGTCTCCGGAATCCGCGTACCGTTGTCCGGCATCGCCGCAGCCTATGCCATTCGTGAAATCTATCCGGACGGACTCACCAACGCTGATGTCAACGCGATGTCCAGAGAAAAGTATTTTGCCGAGATTGAACCACGCATCCGGCGTGAGGCCGTGCCAGTCAGCGGCCCGGTGGAATTTGAGTTCCCGCCCGCCACGCTGGCGGTCAATGAGATTTATCCTGAATCATTTTTTAACCTCACAATTCCGGAAACCGCCGACGTCGTGGACTATTCCAGCAACACCGACACAACCCCCTCCGAGAAATGACCATTCACAGTTCCGGATTGGTCCTTGAGAGTTGATGGAATCCTGTGATGCGTCGTGCATGACACGGATGTCGGAAATACTGCCGGCGGTGTTAAACGAGAGGATGCCCGGAGTGCGCGCGTTTGTGGTGGTGCTGATTTGCGCACGGATTCATGATCAGGATTGAATCTTTGCAGCACAGCGTATGCAAAGGTACTCAAGCGGCGACCTGAAATGAACACGGGGAAATTATTGCCGCCACCGTCGAGCGACAGACCGGGGCAACAGCCCATGAATCCGTCGAAGCCGAAGTCCCAGCGCTATCACGGAAGTTCGGAACGGAAGAAAAAACCGGCAGTCAGAATCTCACGGTCAATAAGTCTGACACGGAAACCTGTCCCTGAGTCAGCAAACGTCGGTTCGACGACATCTCGAACGCTGTCAAGGCGGCCTTCAAAACAAATCTACCCCCGGACTCATCCCGCAAAGCTGATCACGCCGGGAACCGTGATTTCATGTGTTTCAGGTTGTGAGTGTTCCGAAATATTGTGAAAACACGGGGTCACCACGAAGTACACGAAAGAAAACAACGGTAGAACGCAGGTGCATGTGGTCGTGTTTTTTAATATTTTATGGTTCCAGGAACGTTCCTCGTGGTTCACCGCTGGTCAGCGGAAGTCCGAATGCCTGGGCCTGCGGCATCGTACGCACAATTGGATGGGTCAACTTTGGGACGACTGCAGCCAGAAGGGCCCCCGTTCATGGGCGAGGTTGAGCGGTCGTGAAGGGCGATGAACTGCACGGGATGATCTTCTTCCATAACGGCGATGATTCAGAGTTCGTGGCGAAGAAGGCAGAGAGCCGGAAGACGTCGAAGTAATGACGATCGACATGCACACGTTTGGCTACGCCCACGATTTCCAATCCCCTAACTTCGGCTGCAATAGGTTTGTGATGGTACGATTTACGCTTGCTTTGCTGCTGGCTCTTGGGTGTCTGGCGGGGAGTGTCTCAGCGCAGGAGCAGAAAACTAACCAGACCTCTGCACCACCTGGCCTGCGAATCTTCTTCGCGTCTCACAGTCTGATGTGGTATGTCCCGAAGCCCCTTGGCGAGATGGCCGAAGCGGCCGGGATTCAGGGGCACACGCTGGTCGGCCTGCAGTCGCTCGGTGCCTCGAGGACGCTTCAGCACTGGAATCTGCCGGACGACAAAAACGCGGCGAAGCAGGCACTCAAAACGGGCGAAGTCGATGTGTTCATCATGTCGCCGATTTCGTTTCCCGATGAAGGGATTGAGAACTACGTGCGGCTGGGGCTGGAACACAATCCCGGAATGCGATTTCTGATTCAGCTTTCGTGGGGCGGCGGGGACATCGACAATCAGGATTTCCCCAAAGGGGCGTTCGACAACGTCGACAAGGAAAAAACGCCGGAACAGCTCAGGGGACTCAACGAGCGTAACATCCGGGCCGGGGAAGCTCAGGCCGCCGAACTCAACAAAAAGTACGGCAAAGGCCGACAAATTGTGGCCCTCGTTCCCAGCGCCCAGGCCATGGTGACTCTGCGAACGAAAATCGCCGGCAAAGAATGGCCGGGCCTGACGCGACAGAGCGAGCTTTTTGTGGATGCCGTTCATCCCTCCGCCCCAATGGAGGCGCTCAACACGTACCTGCACTTCGCTGTTCTCTATGATAGAAGTCCAGTGGGCCTGCCAATGCCGACGCTGCTGAAAAATGCAGGACGGGAAGCGTGGGATGAACAATTCAATCGCTCATTGGAAGAACTGGCCTGGGACACGGTGTCGAAGTATCCCGGTAGTCTCGTGACCACGGCCGAGGAACCGCAGCCATGACAGAAAATCTCTTCGATGGCATCCCGCACCACATGCCCGGCGAAGTCGTCCAGACGCTCCTTCAGGCGGACAACATACGGATCGAACGCATCGTCTCCCACGGCCACGTCTCAGCCGCAGACTTCTGGTACGATCAACCGCAGCACGAGTGGGTGATTGTCCTGCAGGGAAAGGCGAGATTGCAGTTTGAGGATCGCATGGTTGAGCTGCAGGTGGGCGACTTCATCAACATCCCGGCGTTTCGAAAGCATCGCGTGGACTGGACGACGCCTGATGAACCGACGGTGTGGCTGGGAGTGCGGTATGGGAATGGAACCACCTGAATCGCCGGAGATGGCACCCCTGACCGGCGCTGGGCGAGAAACGCATTGTTGTCTGCTGTGACTGTCGCTTCCTGATGTCACATCCGCTGCCGATGACCAGAGCCGTGGTCACCGCCAGTGGTGTCAGGGCTGTTCCATCGATAAAAGCGATGTCTGAGCAAGGGTTTTTGGAAAACGCTCTTTTTGCTGCGTGATCCGGATGCAGGGTTGCGGAAAATGCGGATTCCCGACACTCGGTGTCGACTGGAAAACCCGAAAAATCCCAAAACAGCCTGGAGGTCTTTCCGTTCCGGAGCGTAGTGTGTTTAAGATGAATGGGTCATTTTGCACCGCCGTCGTCTGGTTTCAGGCGGCTGTTGTGGTGTCCTCGGGCCCCGTGATTGCCTGTGTCCGATCATCTGGCAATTCAATTCTCAGGTGTGTCCACCTCTGATGACCAGTGTGCGTTTTCTATTGCTGTTTGTCTGGAGTGTTCTGGCTTTGCTGGGACATTCGGGAACGCATGCGCTCGCGGACTGGCTGGGAATTTGTTGTCACGTCACACCGACCGCAACGGCGGTGGGCGCTGACGCCGGGGTGCGTTGTGCGTGCCAGCGGCATGCGACTCAGCGACATTCCACGGATGCCCACTGTCCGATTCCAAAGTCAGAACAGGAACCGGAAGACACTCATGATCCGTCCAATTGCCGCCTGTGCGACTGGTTTCTGAAGTTTCAGCCAGAGCCTTGTTCGGCCGCCACCGTGTCGCTGCTGCACACTGTGGACTGGGTGCCGGTATTCCGGGTCCCCGAGGCGATTCCTGCCCGAGTTTGCGAGGCGGTATCGCGCGGGCCGCCCGAGGTTGTGTAAGTCGCTGCAAGCGTTGTGAGCAGAATGGGCCGGGGCGGGTTCCGGCTGGATCGCCTCACGCAGGAATCACCAATTGCAGCGATTCTGTGCGCATCCGCAGCCACGACTTGACGCCGTGCCGGCCTCTGGTTTTGTGTCGTTCCAACGCCAACTGGACCCCGCAACCCGGCTTGCAGCCTGCTGAGACGTGATATTCGCTGGTCAAGCCTGCCGACGACAAGGCTTCCGCAGATGTGTGACTCCGGATGTCAGCATGTTCGCTGACTGCTGGCCATTGGCAAGTGCATTGATCAAGTTGCGCCGTTCAGGTGGTGTCGTCGTACAGGACTGCCCGAAGGCTGATCAGACTGCTGCGCAGGCGGGACGGTCGTCAACTCTGGCTTCCGGGGAAGACGCATCCTCATGGCCAGCACACAACACAACATACTCTTGTATCTGAGGACCGACATGTCACTCATCAGTTTCGCAGAGCCTGTGGACTCTGCCAGCGTGCAACGGGATTCGAAGCGTCTGGTCCCCGATCGACTCCTGCAGTTTCTGTATCGATTGAACGGCGCTCTGCACTCCGACTTCTGTCCATCCATGAACCGTTGGGTTTACTGGATGAAACAGCCGTTCTGGTGTCTGGTCATGGCTCTGGTGTTGTCGGTGGCGGTTGGCATCTTTGTGAATACTCAGGTGCTGCTGCTGACCGGGATTCTGATTGTCCTTGCAATGCTGGGTACTTTACTTCCGTGGGTGACCGTGCGTGGACTGGAGTGCCGTGTCCGTCTGGATCAGCAGCGTGGTCGCGCAGGAAACGCACTGTTGGTTCGGCTGCGGATTCGCAATCGATTTCCATGGCCAGCGTGGGGACTTTCATTGATTCGCGGTTTTTGTGCAGACAGTGTCACCGGCAGTTGCGAAGGCACAAATCATGCTGGCGTGTCCCTTGCACGCATTCCAGGCTGGTCGACACAGGAATTTACGTGGACCTTTGTTCCCGACACGCATGGTCAGTATCCACTCCACCCCCCCGAACTGGAAACCGGGTTTCCATTTGGCCTGATTCGCTGTGCCTGTTCGATCACGTCGGAAGGTCGCACCATTGTCTGGCCCGCAGCACTGGATCTTGCGGGCGTGCCGGATTCGGCAACTATACGGTGCCACGACAACACGCCTGCTGACAATTCCGCGGGAGACTTCGGGGATCTGCTGGGAACTCGGTTCTTTCGTCACGGAGATTCGCTCCGTCGCATTCACTGGGCCCAGACAGCGCGACAACAAAAACTGATAGTCTGCGAGCGGCAGGCGATGGCGCGTAGCCAGGTGCGGCTGCTTGTGGATGTCAGTCACGCCAGTCATCCGCAGCACCAGATTCAGTCGCACTCATGTGTCCCATCGCTGGAACTGGTTATTCGAACTGCTGCTGCAATCTGTGAATCACTCTACCAGCAGCAATGTCGCGTGGAATTGCAGATTGGCACAGAGAGACCGATCCACGGCGATTCCCTGCAGGGATTTCGCAAACAAATGGATTCGCTCTCGACTGCAGTCGTGCTCACGTCGGATGAAGACGGCCTCAAAATCGGAGCGAATTCGTCGGGAAGTGTCACGTTGCTTGTCACAACACCGCACGGATTGTCTCGTCTGAAGAATCTGCGGAGGGGCGTTCGGTTAGTCTGCGTTGGCGATGGATCGAAAGCAGAAGAAATGTCTCAATGCGTCACTCCGTGGCTGCGAGTTTCGGACCGTCATGCGCTGACGTCGCAGTTTCCGCAACTCTGGAAGGGGGCGTGTCGTGTCGGATAAACGCACGAACCCACGAAGCGGAAGGCTGCAGGGGCGGGGTATTCGCGAGTTTCACACGGCCCGCACAGCGGATCGGCCATACGACACCGCAGCGACATCCCGGGAGTGGACCGAGGATGAGGGGACTCTGCACTACTTTTCCGCAGGTCTGGCGATTTCGGCCATGGCGGCCTATCTGCTGACGGATGCTGATGGAAGTCGAGGTGAGATCTCGTTATGGGGCCAGATTCTTTTTGAGGGCGTGCTGGCCGCGCTGCTGACCATCCTGACTCGGCGATTTCATGGCGTTCTCGCAGGACATCCTGCGATCACTCCTGTGCTGATTCTTGTGCCGCTGCTTAGCCTGTTATGGGAACCGATTCAGCGACTGGTTTTCGCAAGTGGTCGCCCATTTGAGATGATGCTGATGCACAGTCAGAAGAATCTGATGCTGGCACTGGCCATCCTGGGGCTGAACATTTCCGCACAGAGAATGAGTCTGTTTATCGGAGTGGTGCTGTGTGTATTCTGCGCCGCAGTGACTCGTGATCATCGGGTCTACTGGCTGGTGGCAGGCTACGGATTCTGTGCCGTCAGCTGGGTGATGCTGGGGCATTGGAATGGACTTCGGTCACGCATGCTGCGGGAGCAATCGCGCAGGTTACCGCTGCGCTGGTTCCTTGCCGGTCCGGCAATTGCGATGCTGGCAGCAGCCGCTACCACGGCCGGGGGGCGGAGCGATCTGACAGCACTTCGGGGCTTTTTGCCGGGGTCCGGAGGTGATGGGGAGTATGATGAGTTCTCGCGGGGCGGAGTGAATGACGGGGATTCCCTCGTCGCCGGGCAGGATGACATTCGCAGCTTTGGCCCGATTGATCAGGCGCCAATGGCGGATTCCGAGAAGCCCTCGCTTTATGACGTGATCAACGATCAGTTTGACGAACCGCTGCGAAAGAACCGAACGACACAGAGTGCCGTAGCGCTTCCACCGGACATGATGGCCACGATCCGTCAGCGATTGAGTACGGTCAGCCATGCAGGGCGTGAGTTTTCGACACTGCGGAAAAAGTCCGCGTCTCAACAGAAGCGGGCCGCGGCGATTTCCGGAACTGCACTGCTTTATGTTTCCGGACGCGTGCCCGTCTACCTGCGTACGGAAGTCTATGATACTTTCGACGGGCTGACATGGTATGCGGCGGCCCCGCCCGCAGATCCTCTGCAATTGTCTTTTGTCCACATCGGAGGAAAGCCGTGGCTGCAGATACCGGTGCGGGCCAATGTGGCGGAATTTGATTTGTATGCTGATACGCATGCCATTAAGCCGATCAACCTGAAATCCCCCACAATTCCAGCGCCGGCCGGCACAAGATTCGTGCATATCGAGCATGTCGAGCGTGTCGATCTGTTTTCGTGGAAGTGTGACAGTCTGTTGCAAATGAACAGAGACAGTCTTCCGGAACTGGTACCGATCCATTTTCGATCTGAGGTGCCGGACCCGGATGAACTCCGCGCTCGCAAATCGGTGCCGTTTTCCTCAGCCCGCACAACGCAGGAAAGTACTTTGCCAACGGGCCCGGAACTGGACCAGATCCGGGAACTGGCACGTTCATGGACCACTGGAATTCCCCGAGGGTTCGGGCAGATGGATGCGATTTGCGCCAGACTGCAACAGGAGTATCGCCTGGATCGAACCGTGCAGATGACTGACGGAGACATGCTCCCGGTCAGTGAATTTCTGTTCAGAACACGGAGTGGTCCGGAGTATTTGTTTGCGACAGCAGCAGCCGTGATGATGCGCAGTCTCGGGTACTCGACTCGTCTCATCTCCGGATTCTACGCGCGGCCAGAGCGGTACGATACGCGGGGACGGCATACTGCGGTGCTGGGTTCTGACGCTCATTTCTGGTGCGAGGTGCTGATTGGAGCCGGTACATGGGCGACCATGGAACCATCTCCCGGCTACGTCGTCCCCGGCCGACCTCCGGGACGACTGCAGTGGCTGTGGTCCAGTCTCCTCAGCGTCATACAGACCTGCCGCGCGTTCTGGCCGGCATATCCTGCCGGTTGTCTGGCGACCGTGGTTGTGTTTTTGTTCCGCGGGGAACTGAGTATCCGGCTCCGAACGCTTTCGTGGCAATGGTTCCCGGAATCCTCACAGCGCGGGCGGATACTTCAGACGGCTCGACTACTGGACCATCGTCTTCGAATCGCAGGAATTCCTCGACCACAGCACATGACACTCAGCCGCTGGCTGGCTCAGTTTCCCGAACTGCAGTCCCCACTTCGACATCAGTTTCTGCATCTTGCAGAGCGGGCCGCATTTTCTGAGAACGACAAGACGCAGAGTGACGCCAGCGTTCGGCAACTTTGTCTGGCCATTCAGCAGCAATTCCCGCTGGCTCTGCTGCGCAGTGCCAGTCGCAGTCAACGACAGTCGACGAGTCCATCACCTGCTTCATGGCGGAGTGAAATGCAGCGGAGCAGAGGCAGCAGTCCGGTTTCCGGGGCCGAATCAGCGGACCTCGAACGAAGGGTACAAACGAGAACGACTGTCAGCAGACGCAGACGGCCTGAGCAGACGGCAATGTCCGCTCAGGTCCCGGCGTTGACAGACACTGCTGCAGCAGATTGCTCAGAGCAGTCAGCTGCTGCAGCCAGTGTTGCCAGCAGAATATTTTTGAAAGGATCATGAACGCTATGTACTGCACGGAAACATCGGGGCAAACGCAGGGGAACGAACTGGATCGTGTGGATGCCCTGCGAAGACATCTGAATCTTGCATTACGAGGGAAACCGGACGTCGTGGAGCTGGCGCTGTTGTGTTTACTGGCCAATGGCCACCTGCTCCTGGAGGATAAGCCCGGACTGGGAAAGACAACGCTGGCCAAGGCGCTGGCGGCGGGACTTGGCGGACGGTTTTCGCGTTGCCAGTGCACACCCGATCTGCTGCCGGGTGATATTACGGGGTTCAGTCTGTTCAATCAGAAGACTCATGAATTTGAATTTCGGGAAGGTCCCGTTTTCTCGGACATTCTGCTGGCGGATGAGATCAATCGCGCGACACCCAGAACGCAGAGTGCGTTACTGGAAGCCATGGCCGAGCGTCAGGTCACGGTCGACTCGCGTCAGTATGTTCTTTCGTCCAGGTTCTTTGTCATCGCGACTCAGAATCCCATTGACGAGCATGGCACCTATCCACTGCCTCAGGCACAGCTGGATCGATTTGCCATGAAGGTGAGTATTGGATATCCGGATCCACGTGACGAAGTACGCATGCTGCTGGAGGCGACTCGGCCGGGAATCAGTCAGACAACTGACCGAATAATTCTGTCGCCGGATCAACTGCAGCGAATTCAGTCCATGGTGATGACGATTGCCGTTGTTGAATCTGTGGGTGACTACCTGGTTCGACTGGCCCGGGAGTTTCGTCAGCATCCTTCCGTCCTGCCTGGACTCAGTCCACGCGGCCTGCTGACATGGCAGAGAATTGCTCAGGCTCAGGCATGGATCAGGGGGAGAGATTTCATCACGCCGGACGATGTGCAGGATGTTGCCGAGCCTGTCCTCAATGTTCGCCTGGGACTGGAGCCCATGGATGCTCGCAGAGTGATTCAGGAAGTCCTTGATCGGGTTGCCGTTCCGGAGTATCAAACATGAACACGCCTGTTGTGTTGTGGCCGAAGAAAATCACTTTCCCCGCGTATCACCTGCGACCTGCGCTGATCCCGTGTGGAGGCGAGGGCGATTATTCCACCGGCGTATGGCTCACTGTCATGTGCTGTGTCCTGCTGGCTGGTTGTGGATCGTCCGACCTGAAGAGTGAATTCCACGACACCTCTGCGGAATCCGCAGACCACGTTGCACCACCGCACAAACCGCAGACATTTGAGAGTCTTGTCACAGCGTTGCAGCAACATCTTGTCGACTTAACGGGACCGACTTCGGATAAGGAAGCCGATCAGGAGCAGCACCGCATTGCGGAATTGCGAGACCTGATTCAGTGGATCCCTGAACTTGCAGCCGCCAGTGAACTTCGGAGGGCGGATTTTGACAGGGCTGCTGTGTGCCGTGAGCGACTGCTGCAAGCTCTGGAGGGCCTTGAAAATGGCCGATTTCAGAACAGCAGCGGCTGGACGGAATCACTAAGCGTCCTGCAGGAACTGATCCCTGCGGCTCGTGATGATGGGTGACTTGCTGTCATGATCTCGTTCGCAGTGAAGTCGCAATTGAGTGCGTCACCGCATGGGCGACAACTTTTTTGAAATCAAATCGTTCTGGAAAACTGTATTCCGGGTTCCCGCAGATCGGTGCGGAAAAGAGCCATGAGGAGCTGGTCATATGCTGCCATCGATGATTTACGGGTTGATATTTCGCGGTCTGATCAGCCTGATTGAGGCAGCTCCGTTCATACTGGCAGGGTTCTTCACGGCTGCGATCTTTCGGCGATTCTGCGGCTACGAGACGACACGACGTCTGTTCGGCGAAGGGACCAGATGGGCGTTGGTACGAGCGTGGTTACTGGGAATGCTGCTGCCGGTATGCTCACTGGGCGTGATTCCGGTAGTTCGCGAGCTTCGCAGGGCGGGGATTCGTGGAGGAACCATACTGGCGTTTGCGATCTCAGGCCCACTGTTCAATCCTCTGTCGCTGTTGTACGGACTGACACTTTCAGAACCTGTTGCCATTTTGTCCTTTGCCGGATGTTCGCTGCTGATTGTGACCGTTGCCGGGATCCTCTGGGACAGGTTCTTTCCGGACTCAGCCACACACGTGGTTCAGGAACCGATGATCCAGTATGGTTATCGCAGAATGCTCTCTCTACTGCTGACGACAGCTCGTGATACCGCAGGCGCCTGCATGGGCTGGATTCTGCTGGGGTTGCTGGGAGTGGGGTTACTGGGGGCCGTGCTTCCATCGAACGGACTTCAACACGCCTTCAACGCGGACAACCCTGTCGCACCATTGCTGATGGCGGGACTTGCACTTCCGGTCTACGCCACCCCGATGCTGGCCATGTCGCAGCTTGGATCCATGTTTCAGCACGCAAACTCGATCGGCGCAGCCTTTGTGCTGCTGATACTCGGGGCCGGTGTTAACCTTGGCGGCATCGGCTGGATGTATGCGGAATTCGGATTTCGTCGTACCTCCGTCTGGCTGCTGGTGCTGCTGAGTATTGTGCTGGGGCTGGCCTACAGTGTGGACAAACCTCTTTTTCCTCGCGATGTTGAACCTGCCAATCACACACATGCCTTTGATATCTACTGTCGCCCGTTTGCCGATACGGAACTTAATCCAGCGTTGGCGTTTCAGACAAAGCTGGAGCGAGATGTTCCTGCGTGGCAGTGGCGACCGCTGATGCTGCTGACAACGATCGCGGTCAGCGGTTTGATTCTGAAAGTGGTCGATCGTCAGGGACGTCTGGACCGCTGGCTTGAGCAGCCGAACGAAAGTGCAGGTCCCGGACGTTACGACACAGTGATTCCAGCTCCTGTCCTGGGACTGCTCTGCCTGTCAGGGCTGGTTGCGGTCAGTATTGCCGGCTGCTTTACCTACTATCCGAATCCAGCGGATAGTCTTGAGGTGATGACGGACGCAAGGATCGGAGCGCTGAGTGCAGCACTCACCATGAACCCAGTGGAAACAAAATACTGGGCGGAACGTTATGACGACTGGTCAAGAAAACTTGAGGTGGGTGCATGGCTGCGCCACGGATCACTCAGTGAGTACCATCGCTGGAGAACTCGAATTCTGAGGGAGCAGCTGGAGGAACTGGAGCATGAGGTTGAAGATGGTGAACGCGAAGCCGTGACGCGTCTGGTGGCTGCGATTTCGCGATCCCATCGTCGCATGCGACGCGCGTTTCTGGAAGAAATTGATTAGTACGGGAGTTGTTCGCGCCCAACAGACCCTGGCTGCCTGTATCGCAATGACGCGCCGAACATCGTTCACACGGGGGCGGCAGCAAGGACAGGAAACGCATCGGCCCTCCGGGCCCTGAGCACCGTTGCGGGTGGATGTCGAAGCCGGGATGGCGAAACGATGGCAATCTGGGAGTTCAGCTGCGTTTTCGGCTTGATCGCGGAAACCTGTGTGTGTGCTGGATTCGGCAGTGATCAGCCAGGGGGCACGTTTCGACGGAGCGAAACGCGACTATTGGCAGGATTCTTGCCGTTTCACCATCCGAGGTGGAAGCCCGTGGTCTCTGCTGAAGACCGTCCGCTGGTGGCGAATCGAGGGCAGGGTTTGTAGGATAGGCAGTCCCTTGGTGCGGATCAGAGTCACTGAGGTATTCCGTAGACTGAGGAGTGTGCAGGCGTGCTGGATGGCCGAAGGCATTCCTGTTTTGTCGCCGCATGCCGCTGCAGGATCAACGCTTTGCGGAAAAAGTCTCTGTTCTGTTCTGCATCCTGTTGCCGAAGGAGTTCCTGCCTTATGACTTATACGCCAGTTTTTCGGGGTTTGCTGATCGCTTTTGCAACACTATTGCTTGTCCGCGGCGAAAGCCTTGCGGCGGATACCGTGCAGATTCATCAGACGGATTCCGCTGCGTTGACGATCACTGTGAACGATCAGCCGTTTACGACTTTTAACTACGGTTCACAGCTTCCCAAGCCCTATTTTTTACCGGTGACTACCGCTGCAGGAGTTGTGCTGAATCGGGCGCTGGAGGATGCTTCGGATGCGGATCATCCGCACCACAAGGGCATCTGGAATGCCATCGATGAAGTCAATGGGGTCAAATTCTGGGCCGAAAAAGGCGTGATCCGAAATACGGCGGTTGAGATTCTGACGGCCAGCGGATCGACGGCGTCCTTCAGAGCCACAAACGAATGGCGGCATCCGGAATCGGGTCGCCCCGAGGTTGTGGAGACCGTGACCGTCACGATTCATCCCAATCGTCTGCTGGTGTACGACATGACGTTTTCAGCGTCCACAAACGACGTGGTATTCGAAGACACCAAGGAAGGCTTGTTCGGCTTCCGTGTCGCGCCTTCCATGAAGGAGAAAAACGGCGGTCGGGTCGTCGCCAGTGATGGATCAAAAACAACGGCTCAGTGCTGGGGCAAGTCGTTTTCCTGGGTGGATTACAGTGGTGAGGTGGGTGGGAAAACCGCCGGTGTGACGATCATGGATCATCCCGAAAATTTCCGCCCATCCCGTTATCACGTTCGTGACTACGGTTTATTTTCGATCAGTCCATTTGGCGAAAAGGCTTACACAAACGGGGCTCAGAACGCTAAGCCTGTGGAGTTGAAAACCGGAGCCACTCTGCGACTGCGTTATGGAATGTATTTTCACGATGGTGATGCGGCCGGTGCCGGCATTGAATCGGCATGGCAGCTCTTTTCCGGAAAATGACGGCCCTCGGAATATGTCTCCGCGGCAGCGCTGGTGTTTCGCTGCTGCGGAGCCTGCCTCGTGGCCGGGGTTTCCGGACGGTCGACGGTCAAGCCCGTCTGTGTCTCCATTTCTGCGACTCCGAGCGAGTTTTCATCCCTGCCACAGCCGCCTTCGTGCAGAGTTTCCCTGACAGAGAGTTTGATTCCCTGTGCCTGTGCATCTGCTGTTTCCCTTGTTTTCCAGTTTCGTATTTGTGTTCGGCATGTTGTTCGCCAAGCAGGCGATTGTTCGCGGGGCAAGTCCCTGGACTGGAACATTTCTGGCGAACTTCTGGCTGGGTTTGTTCTGGTTGATCGTCGGGCTGCAGCAGGAGCAGATGCTGCCTCTCGGTGACTGGTGGCAGGCAGCGCTGGTCGCCGTGTGTTTTGTTGCCGGGCAGATGTTCACATATCTGGCCTTTCAACAGGGCGACGTGTCTGTCGCAACACCGGTGTTCGGAGTGAAAGTCATTATTGTGGCGATCATTCTGGCCATACTGACCGACGAAGCGATCTCTGGTCGAGTCTGGACCGGTGCCGCGCTGGCCGCGCTGGGTGTTGGGTTTATTCAGGCGGGTTCCGGCGCATCGTCCGGTAGTGTTCGATCCGCGAGGCGGGTGTCCATCACGATTGGCCTGGCACTGCTGGCCGCAATTTCGCTATCACTGTTTGATGCCGGATTGCAGGCGTGGGGCAG
>CAIYBH010000174.1 GCA_903924405.1 uncultured Planctomycetaceae bacterium | reverse complement strand
GGCTGGAAGTGATGTGGACGTCTGGCTCTTCGATGTCTGAGAATACAGCATTTACTCCTGAGAAAACACTTCACATCCTATGATTTCACTTGCAATAGCTCAAAAGCCTGATCTGCAGGGTTGTAAGGACTGGGGATGTTTTCCCTGGCCTATGGACGAAGAGGTCTCCGATTTTTGCGGGAACTGTTGCTGGTGGTCCCGGCGTCTTGTGATTTGTCTGAAATGTCCCTAGAACATAGGGACCTGGAAAAACCGGGGGGACCTGTCAGAGTCCGTAGTTGATTGCGGGCTCGGGTCGATTCGGATGATCGCAGGGCGTGGCATACGTCCGGCGTCATTATTTCTTTTGGTGCAGAGTTTGAACCGTGTATCGAGTGCTGATAACAGACAGTCTTTCCAAAGCCGGCCTGAAGGTCCTGGAGCAGACTGAGGGAATTGAAGTAGTGATCCGCAGCGGCCTGACTCCTGAGCAGGTTCGTGAAGAACTGAAAACAGTGGATGCGATCATCATCCGCAGCGGGACGACGCTGACGGCAGAGATTCTGGAAGGTCAGGAGCGACTGAAGTGCATCGCGCGGGCTGGTGTTGGCGTGGACAACATCAATCTCGAAGCGGCGACGCGCGCCGGTGTCCTGGTCATGAACACTCCCAGCGGCAACACAATCAGCACTGCTGAGCACACATTCGCGATGATGCTGGCCCTGTCCCGCAACATCGGCCCGGCGCATGCCAGCATGAAATCCGGAAAATGGGATCGCAAATCCTTCCAGGGAACGCAGCTGGCCGGAAAGACGCTGGCTGTGATAGGCCTGGGTCGAATCGGACTGAGCGTTGCCGCGCGGGCGGTAGCCTTCGAAATGAACGTGCTGGGCTACGACCCGCTGATTTCCGAAGAAAAGTGCAAAGAGTACGGGATTCAGCTGTTTCGGGACGTGGATGAAATCGTGACGAAGTGTGACTACCTGACAGTCCACACGCCGCTCACGGAAGAGACTCGCAGCATCATCAACGCGGCCCGTCTCGCGAAAATGAAAAAAGGTGTGCGGATTATCAATTGTGCTCGGGGCGGAATCGTGGACGAGACCGCGCTGGCGGACGCGATTGAATCCGGGCATGTCGCGGGCGCCGCGATGGACGTGTTCGTGGAAGAGCCTCCTAAGGATCGTCGACTGATTGATCTTCCCAAAGTGCTGGCGACGCCGCATCTGGGAGCCTCCACCGACGAAGCACAGGAAATGGTCTCGATCGAAGCCGCCGAACTGGTGGTCGCCTACCTGACCCGCAACGAAATTCGCTGTGCAGTCAACATGGCTCCGGTTTCTGCCGCAGAAATGAATGAACTGCGGCACTACCTGAACCTGTGCTACCGACTGGGACTGCTTGGCGCCCAGATGATTCGCGGCCAGGGACTCCGCAGCGCCGAGGTGATTTACCGGGGTGAAGCCGCCAGCCGCAAAACTCGAATCCTCACCAACGCCTTCACTGCCGGACTACTGGAGGCCGCCCTGGACGAATCCGTCAACATTATCAACGCGACGTCCGTAGCCCAGGCGCGGGGCATTCATATCCGTGAATCCTCCACCGGCGACTGTGAGAACTTTGCTTCCATGGTTTCGGTTGTGCTCGAAACAGACCAGGGACGATTTGAAACCTCCGGTACGATCTTCGGAAACCAGTTTATGCGACTGGTGCGTCTGAACGAATTCCATTTCGAGGCATACCTCGATGGACTGCTGCTGATCTACCGACATCGCGACGTCCCCGGTGTCATTGGCTTCATCGGAACGGTGCTCGGCGAACACAAAGTCAACATTGCTCAGATGGCGCTCGGACGCCGTCAGACACAGCCGGGTGGAGCCTCAGTCGCCGTCCTGAACCTTGACAGCGAACCGCCTGCTGAAGCGATTCAGCGCGTTCGCGACCATCAGGAAGTCTCTGGCGTCGACATGGTCCGATTGCCCGCCGCCGGAGCCTCCCTGCCGTGGCTCACCACAAATTGACGTCGCCTGCGCGTCAGAGACGACGGGTCTGATTGGCAAATGCAACTGAGGGGGCGAAGACTGGCAACTGCCGGGCTTCGCCCTTTTCTGGTCCTACAGACCACAGGACTGCAGCAGCACCAGGACCGCCCCGGCGTACAGGGCGGCAATCTGATCATCAGCCATGATGCCCAACCCACCCGGTAGCCGTTCAAAGCGTTTTACCGGCCACGGCTTCACGATATCAAAGACACGAAACAGTAGAAATCCTCCGACGAGCATCATCCAGGAATCGTGAATCATCGAGAAAATCAGCGGGAATGCGGTGATTTCATCCCAGACGACGCTCCCTGGGTCCTTCTTTCCCCGCAAAAACGCGGCACGCTGACACAGGGGAATGCCAATCAGAAACATAACCAGCCAGAGCGCCAACCGAAGCTGGACAGGCACCTGCCAGTGCCACAGCAGCCAGCCCAGCGGCACACCTGGCAGACTGCCGAAGGTTCCAGGCGCCACCGGCAGGCAACCAAGACCGCAGCCTTCTGCCAGCAGCAGGGTCAGGTGATCACCGAGTGAACGCGGGGACGAAGCCGGGGAACGCGTCATAATGGCATTTCAGGCAAATGGTGAGATTGAGAAGCGAACACACGGGCGAGTCAAACCAAAAGAGCAATCATTGTGCGACAATCAACCCCTAACTCCCGCAGCGTGAGCGATGGATTTCCTCCGGGAACGACTCCTTCTGCAACCTGAACCGCCCCAAAATTCTCACATTCAGGAGAAACCCGCATCTTTTGATGCAGAATCGGGGTATGTTTGAGCAGGTGAAGCGGCAGGGCGGCCGGGAGACCATGATTCGGTCCGCGAAGAATAACGGCAGAGGCGATCACAGGCAGCAATGAAGTACAAGTCTGCAAAAATTCGGGCACTTCAGAAATCACTCCAGATCATGTTGATTCTGGCGTTGATCTGGGTTCCGCTTGTTTTATTGCAGGTGCATTACGCACACGACTCGCTGGTCCACAAAATCAACGACGTTCTGCAGTTGCAGGCAGCATCCCTGGGCCGGCAGGTGTGGTGGGATGTGCAGGAACTGAATCGCCTGGCGCGTGTTGTCGCTCAGCAGCCCGAATTTGGCTCCCCCACTGAAAAGACTCGCAGTGAATTAAGTCACATTTCAAACTCGATCGCCGAATTTTCGCCACACATTCGTGCCTGTTTCTGGGAGTCCTCCAGCAACATTGTCTGGACGAGTCCGCGGGGAACGGTCACAGCAACTCCGGATGCTGACATCAGGTTAGTGGCCTATGACACGCTGCAGCAAATCCTGCCCGCAGTCGACAGCGAGGGAAACGCGGAAAGTCGGCTGTACGGGCCGTTCTCTGATGATTTCGGTAATGATTTGCTGCTGCTGGCGCGTCGTGTCGGTGCCGGAGAACAGTCCAGTCACGTGGTTGCCCTGCTCCTCGATTTGAGGGTCCTGCTGGACACATGCCTGGTGACCCGACCGCGGGAACTCGCGCCGCTGCAACTGCATATCCGGGACGTCCACGGCCGGACAGTTTTCAATTCCCTGGAATCGGACCTCGAATTCCCCTGCACCTGCCACATCCAACTCCCTGGAGACGAGTGGAAAATCGAGGCCATTCCTGAGACCGGCTGGCTTTCAACCTTTCTCCTGAATCTGCGGGTATATTCGCTGCTGGGCGTTGTGATGCTGACCGGGAGCGGTGTGACCATGTGGTTTGTCACGCTCCGCCATCACACCATGAATCAGGCACTCACAGAAACTCGTGATGCACTGCTGCAGGCCAATTGTCGCCTTGCTGACGACGTGCAACTGCGACGCAGGACAGAACGTGCGTTGCAGGAAAGTGAAGCAAGGTTCCGCAGCATCTACGACCAGGCGGCAATTGGGGTGCTGGTCCTGGATGCACTCAGCGGTCGATTACTGCAGATCAATCCCGCGGCAGTCAGGCTGTTAGGACGTTCCATCGAGGAACTGCTGCAGATGACATTGCAAAGCGTGCTGCCGGGCACGCATCTGCCCCCCGCAGCAGAGATCCTGAGTGCAGGCGAAGGAGCATGGGAGTGTCAGCTGACCAGACCGAACGGAACCGCGTGCTGGTGTCGCGTGACCATGAATCCTCTGAGCAATCCCGGAGACAGTTCACCACGGCAGATTCTGTTGATGGATGACATCACAGAGCGAAAACTGGCGGAAATCCGCCAACGGGAAATGGAAGCTCAGTTGATTCAGGCGCAGAAAATGGAAGCCGTGGGGACTCTCGCCGGTGGAGTGGCACACGATTTCAACAACATGCTGCAGGTAATCATCGGGTATTCCGACATCCTGCTGTCGCGGAATCAGATTGACGGATGGGTCGCTGACCGAATTATTCAGATCCGGCGAGCCGCCCGACGAGCAGCCGATCTGACGCGCCAACTGCTGACCTTTGCGATGCAGCAGAAAGTCGAACCGCGAACGGTGGATCTGACGGATGCCATTCCGCGAATACTGAAGCTGATGCGTCCGGTGGTTGGGGAAGATATCGAAGTGGTCTGGAACCCGGACACAGGACTTCATCAGATTCTGGTGGATCCTGCACAGCTGGATCAGATCATGGCCAACCTCGTGATGAACTCCCGACACGCAATTGAAACTACGGGACGGATCATGATTTCGGCCACGAATGCTCCCGCCGGGCAACGCATCCGCAACGAAATTCCCGCACCGACTTGTGATTCGGTGGCACTCGTCGTGGAAGACAATGGCGTGGGAATGACGCCGGAGGTTCAGTCCCGGATGTTTGACCCGTTCTTCACGACTCGGGATCCCGGGAAAGGCACCGGTCTGGGGCTCAGTACGGTCTACGGCATCATCCAACAGAATCAGGGCAGTATTCACGTGCAGACAGAACCCGGCCGCGGAACCACCTTCACGATGGTGTTCCGGGCAGCAGAGCCGACGGACGACGATGACTCTGAAGATGGCTGGGCGTCTCGCGAGAAACTTGAAGGCACCGAAACAATTCTGCTGGCGGAAGATCAGTCGGAACTGCTGACCATTCTGCAGTTCTCACTGGCACAACGCGGGTATCGTGTGCTGCCAGCTCACACGGCCGCAGAAGTACTTCGTCTGGTACAAGAGACAAAGGAGCCCATTCACCTGCTGGTGACCGACGTGATTATGCCGGGAATGAACGGCAGGGAACTCGCCAACGCTGTTCTGGCAAACTGCCCCGGCCTGCCAGTGCTGTACATGTCTGGGTATGCCAGAGACGTCATCACCGGTAGAAAGCTGCTGCCCCCGGAGACCGAAGTCCTGCAAAAACCCTTTGCACCGCGAATGCTGCATCGCAGAATTCGGCAGATCCTTGACGCCCAAAGCCCCACGTGAGCCGTGAACCGTGAACCGTGAACCGTGAACCGTGAACCCGAAAACTGAAAACTGAAAACTGAAAACTGAAAACCGCCCCCTGCTCTCACCGACATCAGAATGGCAGGTCCAGTTCGCCATCCCGGAATGGGACGCTGATGGCCTGAGGATCCACATGGCACTGCGGGTGCTGCATCAGTTCAGGAACCAGATCTGCGGAAACAAACAAGGTGTCCAGATGCAGCGTGTTGGGAATGAACATCCAGCGATGTTCGCCGTAACGTTCTGAAATTGTCTGCACCAGAGTTTCGTCATCAGCGAGTGTCGCCGGAATCTTCGCGCGATCCATATCGCCGGTCGTCAGCGTGTTGATCAGTGTCTTCTGTTCGTCGATTGCCTGTCGCAGCCGACGGGTGATGAAGTCGGCATTCCCAACACCCAGCGCATTGCCCTGTGAAGACTCGGACAGTTCCAGGGCACCGATAATGCGGACACGTGGCGACGTCAGATCTTCAAAATCACGCATACCGCGGCGACCGATCACGTTCGTATCCATTCCGGTGCCGCTGTAAGTCTTCCCGATGGTTCGCACGATCAGCACGTTCAGCTGTTCCACCGGCAACCGGGGAAAATACGAACGATGGTGCACCAGCAGCTCAGCTTCCCGCCGCAGAATGTCGGATGGTCGAATCCCGTGCAGCTCCGCGGTCTGATCGAAACCGTCTTCGAGGATCGCGAGTCCGGCGAGAATTCGACCGCTATCGAGCACAAACTGCCCCATTTCCAGCAGCATGTTCTGCATGGCTACCGGCCCGGCAGAATGAAAGGTGCGCGCCGAGCGAATTTTCCCCATGCCGACCACCATCATTTTGGTCAGTCCGCTCTGCACGGGCCCCGCAAAGCAGGTGTGCAGTTTAACGCGATTAACCACCAGCACACCGGCCGCTTCAAAACAGTGCCGATCCATGAACACAGGGCCCGTGCGGACTTCTCCGATCTGCACAACCTCCATGCTGCTGCGAATGGGCATCTGCATGGTCTCCTCCGTGATCCCCAGCGACTCCACCATGCTGCGTTGCCCGGCCGCTGTCGCCCCATTGTGAGACCCCATGGCAGGCACGATGAAAGGAGTGGCACCCTGCGTTTTGAGCCAGTCACCACAGGCCCGAATGATTTCCGGGATGCTGCTGATTCCGCGACTACCGACGGTGATGGCGACATCTCCGGATGGCACACTCAGATTTAATGCAGCCAGTTGCTGATGCACAGCCGCGGAGATGTCCGCCAGGGGCCGAGACACCAGTTCCTGGCGGACACGAAACACCTGCATCGTCACCACTCCTCACCAACACGAAACCGGAGACCTGAAAACCACAGTTGACGCCTCGGAAGACTGTCCGTGCGACGATAGCCGCACGGACAACCGGCAACACCACTCAAGAGATGCAACCGGGCGGGTCATCTCACGTCCCCGCTGAACCGGCTGGTGCTGGTGCGTCCGGTGCTGGCGCGTCGGGTGCTGGTGCATCCGGTGCTGGTGCATCCGGTGCTGGTGCGTCCGGTGCTGGTGCATCCGGTGCTGGTGCCTCCGGTGCTGGTGAATCCGGAGCTGGTGCATCCGGTGCTGGTGCATCCGGTGCTGGTGCATCCGG
>CAIYBH010000173.1 GCA_903924405.1 uncultured Planctomycetaceae bacterium | reverse complement strand
GAACGGCTCAGTACTGATCAAGAGTTTTTCACTGGAAAAGGAACCCGGCAACCCGGAATCAGCCGTTCGCATTGAAACGCGGCTGATGGTCCGACTGCAGAACGAGTGGGCGGGCTATTCGTATCGCTGGAACGAGCAGCAGACGGATGCGGAACTCGTCGGAAAAGAAGGGCGATCAGAGACAATTCCGCTGCATCAGTCCGGCACAGGCACGCCCCTCAGTCAGACGTGGCACTATCCGTCCCGCGCTGAGTGCATGGTCTGCCATTCCCGCGCCTCGAATTATGTGCTGGGCGTCTGCGAGCTGCAGATGAATCGCGAGCATGATTATGGTGACCAGACAGAAAACCAGCTTGACCGACTGTCCCGACTGGGCTACTTCAGCAAGCCACTGTCGGAACCAGCCGCAGCAAGACCGGCGTTGACGGACCCGTACGATGAACAGGCGGACCTGCAGCTGCGTGCACGTTCCTGGCTGCACGCCAACTGCGCGGGGTGTCATGTGGAAGCAGGCGGCGGAAACTCGCGGTTTTCCGCAGAATTCACAGCATCACTCGACCAGCAACTGCTGATCGATGCCCCGCCGGGCCACAACACCTTTCAGCTCACCGATGCCCGACTGGTATCGCCCGGCAAGCCGGAACAGTCCGTCCTGCTGCATCGCATCAGTCAACGAGGCCAGGGACAAATGCCGCCGCTCAGCACTTCAATTCCGGATCGCCGCGCTGTCGCCATGATTCGTCAATGGATTCAGCAGCACCCTGAAACTTCATCCGGGCTGAAATGAACTTCGCGGGTCTCAAAACAAAAAAAGGCTCCCGGAAGATAATCTTCCGGGAGCCCGATGATCTGAATCAGCACCGTAATAGTTCAGAACAGGAAGCGATTCTTTCCTATCGCGGAGCAGAGCAGCGATCAGCGATTCATTCCGAACAGACCTGCCAGACCAGTCTTCGCAGCCGGCTTGCGATGCAGCCGTGATGGGAAGAAGGCCTGTGGTTCAGCTGGAGGAGCCGGAGCCGGAACAGCTTCAGCAGCCGGAGCGGCTGGGGCTGCAGCTTCAGCAGCAGGAGCAGCCGTGTGAACGGCACCGCAGGCACCGTTTGCACATCCGTCCGTGCAGCTGTCGCAGTTTCCGTCGACAACTTCGTAACCGCAGGCTTCCAGAGCTTCTTCAGCCTGGTGACGAACACCGCGGTCGCAGTCAGCCAGAGCACAGGTCAGAGCAGCCACAGTCGTCGGGCTGCAGCAGCAGCTGTTGCTGCGAACTGCATCGCCGATTTCATCAGCTGCTTCCCGGCGAACGCGTTCGTCGGTGTCATTCAGACCGTAGACGAAAGCATTCATGATTTCAGGATGGCAGGCACAGTCGTAGTCGCCCAGCTCGTCCAGAGCATTCCGACGGTTCTTTGCATAGCAATCCGTCATGGAAGTGTAGATCAGCTTTGCGATTTCGCATGCGTCTTCATCGCAGCCTTCGCCACAGGTCGTGTCACAGCCTTCACCGGCAGGAGCAGCACAGCTCGGGTCAACAACGCAGCCTTCGCCGGCTGGAACTGCACAGCTCGGTGCAGCACAGCTCGGGTCACCGCATGGTGCGGCACAGCTGGGGTCGCCGGCAGGAGCAGCACAGCTCGGGTCACCTGCTGGTGCCGTACAGCCTGGGTCACCGCATGGTACCGCACAGCTCGGATCACCGGCTGGTGCAGCACAGTTCGGGTCAACAGCACAGCCAGCCGGAGCCTGACAGCCCGGGTCAGCAGCACCATTGCCACATCCATTACCGTTCAGGTCTGCAGGAGCACTGCAGGAGACCGGTCCGCATCCGCCATCAACACCACAGCCGTCGTCGCAGCATGGTGGCTTAATGTCGGAGCACTTTCTCTGATACGTGTACACGTTCGTGTGACACGGCCGAGCGATTGTCGGCTTGCAGACAGCTGGCTGACAGTCTTCAGCACAGCCGCAGCTCTTGCAGCCGCCAAGTCCGAACAGACCAGCTTCTGCTGATCCCATCATCCCTGACAGCGCAACACTCGCACTGAACATCCAGGACCACTTCATGTTTCCGTGTCTCCTTCTCAAGGAAATCGTTCCTTCGACCGCCCTGACCTCTGACCGTCCGTAATCACACTTTTCGGCAGACCATTGCCGAATCCCTCGACCTGCGGTGAAGCTGGAATTCAGCCTTCACATTACGTCGCTGCTACTCAGAACTTCGGACAATCAGTTTGGCTTCTCAGTCGATGATTTCGCATCGTTTCTTCAGGAGTTAAGATCTCCATGATCTCAACCTGCCATTCACAGTCCGAGGGACTTACCAGGACTATCGTCGCTGTGAATTCGATGCCTTGAATCTCCGCAGATGATTGTGGCACAAATACTTGTGGCGATTTTTGGTCCTTCTGTAACGATCCGGAACCCTGGGTAAACTGAGTCAGAAATGCGGCCGGAAAAGTCACTGCAGAATTCCCATCTGTGTCAGGATGGGAAAGGTCTGTCCTACTTTTCACTGTAATCCGGTTCTGTCTCCTGTACCGTTCAGGACACGCCTGCCAATCGTCCTTCCCCCGCACACGTCCGGGAATCCCGGCATCCGGACTATCCCGTACTCAATCACTCCGTCGGCCCTTTGATCGAGTTTGCCGAAGACAGCGATTCTGACGCCGGCCGGAAGCGCTACCCCTGTCTGCGAAGCCGCTCTGACCAACGCCCGCCGCCAGGCAGTTTTCCGCCGTCCACGGCGTCATGCAGGAAAAATGACGGCGGCTATCGTCCGCGTCTGCGAGCAGCTCCGGACGTCAGCTATCCGCAACGCGACCCCATCAGGTCAACTCGGCATCGGTCGACGGACACGAAGGCCTCGGCACGGCCGGACCGCTTTCGTTGACGCTGACCGGTGAGAGACTCAGCGGGAGATCTGCGGAATCGGAATACTTCACGGATCAGGACTCTCTGCACAGTGACTCGGCCGGCCGGAAATCGACTGTGGGCCTCGATTCACACAACCGGACTCCCTGAAACCCATCTTGCGTTCGCCTCGCGCTCTGCCCTAACATAGGTGGTTTCAGAGGCGGTTGAAAACCAGTCCGGGACCTGCAGACTCGCCTGACGCCCCTGAAGTATCAGGATGTGCAGGGTAATCCGGACCACCTTCAACGCACAGTGTGATCAGGGGCCACTTCCTGAAGCAGACGCCTCAGGGAATTCGGCATTCGTGTCACGGGCTCAGATCCCGCGACGGGGATTGCTGCTGTCGAGGCCAAATACGAGCAAAGGAGGGCTCGATGACCACCAACATCCCGCAAAAAGCACTCTCAGCAGCAGAAATTGCCGAAATCCTCGACGGGACCCTGCACGGTGACCCAGGTCGTGAGATTGACGACGTACAGACGGTCGAGCGGGCCTCAGAACGCCACCTCACCTTCGTCGGCAACCAGAAGAACTTCTCCCGACTGAAGAATTCGCAGGCTCGCGTCGTCATCGCCCCACACACCGCCGCTCCGGAACTCAGAGAACACCCGGACACGACGTTCATTCTCGTTCCCGAACCTGAAACCGCCTTTCTTTCCATCGTGGGCATCCTCAGACCTCCGCGTCCGCGGGCCGCGATTGGAATCTCAGACCGAGCCATCGTTCACGAGTCAGCTAAAATCGGCCCGAATACGAATGTCCACCCGATGGCCGTGATCGGACGGGACGTGGTGATTGGCCACAGCTGTGAGATCCATGCGGGCGTCGTGATCGGCGATGGATGCCTTCTGGGCGACAATGTTGTTCTGCATCCGACCACCGTTCTTTACAGCGATGTCCGTATTGGAAATCACGTCATCATTCACGCCGGCTGTGTGATTGGAGCTGACGGGTTTGGCTACCGACTGGTCAACGGCGGACACCAGCGTCTGCCCCACTATGGCACCGTGGTCATTTGTGATGACGTCGAGATCGGAGCCTGCACAACAATCGACCGGGCCAAGATCGGGGAGACCGTGATCGGCACCGGAACTCGCATCGACAATCAGGTCATGATCGGGCACAACTGCCACGTCGGACGACACAACCTGCTGGTGTCGCAGGTGGGCTTTGCCGGATCCGTAACAACTGGTGACTACGTTGTTTGTGCCGGACAGGTCGGTGTTGCTGATCATGTTCATCTGGGAGACGGCGCTGTCATTGGAGCAAAAGCTGGTGTGCACCGCGATATGCCTGGTGGGCAGACCTACCTCGGAGCTCCCGCGGGCCCCGCCGCCGAAACCACTCGTCAACTGATGGCACTCCGACGTCTGCCGGAAATCCGTGATACCGTCCGACAGCTGGAAAAGGAAATCGAAAAGCTGCACAGTCGACTGGCTGTTCATGAGCAGTCCGGGGAATCGACGGCTGCCTGAAGAATTCCGGTCTGCCCCCGGGTCTAACCCTTCCCTCAGCACTCAGTTTCACCGATTTCCCCTGTTCCCTTCGCCCACGTTCACTGTCATATCGCGGCCGCCATGACATCCAGTCCATCACCCGAATCCAGCCCCGCAACTCAGCCACTCAGCATTTTTCCGGCTGATGCGGAACAGCATCCCCTGTCCCTGCAGGCCACCGACAGACCCATGCGTCTTGGGTTACTGGCCGGAGCCGGAGAATTCCCGATTCAGTTTGCCGTGGCAGCTCGAAACGCCGGCCACTACGTCTACGGACTCGGTGTCGCCGGCATGGCGTCAGAAAAACTATTCGATGTCTGTGATGAGTTCCGTTTCGCACCTCTGGCACGCATGGGCAAATCCATTCGTCTGCTGCGAAACGCACGCGTTGATCGCGTCATCATGGCAGGCAAGATCGAAAAGACCGTTTTGTTTCACCCCTTCCGCTGGATCCGCCTGATGCCCGACTGGCGGACCATTCACATGTGGTATCGCTACGCTCGGGAAAACAAGAAGGATGATACCATTCTGCTGGCGATCATTCGCGAATTCGAGCGGGATGGACTCGTCTTTGACTCGGCCCTGAAATACGCCCCGGAGTTACTCGTGAAACACGGATTCCTGACACAACGTCGCCCGACTCCAGGTCAATGGAAAGACATCCGCTTTGGCTGGGAACTCGCGCGGGAAATGGGGCGGCTGGACATCGGACAGACCGTGGTTGTCAACGACACCGCTGTGATCGCCGTGGAAGCCATCGAGGGAACGGACCGCTGCATTCGACGTGCCGGTGAACTCTGCCGACGTGGTGGTTTCACCGTCGTCAAAGTTGCCAAGCCACAGCAGGATATGCGGTTCGACGTGCCCACCGTTGGGATGGACACGATCCGTACCATGCACGAATCCGGTGGAAAGGTGCTGGCGATCGAAGCCGGGATGACCATCATCATCAACCCGCACGAAGTGGCCGCTCTGGCAGATCGCTTCGGAATTGCGATTGTCGCGGTCAACGCAGAAGAACTCGCCCTACTCTCAGCCGCCTGATTCACGTGTCCTCGCTTGCGTTTGAATACTAACCCGAAGCGCCAGCGAGGCCCCAATCCCAAAGTGACTCGTAAACTTTCTCGCTGGCGCTTCGAGTTGGGAGAGTAGTTCAGAAAAGGGCCCGGAGCGCCCGTCCGAATACAGCGATTCTGACGACAAACCGGCTGAAACCAGCCGTTCGGCATCCCGGATCGGCCGTTTCTGCTGTTCCCGACGTGGTTGGATGTCGAAAATCTACGGAAACGTACCGCCCGAGGTGCTGCTGCGCCCATGGCAGACAGACCGGACGCCGTTCGTCGCTTGTCTCAACTTCCGGTCACCTGATTTGTTTACCGGACTGCTGCCCCTATGAAACACAGCCACCGTCGCATTTGTCTCTGTCTGCCTGCACTGGCGATTGTCACGGCTGTGATGCTCCTGCCGCGGAACGCGATGGCTCAGACAGAAGCCGACGTCATCAACGGAGGCGGGATTGTCTGGTTCGCCGGCAACGTGGTCTCGGACAGCGATGAAAACCCCCGCATTGATCTCGGCGACGTCCATGGAATCCTGGAAGGTGATCGGCTGGCCGCGTTTCGACCGGGAAACAATCACTACACACCCATCGGCACAATTCAGATCGTCGAATCTCACAACACCTGGTCGCGACCGGGGGACGTCAGCGACATCAGCCTGAAAAAAGGTGACATCATCCTCGGAATCCGGACACTCCGACAAATCGGGACCGGCCGTGAACTGCAGGAAGCATTTCTGGAACGTCAATTGGTGCGCAGCAGCAATCGCAACAGCTACTCGACACTCAGAGAAGAGCAGTCCGCCCGAATCCTCCGCGGACTTGTCCGTCGTCAGTCACGCTGGATCCGTGAGTTGAAACCCATCGCCGGACAGGTACGTTCCGATTCCTTCAGCATGGAGAACTTTCAGAAGATCCAGCCACTGCTCAATCAGATCCGACGCTTTCAGGAATTTCGAGCAACGGGAGTTCCCATGGACCGGTGCCTGGGGAGTGAATGGAACAGCGTCCTCGCCACTCTGACGCCCGAAGCGGAACCCACAACGCCTGCCGTCGCAGACGCAAAACCACAGCCGCCCGTGCCCGCAGCAGAGCCCACCGCTCAGCCCGACTCACTCAAGTCCGAACTGGAGACACGAATTGATCTGGTCCGCGAGGAGACCAGCCAGGTGCTGTTTGATCGGTTTCCGGAAGAACGCAATGTCGCCATTGTCCTCGGTTCCGTAATCGATCTGGAGAGTCCTCGAAATGAACCGCTCTGGATTTCGCTGGAATTGTCCAGGTCGCAGTTCCCGGAACTCGCGGACGACCGTGAAATGCTCCAGGAACTTCCGGAAATCCTGAAACGCGTTCGCGCCCGCATCAATCCCTGACGCAGCTGTTGTCAGGTCCATCCGCATTCTGCCCACCTCTGCGGCAGACTCAGCCCCGAAACGCCGCCGTTTCGCCGACAAATATAGTCCCCGTCGCTCCGCGTAACATGCGAATCGCGCACGTCGGGCTCGCACTGCTGAATCCGGCAGGATCGTGTCTGCCACAAAACCACTGCCCCCGCCAAGTAGCACCTGGCCACCCGCCTGATGTGACACCGCAACCAGCGTGAACGGTCCCTCGAGCCCGATCTTTGGCCCTGGAATCGGCCCTGGGATTCTCCGCTGGATTGCCCCGGTGGCTGCCGTTCCGCCAACGCAACCCTGAACCCCGATTTCGCATCGCGTTTTTCCGAAAAAACAACGACGTTTTCCTGAGAAAACTCGGATAAAAAAGAGCTTTTCAGAGATTTCAATCCCGCGGGGTCAACGGGAGCATTCTCCACAAAAACTGTGTACAATACCCCACAGGTCTCTGCCCCTTGCCAGACCCGCTCCTCCCTCTGGAAACGCCTTCGCCATGCCCCGAATTCAGCAACTGGACACTCACGTTGTCAATCGCATCGCTGCGGGCGAAGTGATCGAACGTCCGGGCAGTGTCGTCAAGGAACTTCTGGAAAACAGCGTCGACGCCCTCTCCACTCGGATTGACATCGACATTGTCAGCGGTGGCATGGATCTGATTCGCATCGCCGACGACGGAGAGGGGATTCATCCGGAAGACATGCTGCTGGCGGTCACCAGTCATGCCACCAGCAAGATTCGCTCGGACGCAGATCTCGACCACGTCAGCACGCTGGGATTTCGTGGCGAAGCCCTCGCCTCAATCGCATCCGTCTCGCGCTTCCGCATTCGGACTCGCCCGGAAGACTGTGCCGTCGGACGCGAACTGGAAAGCCACGGCGGTCAGATTGTTGTCAATCGTGACTGTGGCTGTGCCGCCGGCACCGTGATGGAAGTGCATAACCTCTTTTATAATACTCCCGCACGCCGTCGGTTCCTGAAAAAAGCGCCCACAGAATTCAGTCACATCGTCGAACAGTTCTCACGCATCGCGCTGGCCAACCCGCGACTGCATCTCATCCTCCGCCACAACGAAAAACTCGTCTACGAACTCCCGGGCACCCACGACCCTCAGGAACGCATTCGTCGCTTCTTTGGTGCCGAAGTGGCCGATCATCTGATCCCTGTCTCCTCCGAAGTTCCCCTCGTCCCTCAGGGAACGATTCGGCTCTGGGGCTTTGTCGGAACCCCGTCACTCAGCCGCTCGACACGCAAAGATCAGTTTCTCTTCCTGAACGGACGCTGGATCCAGGATCGCAGCCTGCAGCACGCCCTGTCAGAAGCCTACCGTGGCCTGCTGATGGTTGGACGGCACCCTGTCAGCTTTCTGTTCCTCGAAATTCCACCAGCACTCGTCGACGTCAACGTCCATCCCAACAAAAGTGAGGTCCGCTTTCAGGACAGCCAGAGCCTCTATCGCCAGCTGCTGAAAATGATTCGCGATCGCTTCCTGTCACTCGAAATCCGCGCCGGACTCGATCTCCCCGAAGATAACTCGCACTCTTCAACCCCCACCGAACTGCGGTTCGACAAACCACAATCGCTCGCCCGACCAGCACGGCAGCTGGAATTCCGCGGAGAAGGCGCCAGCGTCGGACAACCACCACGCGTCGGAGAATTCGCTCGATCTGCCTTCAATGATCGCGCCGTCTTCCACAATCCGCAGGTCATCGCCGCACTGTCCGTGCAGCCGCCCACACGCCCTGCCCTCTCCACGTCACTTCACGACACAACAGCCCGATTCCACAACGCCGACGACAGCGGGATGCCACAAGCTGACCACACGACTCTTCCGGCAGCCGACGACAATGCGGCCTCGCACACCATCACGCAATCGGCCGAACACCCCGAAATCACCACCAGCAGTACTGTGACCGCAGCCACCACGTCAACCACCTTCGTGGCCTCCCCGGAAATCGTCACCGACGAATTCCGAGCCTTTCAGATTCACGACTGCTACCTTGTGGTTGCCAGCGACGCCGGTCTGGAAATCATCGATCAGCACGCCCTGCACGAACGCATCATGTACGAACATCTTCGCAACCGCATCCTTGCTGGCGGTGTCGAATCTCAGCGGCTGCTGATCCCCGAGACCATCGAATGCACCGCCGTGGAGGCCGCAGCCATTCTGGATTCGACAGAACTGTTCACCGAAATGGGCTTTGACCTGCAGGACTTCGGCGGCACCACAATTCTCATCAATGCCTATCCCGCACTCATTCCTCGCGGAGGCATTGGTCGCATTGTTCGGGACTTCGCCGAACAACTACTGCAAACCGACGGAAAAATGAGCCGTCGGGATCTGCTGGATCACATGCTGCACACCATGGCCTGCCGAGCTGCCATCAAGTCCGGTCAGCGCCTGACCCAGGAAGAAATGCGGGAACTACTCCGCCAGCGCCACCTCGTCAACGACGCTCACCACTGCCCCCACGGGCGCCCGACGGCACTCACGCTCAGCCGCCACACACTGGACCAGCAATTCGGTCGCCTTGGCTGAGCCGGCCCCACACAACACCACTACCACCACCACCACCACCACCACCACGCCTCCAGTGCTGCTACTCCACCAGCACCGCTACGCCACCGTTGCTGCCATACAACGGCCGGGGCGGCACCGGACAGACCCTCAACCGCCCACAGCCTCGTACGCAACCAACAACTACTCGTGACGCAGGGCTTCGATTGGATCCAGACGCGCTGCGGATCGCGCGGGGTACAACCCAAAGATCACTCCAATCCCCACAGAAATGCCGAATGCCAGCGGCAGACTGCTGGGGACGATCTTCGGATTCAGATTGGTGAACATCTCACTGAATTCGGACGCACCACCACCGTCAAAGAAGAACTTTTCTGCCACCACCTTCAGACCGTCAAACACCAGAGGCGTCGACAGACCCAGCAGCACCCCAATCAAACCACCACTGCCGGCCAGCACAATCGTTTCCGTCAGAAACTGCATCGTGATGTCATGCTGCTTGGCTCCCAGAGCCCGCCGGATGCCGATTTCCCGCGTTCTTTCAGTTACGGTGGCCAGCATGATGTTCATGATGCCGATCCCGCCGACGATCAGACTGATGGCCGCAATCGACCCCAGAACCACGTTGAAGATCACTCGAATCTGCGCCGCCTGCTTCAGCAGTTCCTGAGGCACAACCACGGAGTAATCATTGGCGGTGCGATGATGCTGCTGCAGACTCTCACGAATCACACCAGCCGTTGGCATCACCTGATCCACATCCGTGATCCGCAGAGTGATCTGATTCAACTCCACCTCTTCCGCACTGAACGACCCCTGCCGACGATCAATGTCCAGATCACCCATCCGCACACGCATCGTCTCAAGCGGAATGTAGATGTCCTGATTGTACTCCTGCCCCGACATACTGCCGCCAATAGCAGCACTCGCCTCACGCGCCTTGGTCACTCCAACAACCGTATAGCGACGGTCCGCAATCTTCACCGACTGCCCCAGCGGATCCGCATACTGAAACAACTCGTCCGCCGTTCCCGACGCCAGCACACAGACGTTGGTCTTCTCGCGACGGTCCTTGTCCGAAATAAACCGACCCTGCGCAAGATCCAGATGATTCATATCCAGATATTCAGGGCTGCATCCCACAACCCGACAGTTCATTTCACGATGCAGATAGCGGCAGGCCTTCATCAGTTCCCGAATGGGCACGGCCTGCAATACAGTCGGAATCGTCTTCGACAGCAAATCATAGTCGACACGTTTCAGACCATAACGCAGCACAAAGCTGTTCTGATTCTGCTGACTCGCATTTTCCCGCGGTGGCTTCACGCTCCGCACAATGATGTTGGTGGCGCCCAGCGCCAGCACCTGCTGCTGCGCCTGCTGACTGGCTCCTTCACCAATCGCCAGCATCGCAATCACCGAAAACACCCCGAACACGATCCCCAGCATTGTCAGTCCTGACCGCAGCTTATGCAGCATCAGGCTTTTCAGAGCAAGTTGAGCGGTTCGAAAGAGATTTGGCATGTTCTATGCAGTCAAAAAGTCACAGCAACGAAAGGCAACTCCACACGATTTCCCGATGTTCATCCCGGAAAAATTCCCTCACCGGCAATCAGTCCGTCCTTCATGTAGATCTGACGCTTGGCAAGGCGGGCCACGGAGGGTTCATGCGTCACCATGATGATCGTACGCCCTTCCCGGTTCAGTCGCAGCAGCATTTCCATAATCTCCTGCTCCGTTTTCGAATCCAGATTCCCGGTGGGCTCATCCGCCAGAATGATCTCCGGATCGTTCACCAGAGCCCGAGCAATGGCCACTCGCTGCTGCTGACCACCGGACAACTGAAATGGCCGGTGATCCAGACGCTGCCCCAGCCCCACCATCTCAGCCAGTTCCTGAATCCGCTTGTGCTGAGGTGCTCCGATGCGAGGATAACCAGTGCGATAATGCATCGGCACCTCAATGTTTTCCAGCACCGTATACTGCGGAATCAGATTGTATGACTGAAAAATAAATCCGATCTTCTCGTTACGAATCGTCGACAGCTCATCGTCCGACATCTGCGACACGTCCCGCCCCGCAACGATGTACTTGCCTCGCGTCGGACGATCAAGAGCCCCCAGCAAATTCAACAATGTGCTCTTGCCACTGCCGGACGAACCCATGATGGCGACAAAATCCCCATGCGGGAACTCGATCGAAACCCCGCGCAACGCCTGAACGGGGACCGTTCCCAGCATGTAATCCTTTTCAAGGTTGATGACTTCCGCCGCCAGTGTCATGACCTGTCATCATTTCTCGCTGAAGTGATTCGAATCGCCTGACAGAGGACTCCCCTTCCGGACATCACCCTGCGCACAAAACTCGGCTGTACTGCCTGACTCAGCCCGGCCCCTTCTGGCTCTGCATCTTTCGAAACGCTTCCTGCATCTCCTCTGATGTCAGCTTCCCGTCACTGTTCAGGTCCGTTCGATCAAAGAATTCAGGCCGCGGATGCTCATCCTTCGTCACCACCCCGTCCTTGTTCTTATCCATGCTGTCAAACATGGCCTTCGGATCCATTCGCATGCCACCACCCGGTCCACCGGCGCCCGGTCCACCAGCGCCAGGACCTCCGGCACCTGGCCCACCAGCGCCAGGACCACCAGCGCCAGGACCTCCGGCTCCCGGTCCTCCAGGACCACCAGCTCCCGCCGCCTTACGGTCCGGCGTGTCCAGTTTTTCCCGCTTCGCTTCCTTCTCCTGAGCCTTCTCCTGCTCCAGTTCTGAAAGTTCCCGTGAGAAATGAGTCCGCGGGCTCATCACCACCATGTCCCCTTCTTTCACACCTTCCACAACCTCAATGAACTCGTCGTTCGCATCTCCAACTTTCAATTCCCGACGTTCCGCGTCTTTGCCGTTGGACACATAGGTGTAGAAAAATCCGGAGAAGGAGACCACAGACTGCACAGGAACCTGCAACGTCGGCTCTTTCCGATCCTCCACCACAATGCGAACCTGAGCCGTCATGCCGGGTTTCAGCTTGCGCACCCGAGCTTCGCTGTCCCTGATCTCGATCGTTGCTTCATATTCCTTCAGGTCCGTATTCGGCCAGCTGCCGGGAATCGGCACGGAGGAAATCGCCTGCAGGCTGCCACGATACGGATCGCCCGGAATGGCGTCGATTTCGATTTCCACAGGCTGGCCGATCATCACCCGACTGATCCGAGACTCATGAATCCGCGCATCAATCTTCATGTTGTCAAGGTCGGGCAGATTGATCACCGCCTGCCGCTCACGCACTGAAGCCCCTTCCTCAATCACCACAGGCTCGCTGCCCCGATTGCTTTTCTGCGAGGCGTAGACAACTTCACCTGCCTGAGTCGCCACCAGACGACAGGCTTTGATCTGCCGCTGAAACAGCACCAGCTTCTCTTCTTCCACCGCCAACGTCAGCTGTGCGGCATCGTAGGCCGCCTTCATCTGAGTCATCAGGGCTTCGCCTTCCAGACGGGCTCGCTGAGTCTCCCGCTTCGAATCCTCAGCCGTCTGCGTCAGCTCTTTTTCTTTCTTGGGCTTCGTGTACTTCTCGAGAACTTCCAGCTTGCCGCGGTTCACGCTGAGCAGAATCTGGGACTGCGTCACTTTCAACCGCGCACTTTCCAGCTGGTTGACGTTCGCATACCCCAGCCGCGCCTGATCCCGCACCCGCTCATACTCTTCCCTGTTAATCGACAGCTCTTCTTCTGTCTTCTTGACGTCCCCCTTGAGCGTCTCCAGTTCCTGCTGATACTCACCACCCTCAGAGGTGTAACTCACCAGACTCAGCTGGGCCAGATCTTCCGCAAGACGCGCTTTGGCCACATTGCTCTCGTTCGTCGTCTCCTGAATCTCAATGTCCTTGCCAGCTTTCTCCAGGTTGGCACGCGCCGTCGTGACCTTAATCTGCTGCTCCTTGTCCTTTTCGACCAGCGTGGACGAATCCAGCTCGCAGCACACATCACCAGCCAGAAAATCTCCCTTGCGAACTTTCTGACGGTCCTTCACCAGCAGTTCCGTGTGCTCTCCCAGCGCAATCTCATACACCTGCTCACGCCCGTCCTCGGCCACGACCTTGACACTTTTGGCGGATTCAGACGCGGTGTCCATGAACTGCACGACACCGTCAAATTCCGCCACGACCGGGGCATTCACCTTGCTTCCCTCAGGAACCAAAGAAATGATCGTGGTCGACCCTTCCACACTGTTGCTGAGCGTGGAGTTGCGCAGACTGTCAACAGTCCCGTTTTCGGTGATCACAATCCGAAACGGGCCCTTTTCAGCCCGTTTCAGAATCCAGGCACTGGTGTTGGTCTTCTTCTGCCCCTGAATCAGGGCCATCACCCGAGTCCGTGCGTCGGGAATCAGAAACAAGGCCGCAGCAGCAGCTGCAATCAGCAGCAGAAGAACCGTCAGCAGCGCCTTGCCGGAACGGTTCTGTGGCGTAGACAATGACATCCTGGGAAACCCTTGTATCAGTTCTGTGGGGCGTATCAGTTCTGTGGGGCGTATCAGTTCTGTGGGGCTGGAGCAGCGTCCTGCTCAGCCGGAACGGGAGGAATGACTTCGGGAGCCGCTGCAGGCGAAGGAACCGTTTCAGCAGTCGCAGGCTGCATTTGCAGGTAAAAACGGTCGGTCCAGACTCCGCGGGGATCAATCTCCATGATACCCATATCACGGAAGATGTTAAGCCGATTTGTCTCATAAGTGACCCAATCGGAGGCAAGTTGGTTCTGACTTCTCAGAACCGACCCCAGAGCGTTGACAAGGCTTAACGCGTTCGTCTGCTGAGCTCCCTGGGCCTGCAACGATGCACTGTCATACTGCACAGCCGCGTTGCGAACCGCCGTGCGGTCAATCTGAATCCGGTATTCCTGGACCTGAATCTGCCGCCAGCTCTGGCGAATCGCCTGCTTAATCCGGTCCTCAAGGTCCATGTAACTCCGCCTGGATCGCTGAAATTCCACGATCGACTGACGGTACGCATTCCGCTCCAGCACCTGATCCAGTGGCGTCGTAAACTGCAACCCCGCACTGTGATTGGTGCTCCCCGAGGCGTCCGGGTTCAGGCCCTGAGTCCCGCGGAAGGTCACGTCCAGGCCCGCTTCCAGCCGATTCGCCTGAATTTCCACCTGCCGACGCCTGTCCATCACCGCCGCCCGGGAATTCATCAGGTCATGCCGGTACTCCAGCCCCAGAGCCACAACCTCTTCGACATCCGGAATCCGCATCGAATCGTCCAGCGAAAACGGCACCAACGCAATCTGCTCGACTCGCAGGGATGCCTGCAGCACTTCCAGACTCTGCGCCATCCGCAGCAGGTACTTGTCCCGCAGATCCCGAGCCCCGCTGGCGACCTCAATCACAAACTCGCTCAGCGTGTACGCCTCAGCCGCATCCCGGTCCCCCGAACGCGGCAGGTCATGCCAGCCCGCCGGTAATTCCGACAAATCCAGTTTCCCGCTGCCATCCCGGTCCAGTGCCTGCAGCAACTGCTCCCCGGTCTCATACTGCATCAATCCCTCCAGCATCGTCAGCAAACCGCTGCCAAAGGCAAACTCCCGTTCCGCCAGCCGATACAACCGCCGGTCTTTCACCAGCCGCGTTTCCAGCTCCTGTCGCTCTTCCGCACTTCGGAAATAACGCTCGCCGGACTCCATCCGCGTCACGTCCTCCCGAGTCCGCTCCAGCATCCGATCCAACGGCTCAAAGTCCCGCAGAACCTGCTCAATTCCGACGGTCTGCAACCGGTCCCGCGCAAGAATCAACGCCGCAACATACTCACGAACCGCTCCCAGCTCAGGACCGCTTCCGCCGTCCGCCACACTCTGCGCCGGCAACAAACGCTCTCCCAGATCCTTCTGAATCTTTCGCAGATCCGTTTCCAGGTTGATCAAATCCCAGCTGATCAGCTCAAACGGCTTCAACAGCGTGGTGTCCACATCCAGAGTCGCATTCGGAGGTAAACCCAGAGTCAACTTGAAGGAATCCTGCTGATCCGCCAGCAACCGATTGTTGTTCGCCAGCCCCGCCAGGCTCTGGTTCAACTGATCCCGCAGCTGCAGATAGGACAAGCTGGTGGTCTGCTGCTTCTTGAAGTCAATCAGCTCCGTCGCCGCCGACTGATAATCCACATCGTTGGACAAGGCCAGAATCTGACGCTCCTGTTCGTCCGTCAGATCCCCCCGCCACTTCAGCCAGTTCCCGTCATACGACAACTGCCCCTGCAACTCCGCCGGTATCTGCAGAGCCCGGAAATCGTCCAGCGCCGCGTTCACAACGCCCGGCACACGCGTATCCCGCACCTGCTGAGCTTCCAATTGCTCTTCCAGCAACCGAATGTTGTTCTCTGTATTCAGAATGTTCTGCTGCTGCAGCAGAATGTTCAGATAACCCTGCGTGACCTGAGTGAACAGGGATTGCCGATAGCGCGCCAGAGTCCGCACAGTGTACAACACATCACGCTCAGACTGAGTCAGTGATTCCAGCGCAATCTTTCGACCTGCCTGGAACAGCAGTGGTTGTGTCAGACTGTATCCCAGGCTCGGAGCCGAGGACTGGCTGCCATTCCCGGAAAACACCCACGTCACTGAGTTCGCAATGTCCACAGCAATCTGACCGCCCGTCGGCAACGCCTGACTGATACCAAACGGCGTCGCAACCACCGCTCTGCCCGCCCCGGCTGCGTTCGTCGATCCCGTCAGTCCCGCCGATGGCTCCCTCCCGTTGGTGCCCAGATACCGCACCCCCAGCTTGAAACGCTCCGCCGTCAGTGACAACGCGTCCAGATACAGGTTCTCGATATTCGTCTGATACTCCCGACTATGGATCGACGCCAGATCCATCGCCTCAGGCAGGCTGACTTTCAACGCCAGCCGCGCATGTGACTGCACCGGGTCCACACCCTCCGGTGACAATCCGTAGGGGGCCAGCCACTGAGGATTCTCAATCGCAAAGGCCACTCCCATCTTGTGCCAGTTCCTGTAGCCCTTCAGACCATTCACCGAATGCATGGATTCATGCGCCGTCGGATCGTCAGGTGGCAACGGAGTCTTGTCCGGATCATACGGATCATAAAATCGACTTCTGGAATCCGGCGTCAGCTCAAATCGCGGGATCTGCCAGTGAGCATCATTCACCTTTTCGCCAATCGCGGCATACGAATCGCGATCCGCCTGCGTTCTCCAGAACTGACGCGAGCAACCGGAAATGGACGACACCCCCGCCAGGCCTGCCAGCATCAGCACCAGCCTGCGGCTCGCCGTTCGTCGCATGAATCGATTCAGCATCCTGCCATTCTCCATCGAAGCAGCCATCCAATGGCCCCTTCCGTCTTCACCCCTGGCCGTCCTACCCCAACACCAACCGCCATTGCCGTTGACGCACGAAAACGATGCAGGCCCGCGTTTTCATCCCCTTCCAGCTCCAGCCGCCGCACTCTGTTCGGCAACTCGACCGCTCAGGACCGGGATACCCAACCGCCGGACTCCAACAGCCCCCGACCGAGTACCCGCGCAACTGACCGCGCTGGTCATAACGACTATGACGACTCTATCGGTTTCGACACACACGCCGACGGTGCTTCAGAGCAATCCGACAAAGTCACTGTTCGCGCGAAAATCGGACGATCCCGCACAGCAGGCAGAACCAACCCAATCGCACCATTCACCCCAAACCAACAGGAATCCAGCCCCCCCAAATGCCGCACGGGCCGCCGCCGGATCCCCTCACCCTCGCATGGCGAAACGATGCTAATCCTGCAATAGTCGCGTTTCGCTCCGCCGAAACGTACGTCCAGCGCTCTCCCGCACACCGGAAAGCGGGGGGCAGCCCGCCGAGACGTCTTTATTTGTGTTCACTTCAAAGGATTCGTCTCGGTGGACTCTCCACCACGTGGGGACACCACGCTGCTCGCAGGACTGCTTACTGCCCACGCTGCTGCCACTGCACCAGACCACTCATTGGCTGCCCAGAAACGCATGAGTGAAACATTCCTCGGCCTTCACACTGCCGGCGGGAATGTCACCAATCTCTTCGATCTGCGAAATCAGCGTCCGCCAGCGGTCCACGGTCATTTCGCAGAACCCCAGTCCTTCCGGCGTTCGACACAAGGGCGACATGGCCGTCGCGCCAAATCGCAGAGCCTCCATGGACAGCTCACTGTTCAGTGTATGAATGTAGGCGTTGGTCTGCTCCGAGTCCGCCAGATAGCCCCGCCACCCCGCCAGACTCGCCTGCACCACACTCCGCACCAACTCCGGCTGCTCACGAATGACCGCCTCCGTTGTCACCAGCAGACTCGCGTAAGGATTGAAACCAGTCGCTGACACCATCAGCGCTTCCGGATCACTCCCCTTTTCCTTCGCCACAAATGGCTCACTGAACACATAACCCTGCTGAGCATATGCGGGCTTGATCAGAAACTCACCCACCGATCCGTTAAACGGAACCATGGTGACACCCGACAACGGCAGTTTTTTCTTCATCCACAACGCAAACGGACGCGATTCACTGATCGCCAGTTCGATATCCTTCAAATCCTCCAGCCGAGTAAACCCGGAGGCCCGATGCACCATGATGCACCGTGGCGAATCCTGCAGCGGTGCCAGCAACGCCACCACGGGAACACCGGCCGCCCGCGCTTTCACCACATTATCCGCATCCGAAACCGCAAACTCAATCCGCCCCGCCTGCAACTCGGCAATCACAAATTGCGGCGCTCCGGGCCCCCCCGGAACAATCTCCACGTCCACACCATTCCGTTCGAATTCCCCAGCCACTTCCGCAGCCAGAAAACCACCATGCTCCATCTCCGGGTACCAGTTCAGAGCCAGCGTCGCGTTTCGCACCGACGACTGCTGCCCTTCAGAACCCTGCTCCCCGCAACCAACCATCACCAGCAGTATTCCACACACACACAGAATTTGTCTCAGCATGGAACACCCGTTCTCTCTCTAAGTCCTGCAGGCAACACACAATCCACGCCCGGCTTGTTCGATCGTCCGCGAATCCATCACAAGCGAAACCCGGCCTGCTGCTGACCAGCGGTCGCCAAAGCCCGCCATTTCTCAACCCACACCCTATGCTCTGACCCCGCAGAACACAAGCCCCCAGCCCGCCAATCCAGGGTCCCCATCCCCCGAAACGCCACACGTCCCCGCAGACCCGGCCACACACCACTCAAAACCCTCCCCCTGCCCACACTCGCCCTGGAATGGCGAAACGGTGTTCCTGCAAAAGAGAGTCGCGTTTCGCTCCGCCGAAACGTGCGCCCAGCGTTCCCCAGCACACCAACAGAGCGAGGTGTCAGCCCTCCGACATGCTTTTTCCGGCAAAGCGAGGTGTCAGCCCTCCACGATGCTGCTCTCGACCTGATTATGGCGTGTTTTCAAAGTCTCCGTCTCGGTGGGCTCACGCCGCACCGCTCGCCTTTGAGCAGACGCCTCGCTGCCATCAAGCAAAAAACGACCCGAACCTCCCATATCTCCGCCGTTTCGCCATCCCACCTTCTCTCCCACTCCTGCTTCACCTCAGCGGCTCTCTCAACCACAGGAATTCCGCCTCCCAGCGCCGGGAAATCCGTGGCCCCGAAACACTCCCAACCGATCAGCGAACTCCGCACAATCGTCAATTTCGGAAACTTCCCTACAGCTCACGGCTGTGGTTTTTCCGAAACAGTCCTGTTGCAGAAATTCCCCAAACTCACAGAACGATATGAACCAGGCTTTCAATGCCGTGTCCCGGCTGAAGTCACAGCGGTGGTCCACAGGTCGTCGTCCGACCCGGGTGTCCTCGTCGTCCGTCTTCAACCCTCCCACGGCACTCGCAGCGTCTCATTCCATCCGTTCTGACACGAAGCCATTGAGGGCTCCACGATGAAATATTCCGTTTCCGATGTCATGCGCGTTCGACATTCCCTCGTCGTCGCTGAATCCGCCACAGTCCGCGAAGTCGCCGAACGACTGATCGTCAGTGACTGCGATCTGCTCTTTGCGACCGATTCGTCCGGACGCCTCTCCGGTGTCCTTTCAGAATCCAGCGTTGTGCGCGCCCTGATCAGCCCCGCGCTGGCGTCACAGGAAATCAGCGCTCTGATCACTCGCCACGTCGATTCCCTCGCCCCATCCGCGCCGCTCTCCGCCGCAGTGCCGCTCTTTCGCGCCTCGGGTTGCACAGCCATTCCCGTCGTCAATGATCAGAGTCAGATTGTCGGACTCCTGATGCGACGTGATGTGATGCTGCGCTTGCTGCATCTGCGAGTCGATGCGGCAACGCCTACCGGCCCCACAGAAACTCCCGAGGCCACGAAATCACGCCCCAATTCCGGCATCGTCTTCTCTCACGACTCCAGCTCTACCACGGGCTACCACCGTCCCATGGCGGCTCAAGCAACCGTCCCCGGTACCCAGAAGTCCGGAACGCAAGGCAGCTCGTCCGCTCGACCACATTTCTTCCGCAGTGAAGACGCCCGACGCATCCTCTGGGCTTCAGAAGATCGTCTGTGAATACGTCCAGCCCGTCTCCGTTCAGAAATTCTGCGGTTTCAATCACGCGAAAGGACGATTCTTCGGGTAACTCAGCAGGAATTCGTTAAAATTCTTCGTGCCCCGTCACGAACTCGCTCATGCTCCGCATCCGGTGATTCCCGATGAAACGTCTGCTGTTTCTGATTCTCGGCCTGTCAGTCTCCTTCGGCTGCCTCGCCTATGCCATGCGCAATACCAGTCTGCAGCAGCTTCGCGTGGCCTTCGCCAACGCCGATTATTCCAGTCTGCCACTGATCCTTGGCACCATCTTTGGTTTCTACTGGCTGAAAGCCATTCGCTGGAAATGGCTGCTCAATCCGGTCGCCGCGCTCCCCACAAAGGATCTGTTCCCCCCCGTCATGATCGGGTTCGCAGCGAATAACATCCTGCCAGCCCATCTCGGTGAATTTGTACGCGTCTTCGTGGCCAACCGAAAATTCCGGATTCCCGCCAGCACCGTGCTCTCCACCATCGTGCTCGAACGGATTCTCGACGTGCTCGCGATCCTCGCACTCTTCGGGATCGGTCTGTTCTACGCTCCCGAAATGCCGGCCGGCTACCGTCAGGCCGCACTGGTGTTCGGCGGTGCCGCTGCAGCCATCGTCGTCATGGTGGTGCTCTACCTGATCTGGACGGATCTGTTCATTCAGATCACCGCCTGGTGCTTCGCCCGAATCCGGTTCCTGCCACATCGCCTGACAGAAAATGTTCTGCAGATGCTGCGACAGGGAGCCGAAGGGCTGCATGCCCTGAAAAATGGTCGCACCGTTGTCGCCCTGACCATCAATTCCCTCGCCCAGTGGACACTCAATGGCCTCGGTGCCTGTCTCTGCCTTCGAGCCTTCCATATCGATGTGGATCTCTCCACAGGTCTGATCCTGACCGGTATCACCGCATTCGGCGTGATGATCCCCTCAGCTCCGGGATACTTCGGTGTCATCCAGATCTGCTTCGAAACCGCCATGAAGGCGCAGGCCATTCAACCGGATCCCGAACAAGTCCTCGGCGCATCACTCTACAGCCAGATCAGCAGTTTCATTCCGGTCACCGCACTCGGCATGTATTACCTGCAGCAGGCTCAGCTCCGGCTCAGTGACGTCAGCCGGGCAGCAGAGGCATCTCAGGACGTGTCCGCCGAATCGTCGCCAGACACTTCCGCCCTTCCGGCCCCCGTGGCCGACTGACCCTCCAGCTCCGGAGTCTTCCTGTGACAGACCGGGTCCCGTCTCACGCCTCCACCAGACACAACATTCCCACCGAGACCAACAGTCACCAGAACGCAACCGCCTCACGGCTGATCCGCACCTCGCTGATGCTCCTCCTGATCGCGCTGCCATGCCCCGCCCTCTTCGCTCAGAATGGTGGTCAAGGCGGAAACTTCCCCGGCGGAATCCTCGTGCACCCCAACGGATTCCTCGACCAGTCGCTCAATACTCAACCAATCACATCCACACAGCGCAAACAACTCAAACAGGCAGCGGCAAAGCTGCTTCCGGAAGACCTCAATACGCCCTCTGCCCTGCGCTGTCTGTCACTCCGACAACTGGAACAGGCCCTCGCTGCTGCCGGGACGACTGATCACTCCGCGCTGCCACCCGAACTGCAGTTTCCCGGTGGCCTGACACGCATCGATTTCGTGATGCTGACCGACTCAGGCGATGATCTGCTGATTGCCGGTCCCGCCGAAGGCTTTGCCCCCATTCGCGGTGGACGAATGGTGGGGACAACCTCCGGTCGCCCGGTCCTCTGCCTGCAGGACCTGCTCATTGCTCTGCAGGATACCGACATCCTGCAACGCGCCGGCTGCTCCATCGATCCGGATCCCGAACGTCTCGCCTCATCTCAGGCATGGCTCGCAAACAATTCGTCCCCGGCAACACTGCCCGTCGCCACCGCTCGGCTCGAACACATGATCCGCCTCCTCGGAAACTGGCACATTACGACCTTCGGTGTTCCCGAAGACAGTCGCATGGCGCTGGCGATGATCGAGGCCGATTATCTGATGAAACGGATCGCCATCGGTATCGAACCCACCGGCGTTCGCGGTATGAAAAGCAGCCTCGCTCTCGCTAAGCCCGGTGACAACATGATGCGCCGCTGGTGGTTCGCGCCAAACCCCCAATGCCTGACACACGACGGGCAACACCAAATCTGGAACTTCCAGGGACCCCGCTGGATCCTGCGGGCTCAGGAAGAAATCCTCGATGCTTCCGGAAATCTCATCGATTCTCCCACCGCCGAAGGCAGCTCCAGCGAATTCGCTCAGTTGTTCAATCAGCACATGGACCCGCTGGCCGAACAGTTCGTCGCCTTCGCTGATCTGCAGAACACCTTCGATCTGCTGATGACCGCCGCCATCCTCCGCGACTGCATCGCCCGCGGGACTCTGTCATGGACGCCCACGCTCATGGAAGACCCGGACACATGCCCCACCTTGCACTATCCCGTCCCGCGTGAATCACCATCACTCCTGAAAACCAAAAACGGTCGCGGTGGTCTCCTCATCGGCGCTTTCACCGGTGGCGTTCACCTGCCCGCCGAAACGCTGGTTCAGAATGCGGCTGTCACGTCCAGTCCATCAACCGGACGCCTTCCTGAACGCCCCAGCTCAGACGCCTTCCCCGATGGTCAGTGGTGGCGAGACCCGCAACTGCCCGCAAAGTCAGGTCAGTAACGACTGCACACCACCGGAACCACGCAACAAACAAAGCCGAATCAACCTTCAGGCTGTCCGGCTCCGTTCGTCTTTTCACCTCGTTATTCAGCCCCCTGCACGGGCTCCGCGGAACTCACGCTCGCAACTCAGTCGAGTTGCCCGACGCTCGTTCAGCACGTCACGGTTGGCATCGCGTCCGCAGGGCCCACGCAATTGTCAGCCGGCACTCAGTTCCTGCAGAGCCGCCAGAACCTGCTCGTCATGCCCGTCCACCGACACTTTCTTCCAGAGCCGGGCCACTTTTCCGTCCGGGCCGATCAGGTAGGTCGAACGCTGGATGCCCATCGAAACCTTCCCGTACATGTTCTTCTCACGCCACGCCCCATACTTCTCACACAACGCATGGTCCGTGTCCGCCAGCAACGGAAAATTCAACTCATACTTGGCAGTGAACGCCTTGTGCTTCTCCACATCATCCGCACTCACACCCAGCACAACAGCCCCCAGCGCCTGAATCTCCGCCAGTCGATCCCGAAACGCACAGGCTTCTTTAGTGCAGCCCGGAGTGTCATCCTTCGGGTAAAAGTACAACACCACTGCTTTCCCCTTGAAGTCTGACAATTTGACGGTCTTGCCGTCCGTGGCCTTCAGGGAAAACGCAGGAGCTTTCGCGGGTGGTTCAATCCAGTCTGCCATGTCACACTCTCTCCAGTCAGGAACTCTGCACTGCCCTGCGGGCCCCTCTGACCTGCAATTCCACAGCGAAGAACCCCGTTCCCCGCCCTCCGGCAGTTGCCGGGAAGTATAGACAGCGCCGGCATCCTGGCAGTGCTCCTCCAGCGAATTCCAGCCCACCAGCAAGCGGAGGGTGTCAGCAATCCGAGCTGCTTTTTCGGCCAGCGGAGGCTGTGAGCTCTCAGAGATGCTTTTTCGACCGGAACGTAGTGCGTTTCAACGGTGTTCGGCTCGGTGGGCTCACGCCGCACCGCTCGCCATTTTGACCGACGCCCCACGCTCCATGCAACTCGAATCAGTTGCACTCGGGCAGCATCCGCTTCGCCTGCTGCAGGTGATTCTCCAGAAACAAGCGGTCTTCCGCCGGACAGTCCGACAGCCCCTGTTCCAGCAGCGCAATCGCCTGGCCTACTCGCCCGGAACGCAGCGTCAGAATGGCATGATCACGCCGCTCCCGCCACGACGCCGGCAGCAGCATCTTCAGCCGACACTGCACCCGCCAGGCCGCACCCCACTGTTCCTGACTGCCATACACCGTTTTCAGATTCTGCAGCATCCGAATTACGATCGAACGCTCATCCGCCGGACGCAGAAATCGACGAACTTCCGATGCCGGGACCCCGGTAATCGTACGAATCAGACCAATACACTCAGGCTCAGTCAGAATTCTGCCCTGATCAAAGGCATCCACATACAAATTGCCCGCATCGGTCTGCAGCCGCGTCAGAAACCGCGCTGGCGTGCTGATCGGCTGCAACGGGATCCCCAGCTCATTGGCCACGTACAAATACAGCACAGACAGCGAAATCGGAATCCCTCGCCCCGTCTCCAGGACGTGATGCAGATAATGCGATCCCGGATCACTCAGATAGGCCGCTTCTCCATGCAGCCCCAGCTCTTCCGTCATATAACGCACCAGCAGTTTCAGCTCTTCAAGATCCGAACCCGCCTGAGTCACCGGGTGCGTTAATCGCGAAACCGCTCGCTGCAGCAGTTCCCGCACCGGACCAAACGACAGATCCGGTTGCCGGTCCCGCGCAATCTCCAGCGCGGCGGTCACCAGATCCACGTCCGTTTCCCGGCGGACCAGCCGCAGGAACTGTTCATCTCTGGAAAAATTCTCGACCAGGGACATAGCACTCACTGCAGGCCATTGACGTCCGCCTGGGCCGCATACACGACACCCATCGGACGGCGTTTGTTCTCTTCTGACGTATGACACAGAGTCATCTTCACTCAGTTTTCACTATACCCCCCGCCACAGTTCCTCACAATGCAGACTCACCCGATCCGGCCACCAACCAGCACTTCACGAAGCCTTCCCGCAGGTCCCCCGAATTTCCACCGCTCGCTTCGGCAGTTTCTGCCCACACCCGGCCATGCGGCACCAATCTCGCCGATCCGCCGTCACCGGAATTTCATCCCCAACTCAACGCCCATGCACCCCTGCCCGGATCTTAGGACTTCACCAGCGTCGAAACACTGGTGGCCGCTTCCATAATCTTCTCCTCAGTCGCGTCCTGCACCGCAAATTCTCCAGTCAGTCGCCCTTCACACAGTACCAGAATCCGATCACTGACCGTCAGCAGCTCCGGCAATTCACTGGATGTCACAATCATCGAGATCCCCTGCGCCGCAAGCTGCTCCATCAGTTGGTACAATTCCGCTTTGGCCCCCACGTCCACGCCACGCGTTGGATCGTCCAGCAACAGCACTCGCGGATTTGTCAGCAGGCACCGCGCGACCACGCACTTCTGCTGATTCCCGCCACTCAGCGTCAGAATGCCGGCGTCCATCCCCGCCGTCTTCACCGACAGCACCTTCAGCTCACGCGCCACCCGTTCACGTTCCAGCGATGATCGCACCACCCCGGCCATCGCCAGGTCGCTCAACGCACTCACCGTGATGTTCTCCCGAACACTCAACTGCTGAAACAGTCCCAGTCGCTTCCGGTCCTCTGTCACCAACGCCATCCCGGCCCGCATGGCCTGCGCCGGATTCCGGAAGTCCTGTGGCTTCCCGTCCAGCAGAATCTCGCCCTGCGGCCGCTGCAGGCTGGCTCCAAACAGACATTCCAGGAGCTCCGTCCGGCCAGCACCCATCAACCCCGCAATCCCCAGAATTTCACCTCGATGCAGCTGAAAACTTATGTCCCGCAAGCGAAATCGACCTGGCTGACGCTTCCACGGCAACGACAACCCACGCACGTCCAGTACGACGTCCCCCGGCTGTCCACCACCCACCGCCGCACGCGATCGCCCTTCCCGACTCGTCAGCTCCCGACCCACCATCAGGTGCGCTGTCTCCTGAGCATTCGTCTCCGCTTTCAACAGCGTCCGAACAAATCGGCCATCCCGCAGAATCGTGATCCGATCCGCCAGATGAAACACTTCACTCATCTTGTGCGAGATATACAGAATGGTCACTCCCCGAGCCCGCAGGCGAGCCAGCACCCGGTAAAGTCGCTCCACTTCCGATTCCGTCAACGCACTGGTGGGCTCATCCATGATCAGAATCTCAGACCGCAGCGACAACGCCCGCGCAATCTCCACCAGCTGCTGATCACCAATCCGCAGCGTGCCCACCAGGGTCTGAGCCCCGATGCGGCATTCCAGCTCGCTCAGAATCTCTTCCGCTCGACGATCCATCTCACGCTGATTCAGAATTCCCGCAAACAACGTGGGCTCACGCCCCAGAAAAATGTTGGCCGAAACCGACAACTGCTCCACCAGGTTCAACTCCTGATGAATAATACTGATCCCCGCAGCTTCAGCGTCCCGAGTCCCCGTGAAGCGGACAGGACGCCCTTTCACGTAAAGCTCCCCGTCAAACTCGGGAATCACACCGGCCAGAATCTTCATCAACGTGCTCTTGCCAGCACCGTTCTCTCCCATAATCGCATGACACTCGCCGGCCAGAATGTCAACACTGACATCCCTCAGCGCTTCCACAGCGCCAAATCGACGCCCTATCTTCCACAGGGAAATCACGGGATTCATCAGTCCGACACCTTCCGCAGAATTTCTGCCTCACCCCGACAGGTCCACACCCGCAAGGAACTCAACACTCAGGAGCCGACCAGCACAGCACCGGCTTGCGTGCGGCATTCACTTCGTCCGGGCGACACACCGCCGTCGTATGAGGTGCCCCGCGAACAAGATCCGCAGGCTCACTGCAGATCGCTCGCAGCGCCGCCGCAAAGGCATTCAGCGTCTGCAGACTTTCCGTTTCCGTCGGCTCCATCATCAACGCTTCTTCCACCACCAGCGGGAAATACACCGTGGGCGCGTGAAACCCATAATCCAGCAGTCGCTTGGCAATGTCCATGGTCGTCACGCCGGTCTGCTCCTTTTGTCGCCGCGCACTGGCCACAAACTCATGCATGCAGCGGTCGCCATGCGGCACGTCCAGAAAGTCCTTCACCTGACTCAACAGATAGTTGGCGTTCAGTACCGCGTTCTCTGACGCCTCACGCAGCCCACGGCCTCCCAGAGTCCTGATGTAAAAATAACCCCGCAGCAGAATCCCCACGTTGCCGAAAAATGTACGCACTTTGCCGATGGATTTTTCCGGTACCGACAGCGAGTACCAGTGGCGAGCCGCATCCCAGGTGACCACCGGCGCGGGCAGGTACGGCGCCAGAAAATCCCGCACCGCAATCGGACCTGCACCCGGCCCCCCAGCCCCATGCGGACCCGTGAACGTCTTGTGCACGTTGTAATGCATCATGTCGCCGCCAAAATCCCCCGGCCGCGTACGCCCCAGAATCGCATTCATATTGGCGCCGTCGATGTACACCAGGCCTCCAACACTGTGCAGAAGTTCCGAAACCTGACGAATGTCCCGCTCAAACAGCCCCAGGGTGTTGGGATTCGTCACCATGAACACAGCCGTCCGCTCATCCAGCTGCGCACGTAGCTCGTCCAGATCCACAAACCCATCCCGACCACCCGCCAACTGCACACATTCAAATCCCGCCAACGCGGCACTGGCCGGGTTCGTCCCGTGCGCACTGGCCGGAAACAGCACCCGCGTCCGCTGTTCGCCCCGATCCCGAAAGTAAGCCGCCGCCGTCAGTAACGCGGTGAATTCACCCTGCGCTCCAGCCGCCGGATGCAGCGACACGCCAGGCAACCCCGCGATCTCCGCCAGCATCCCCTGCAGCTCATACAACACACTCAGCAAGCCCTGAATCTGAGCCTCTGATTGATACGGATGACTGCCAGCCGCCTGAGGCAGTCGCGCCCAACGCTCATGACGCTTGGGGTTGTATTTCATCGTACAACTGCCGAGGGGATAAAAATGCGAATCCACGCTCATGTTCAGAGTCGACAGATTCACAAAATGACGCACCACGTCCGGCTCCGCAACCTCCGGCAGTGGCAACGGTTCCGTCGCCAGAAACTCGGCGCCAATCTCCGGAATCCCCGCAACCTCCGGTACGTCCGATTCCGGAAAGACCTGCGTGCCACGCCCCGCACAGGACATCTCAAACAACAGTTTTGTGGCCGTCGGATTTCGCATGACCCTGCCCACTTTCAAAAGTACACACTCACCAATCAGACTTCCAAATGTCCCCGATTCCCGCCTGCTCGCGCCCTGCAGGAATGACTCACACGCCTCAACCCCGCTGCAACACCCGCCTCATAGCCGCCGCCAGTCCGTCAATCTCCTGCCGCGTGCGTTTCTCCGTCAACGCCACCAGCACACAGTACTCCAGTCCCGCCAGACCCGCCGACGCAAATCGCTCGGGTGCCGGACCGACGTCATACCCCTGCGCCGACAACGCCGGCAACAAGTCCTCTGCCCGCAGCGGTGTCTCCAGCAGAAACTCACGAAAAAACGGGCCCGGAAACTTCAGCGAAACACCGGGGATCTGAGTCAACAGGCTGGCTGCATAACGCGCCTTCTGATGGCTCAACGTCGCCATCTGTCGCAAACCACGAGGTCCCACGGTGGCGAGAAAAACGGTCGCTCGCAACGCCAGTAATCCCTGGTTCGTACAAATGTTGCTGGTCGCCTTGTCCCGACGAATGTGCTGCTCCCGCGCCTGCAGGTTCAACACAAAACAATCCCGGCCCCGACGGTCCGTCGTCTTGCCAATCAATCGCCCCGGCATCTTTCTGACATACTCACTCCGACACGTAAAAATGCCCAGCAACGGACCACCGTACTGCAGCGGTGTCCCCAATGGCTGTCCTTCCGCAACCGCTATGTCCACTCCATAATCACCGGGTCGCTTCAGCATCCCGGGACTGATCGGGTCAAACGCCAGGATCGATAACGCCCCGGCCGCATGAGCACTCTCGGTTAATCCCTGAATGTCCTCCAGACAGCCCAGAAAATTCGGCTGCTGCACCACCAACGCACACGTGTTCGTGTCCAGTGCCCGACGACAGGCCTCCAGACTCGTCACACCACCCTCCGGCGGGATCACCACAATCTCAGTCCCCAACCGCGAAAAATATGTCTCCAGAACCTGCCGATACTCCGGATGCACCGTCCCCGCCACAACAACCCGACCATGCCGTCCATTGACCCGCATTGCCATGAACACCGCTTCACTGACCGCCGTCCCACCCTCATACAAACTGGCGTTCGAAATTCCCATCCCCGCTAACTGACTGATCAGAGTCTGATATTCGTAAAACGCCTGCAGCGTCCCCTGACTGGCCTCGGCCTGGTACGGTGTGTATGCCGTGTAAAACTCACCCCGCGACGTGATCTCATCCACAACCGCCGGTATGAAATGGTCGTACACTCCACCACCAAGAAAGCAGACGCCTCGCTCTGCCACGGCCCCCAGCCGCTGCTGCATCTCCTGCTCAAGCGCCATCTCCGACATCGGCTCCGGCAACCGCAACTCTCGCCCCAGCTGCAGCTCCTGCGGAATCTGTCGAAATAACTCATCAACCGATTCCACCCCAATCGCGTCCAGCATCACCCGACGCTGTTCCGGTGTGTCAAACAGGTATGCCACAAGCTGTCCTCACAGAAAAAATTTCCGCCGGCCCCTCGCCATCCCACACACGCCAGTTCCGCGGCCCGCCAGTTCCAAAGACAAACGCCAGCCACACCAGCAGCCTCCCACAGCCGCGATTACGACGAAGGGCCCGACTTCCGGATGAAGTCGAGCCCCCGTTTTGCTCAGTCCCGATCAATGCCGATCCTTGTCGCAGTGCTTCACATACTCCGCATAACTCAATAACCCCTGCAGCTCGGCAGGATCCCGCATCTTCAATCGCACAATCCACGCCTTGTCCAGAGCACTCTCGGTCAGCAGCGACAGATTGTCCGGCAGGGAACTGTTCACTTCCACCACGTCCCCCGAAACCGGTGCGTAAATGTCACTCACCGCCTTCACGCTCTCCACTTCTCCCATTGCCTGTCCCGGGCTGAAGGACTTGCCCACCGTCGGCAGAGACAGATACACAATGTCGGTCAGCAACTGCACCGCAAAGGCCGTAATCCCCACCGTGGCGATGTCACCTTCGACAAAGACCCACTCATGAGTCTTCGCGTAACGTAATTCTGCTGCGTCCATCTCGCTTGCCCCCCTACCCTTTTCATGTCCGCGAAATTCAATCAGCCGCGAATCTCAATCCGCCGCAAACTCACGACGCGTCGCAGGCAGAACGCCAGCCTGATGCCGATCTTCACGCCCTCAGGAATTCTCACCCCGAGACAGCAACTGCACAGCCACTTCGTGCTCCAGTTCGGAAATCTTCTGCAGCCGCCGCGCGTGCCGACCCTCTTCAAAAGGTGTCTTCAGCCAGATACGAATCACCTGGTCCGCCAACTGATCACTCAACTGGTCCGCCGAAAGACAAATCACATTGGCGTCGTTGTGCAGCCGACTGTATTCCGCCGTCACACTGTCGTGACACGGTGCCGCTCGGACGCCGGCAAACTTGTTGGCCGTAATGCACATCCCAATCCCGGTTCCGCATATCAGAATCCCACGATCCAGCGCACCACTGGAGACTTCACGGGCCACCTGGGCAGCGTAGTCCGGATAGTCCACACTTTGCGATTCAAAGGGACCAAAATCACGCACCTCGTTGTTCAGGCTCTGCAACAACTGCCCCAGCCTGGACTTCAACGCTACACCCCTGTGATCGCTGGCAATGCCAATCTTCATGGAAATCACACGTCTTTCTTCAACAGTTCTTCGACCCAAAGCCGCAGATTGTGGCCGATCTGCAGGGCACACTCCCGGTACTCGTCCAGACTGCCCCCAATCGGATCCTGTATATCAAAACTATCCCGACCCAAAAGCAAAATCGATGACGATTGCTCAGGGCAAAAGTCCACTAACGCCCGACGATGACGCTCAGTCAACGCCAGCACCAGAGTCGACTTGCGAATCATCTCCCGCGTCACTCGCTGACTCAAATGCTGACTCAAGTCCAACCCATGCTCACGCATGACGTGAACCGCCTCCGGAGACGCCGGGCTGTTTTCCCCAGCCGCCACGCCCGCCGAAAACACATCGATACCACGCTCACGTAATTCCCAGTCCCGACACGCCAGACGCTGAGCCGCCAGTTTGCGAAACAACATCTCGGCCATCGGACTGCGACACGTGTTCCCCGTGCACACAAACAAGACCCGGGTCACAGAGGAATCAGGCAGGTCCACACCACTCACTGAATCTTCCCCTGTCCACGCACTCGTTGCCAGAACACCCCCGGTACAGCCCGGAGATGACACGCTACACAGCACACATTCATCCCCGCTTCCAGGCAGTTGCACCACACGCTGCAACTTCCCCGAAAACGTCCCAACACCCAACCAATCAGCGACCTGTCCACAGGCCAGCCACTTCGCAGCGGCCGCCAAGCCAGCGTCTGCCAGACCGGATCAAAGTCATGATGGTACGCCTGGGACGGGGGTTTCTCAAGTTTTCCTGACGTTTCCTTGAGAACTCATTCCGGATTCCAATTCTCAAGCCAGCATAAATGGATAACCTTGTCTTTTTACCCAGTCACACACCATGCCTTGTTCCCTGCCAATTTCAGGAACGCCCACACTCCGGGAACGCGAAGTTCCACCTGAGCCGCAAACCCGTCCCCCTTGTTCCGCATCTCTCATCCCTCATCCCTCGCGCCTCACCATCCCTGTCCATCCGTGGTTCCAATACAAATCCCACACGCAGCGGCTCGGATGGAACCTCGCCCTCCCAAAAAACACGCCCCTCGTTCCTCGCCCCACGCCCCACGCCCCACGCCCCTCGCCCCTCGCCCCACGCCCCACGCCCCTCGCCCCTCGCCCCACGCCCCACG
>CAIYBH010000172.1 GCA_903924405.1 uncultured Planctomycetaceae bacterium | reverse complement strand
GATTTTGCGATTGTTGGGAGGGCGAGGTTCCATCCGAGCCGCAGAGATTTTGCGATTGTTGGGAGGGCGAGGTTCCATCCGAGCCGCAGAGATTTTGCGTCCTCGTGGGAGCAGCGCCCTTCTGAATTTTTTGGCATCTGTGTGAGAGCACTGGCCACGACCGGACGAAACAGGAAAACAGGGAAATGATCTCGTCGGGGTTGAAGGGAGATCTCGGGTGAAAGTCACTGTGGTGCATTGGTTTCCGCTGGAGCAGTTTCCTCCGGTGCAGAACCTGCTGCATGTGCTGGGGGGGCAGGGGCAGATCGAATTGTCCTGTCTGACGACGGCAAATGATCGGGGCTACCCCGATTTTTTTGTTGCTGGATGCCGGATTCTTCGCCGGAGATTTCCCGGCAGTCGGTTGAGCCGTCTCAGCCGCCTGTGGCTCTTTCTTTCATTTCCGATCTGTGTGTTTCTGAGATTGGTCTGGCTGAAGCCGGACGTCGTGATTTATCTGGAGCCGCACTCCGCGCCTGGCGTGTTTCTGTATGCCACACTGAATCCTCTGTGCCGGATCTTTATTCACTACCATGAGTATCGTGAGTTATCGCACTATCGAGAGCGGGGCAATTTTGTTGCCAGGATTGCGCACTGGCTGGAGCGTCACGGCTTGTATCAGCGCGCCGAATGGATTTCGCACACAAATGCAGATCGCGTGTCGATGTTTCTGGAGGATGTTCCGGCAGTTGCCTCTGCGAAAATGCGTGTGATGCCGAATTACCCACCTGCCGCCTGGGCGGCAGGTGAGGCGGTTGAGTGGCCTGCAGAAGGCGAGCCACTGCGTCTGTTTTATGCCGGAGCAGCTTCGTTTCGTGACACGTGGATCCGCGAAGTGTGTGATTGGGTGCTCAGGCAACCGGCCTCGGACGTGACACTGGATCTGATGATCAACAATAGTGATCAGGTGACGAGGGAGTGGCTGGAGTCAATTCGTTGTGATCAGATCGCCGTCAACACACAGGGCGTGGATTACTCGGAATTACCCCGCCTACTGCGAAGATATCATGTCGGATTGATCCTCTATCGGGGAACGACGCGGAACTACATTTACAACGCTCCGAATAAGCTCTTTGAGACTCTGATCTGCGGGCTGGATGTCTGGTATCCGTCCTGCATGTCGGGGGTCAGGCCCTATCAGCGAGAAGATGTTGTTCCGAGAGTGCTGGAGACGGATTTTGAGCACCTGGAGGAATTGGACCTGAAATTTCGGCGAAATCGAGGCGACTTGGTGCGTCGGCCGTGGACCCTGAGCTGCGAAGTCCCAGTGGGTGAACTACTGCAAAAGGTGCTGGGGGCTGCACTCTAAATCATTGTGGCAGTCCCCAAAGCAGGCTGCTGTCGGCTGAGCCCGCGAGTTGAGAAACATCTGCCCCGCGCCGAGTAGACTCGGGCGCCGCATCTGAGTGTGTGGGACGAGGTGCGTGCTCGGGTTGCCAAACTGTTCTGCGGATCAGCGGGTGCGGCGAGGCTTATTTTCGGGTGCGTAACATTTCCCACAGTATCGCGACTTTTTCGTACAACCACGCGTGGTTGCCGCCGACGCCATCGGTGGAGGGAATCCAGCGGGGCCAGATTTTATCGCGGGGACTGCCGGCTCGGACGAAGCCAAAGTCGGTCGGCGCTGCGATTGAGGTCATTCCTGCGTCCGTAAAGATTCGTATGGCTCGAGGCATGTGGCTGGCTGAAGTGGCCAGTACAACCGGGATGGTTTGTTGATTGAGGTTTTTTACGAGTACGGCCTCGTCCAGAGTGCTCTCTGCTGTTGTGATCAGTTGCACGCGTTGCGGTTCAACATTCAGAAGTTGCAGCATGGCTGCCAGAAACCGCGACTTGGAGGCCTGGTCTGCCTCGCCAGCGACGGAAACCACAAGTTGGATATCGGGGCGATACCGCAGAATACGGATGCCTTCCAGCAATCTGGCCAGAAAAGCGGGGCCAACCTGGCTGTTGGCGGGCATCTGCGGGTCTGGATTAAAACCGGTTCCCAGTACGGCCACCAACAGCGGCCCGGCAGGCAGCGCCTCCGGAGACAATGGCGGATAGGTGTACTCTGCGGTACGTCGGGCTTCAAACGTGAGCCCGGGAAAGGAACCTGCGAACAGGATACAGGTGCCGGCTGCGAGGCACATCAGCCCCGGACGTTTTCGGGATCGCACCAGCAGCAGCCAGCCCAACAGTTGCAATGCGAGGGAAATCACCAGCGGGGAAAGGCTGGCGGCGACGATCGACTTCAGGGCTTCCACGATGCGATGAACTCCTTGCTGTGGACAAGAAACCCGGATCTGAGCAAAGAGGTGCAATTGTAAGTGGGATCGATGTCGCGGTAGAAGATCAATAGCATCCGACCCGCCATCATTTCGTCATCCCACGGCTGTGATTTTAACAGGCGGCGGAGGGAGCGGGCGGGCGAGGTTCCACCCGAGCGGTGTCTTTCGGGGGTTGTGAGCGGCAACGCGTTAGCAGCCGGTTTCGGTTCGTGTTGTTGTTCGTTCGCTTCGGTGGGCTTTTTTTGAAACCACGGATGAACGCAGATAAACATGGATGGAATGGGGGGCAGACGGAATGGGCGGGCGAGGTTCCATCTGAGTCGAATCGCTAGCAGTTTGGTATTGTTTGAACCACGAAATACACGAAAGAATTTGGCGAAGTACTATCCGAGCGGTGTCTTTCGGGGGTTGTGAGCGGCAACGCGTTAGCGGCCGGTTTCGGTTCGTGTTGTTGTTCGTTCGCTTGGGTGGGCTTTTTTTGAAACCACGGATGAACACAGATAAACACGGATGGAATGGGCGGGCGAAGTTCCACCCGAGTTGATTCAGGTTTGCGGCTTCGGCTGCGATGGCTCGCGCGGTCACTACCGAGACCTTCTGTGGAATGACGACATGTTAGACGATGTGGTGGCACAGAGTTATCTGATTGGATTTCTCGGGGCCGACTGGTGGGGCAGTGATGCTCGGGCGACCGGAGCGGAACTGCGCCGCCTGGGCCATCTGCTGATTGAACGGCATTACGAAGATCATTTTCCAACTCGCTGGAGGCACAACGTGCTGCGGGCGACCAGACGTCTGCTGCGGCCACTGATGGAAGCGGATTACAATCGGGCAGTTTCCGAGTTACTGCAAGTGGAAGGAATGGATTTCCTGCTGGTGTTCAAAGGGATGCTGCTGCGTCCGGAAACACTGCGTCAGTTCCGTGAACGACAGATTCCGACCTACTGCGTGTACCCGGACGTAAGTTTTCGGGATCATGGTCGGAACATCTGGGACTGTCTGCCGCTGTACGATTGTGTGTTCACCACCAAATCGTTTCATCTGCTGGACAGCAGCCTGAAGCAGCATTTGCGACGTCTGGAACTGGTTCCGCATGGGTTTGATCAGGAGGTTCATCGGCGGATTACGGCCTCGCCATCAATGCAGTCCACCTATGGGTGCGATGTGTCGTTTGTGGGAGCATGGTCTCCGAAAAAGGAGTCGCTGATCGCGGAGCTGATCGCGCGATTGCCGGAGGTAGACCTGCGGATCTGGGGGCCATCGTGGGGGCATGCAGCGGATGTGGTGCGCAAACGCTGGCAGGGACGTGGAGCGTGGGGCGATGAGCTGGCGGCGATCTATGGCTGTTCCCGAATCAATCTGGGATTGCTCAGCGAGGCGGGGACAGGG
>CAIYBH010000171.1 GCA_903924405.1 uncultured Planctomycetaceae bacterium | reverse complement strand
GATGGATCGGCCGTCGGCCCCGTACAGACATTCGTTCAGAAATCCTCAATGATTTGTCCGTCGGCGTGTTCAATGAGTCGGAGAAAGGTTTCTTTGCTGACCGTGTTCTCGATGTCGCGGACAGAACCGTCGCAGAGGGCGACGAGAATTTTTTCACCCACATTTCCCAGACACTTGAGCGGGTCTTCGGGCACATATTCAAGACCGGATGGCTTTGTCCAGACGTCTGCTTGATCCGGCCCGGCTTTCACGAACATCAGTGTATTCGATGTGCCATCCACCACGTCGCGCATTGAGCGGACGCCTTTTCCACCCAGCGGCGTCTGCTCACCAAGAAACACGTGGTAACTGGTCTTTCCGGGGGCGTCCACTCCTTCGGTCCGAAAGATTTCGGGCATCTGGTCGATGAGTGTTTTGTTGTGCTCGCTGTCCCATGGCTCATCCAGATGAAACCTGGAAAAAAGTTCGGATTGGTCAAGGTAGGGGAGCAGGTAGACGCGCCAGCTGAGTCCTCCGACCTTTTCAGACTCCTTAGCGTTCTCACCGGGCTCGCCATCCCACTTCGGAAAGTGGCTGTGGACATCGTGGTAGTTGTGCATTGCCAGGACCATTTGCTTCAGGGAATTGCGTTTCGAGATGTCCTGTTGCGCCGCAGCCATCTGCCTCCAGAGCCCGGCGAGTGCTGCCATTTCTGTCGTGAGTCCCTGGAAGGTCTGCGTCGGATTTTCCAGTTTTGGAAGCTGCAATCTGACATTCTTATCGTCAGTGCTGATGGCGACAGAATCCAGCATCTCGCTGATCATCGTCGTCAGGCTCTCCGGAATCTGCGACTCCGGTTGTGACAACTGGTTCAGCAACTGACCTTTCAGCATCTGAAAACCACCAGTCACTAAACCGTTGATTTGTAGCGCTGACTGCGGGGTGTCTGTGGTAACCTGGATTGCCAGCAACGAAGGATTGCTTCCGGTGGTGTCCAGCATGAAGGACGCCTGCGTGATTGACGAGAAGATACCCGCGAAGGGCGTCTCCGGCAGCATGAGCGTCAGGACATCTCTGGTGCCCTCAAGACTGCCCAGCAGCACCACGTCACTGGCCGGATACAACTGTTCCAGCTGAAGTCGCAGTCCTTCGGATGCCTGGCGAGGGGCCAGCATTTCTGTCAGCACCGCCTCACTGGAAATCAGCATGGTTCGCGGTGTTGGAAACACGACGCAGGTTACGGGATCAAGTCGTGTGGCTGGCTGGCCGGAAATCTCAGTGGCAGTCGGCTGGCCATTGCCCAGCAGTTGAGTGATCATCTGCTGCTGATCAATAGGGTCTGACAACCGGACAATCAACGCCGGAACCGGCTCGATCCCGTGATTGGTCGTCGGAATTATCTCCGGCACTTCGCCGTCCTGGTGCCGGGCCAACTGGAGCCATTGTTTCGGGGTGACGTCCGTCGGAATTGAACGCACGCTGCCGTCCATCATACAGATCTGAACGCTTTCTGAGACATTTCCAAGGGCCTTCGCTGGAGCCTCCGGATCGATGGTTAGTCCACCGGGCTTTGTCCAGACCTCGGCTGTGTCAGTACCGGCAGATACGAACATCATCGTGTTCGAAGTCCCATCGGTGATGGAGGCCATCCCTGGTGGCTCGTCGCCGCCAAAGGGAGTGCCCTCTCCCAACAGCACGTGCACGGAGGTCTGCCCGGATTCGACGCCGTCTACCTGATAGCACGCAGGCATCCGGCTGATCAGGGACTTGTTGTGTTCGCTGTCCCACGGCTCATTCAGATGGAATTCTTCATAAAGTGCCTGTTCCCCCACGAACGGAAGCAGGTGCACGCGCCAGCTGAGATTCCCTTTCGAATCGTCCAGTCCGCCATCGTCGTCGGGAAAGGTACCATACGCGTCATGAAAGTTATGCATCGCAAGGCCAATCGTGCGCAGGTTGTTGTCGGCCGCCGAATTCTCGGTCATCTTCTTCTGCTGCTGAAGCCAATTCTGCAGTGACTGGCGATCCACAAACAGTGCTGCTTCGGTGATCTTCGATGGATCCACCCCTGCACGTCGGATACCGAACTGCAGCAGGTCCTGAAAAAGATCGTCCGCCTTCGCAGACTGAACGACTGTCTTCAGCGTCTCTGCCGTCAGCATCCTGGCAGGCTGAATGATGCCAATCATCGCTACGTCGTCAGGGACGTAGCGCAGCAACGAATCCTCCACTCTGACGGCAGGCGTCAGACGAATCGCGGGGATGACCACCCTTGCCGCTGCGCGCTCAGCCTGCTGGCCGTAACTGATCGCGAGTCCCGGGATACATCCTGATACAACGGCCAGCCAAAGCATCCAGCGTTTCATGGTGTTTCCCCTGAGCATTCGCGTGCAGTCTGGTTTCGAGAGCGGAGTTGTGCCGGTAGATGAAACGCCGTAGTCGGGCTATAGCGGCGATGTGTGTCACGGAGCCGAGCCCATGGGGGAAATTCTACCAATCCACAGGCCCCACGCAAGCACAACCACCGGTAGGCGTGTTGACACGTTGCACGGAGTTCCCTGTGTTCGCGACGTACAGAGACAGCGAAACAAGCGACCGAAGGCGGGCCAACAGTTTTCCACGTGACCACCACGGATACATGCTGCGCCTGGTACGATGGATTAGCACGATGGATTTCCATCGCCACCATTCACTTCCGGTTCCTCCGATGGTTGAGCTGCAGGCCACAGGCTTGGCCAATTTTTTCAGGAAAAAACGTGCAGGTGTTCTTCGATCGCCGGCAACTTTCATCGAAAACGGTGCAGCAGACTGGCACACAGGTTGCTGTTATTGCGTTACTGCCATTTTTGCGGTTCAACAGCATCGGGTTCCTACCCCGGTCTGCAGTAGTGCCCGGACATGGCCGTACGCTTCGTTCCGTGCCCGACGGTTCGACACACGTGGGCCCCCCCCCGCCACATTCAGTATTTCAGATGATCAGTTGATAACGTATCGCCCGATTTGATGCATTTGTCAGGAGACGCATGATGGGATCCAAACGCTGGACACTGTTTCTGGCCGGTCTTGCCGGCGGGGCCATCGCGGTCACCGCCCTCTGGAACTCCACGCCGGTGCCACGCCTGCAGGCGCAGGACGAGGCACCTCGCCCCGAAGCCCTCGCCAGGGCTGATGAACTTTCGTCAGCCTTTCGCTGGGTCGCCAAACGGACGCTGCCCGCCATCGTCTCGGTGCGATCGATCCGCAAGGTCAACGGCGGCGGTGGAGTCGCTGGAATGGATCCCTTCGAAGGCACCCCGTTTGGCCGGCAATTCGGCGGTAGTCCGCTCGATGATCTTTTCGGCGACCTGCGTGAACGCATGCGGGAACAGCAGCAGGGCGGCGATGCTCCCGGCATCGCAACCGGTGAGGGTTCCGGATTCATCATCAGCGCTGATGGTGTTGTGATGACCAATGCACATGTTGTGCGAGGTGCGGATGAAGTCGTCGTGATCATGGCCGATGGCAGTGAGTACAAGGCAAAGGAAATCAAATCCGACGATTTCTCCGATGTCGCCGTGCTGCGGATCGAAGCCGATCGCGATCTTCCCACCCTGCCACTGGGCGATGACTCCAATGTGGAAATCGGTGACTGGGTGCTGGCCTTTGGCAGCCCCTTCGGTCTGGACCGGACCGTCACGCAGGGAATCATCAGTGCCAAATCCCGCGGGCTGAAGAATCTGCCGTCCCGGCAGGAATTTCTGCAGACGGATGCAGCCATCAATCCCGGAAACAGCGGCGGTCCCCTTGTTAACATGCGCGGTGAAGTGATCGGGATCAATACGGCGATCGAAACGCGCAGCGGCGGATACGACGGTGTTGGCTTCGCAGTCCCCGTCAGCCTCGCCCAGTGGGTCGGAGAACAGCTGCTGGCGGGAGGCAAGGTTCGCCGCGCCTATCTTGGTGTGACGCTGGAGGACCTGACATCAGAACTGGCCGGTGCCCTCGAGCTGGCGGCCCGTCGTGGAGTTGTGGTTTCTGAAGTCCGCAAGGATTCACCAGCTGACAAGGCCGGTGTTCAGGTGCAGGATGTCATCCTCCGTCTGGACGGTAAAGAAATCTCTTCGCGGCAGCAACTGATCACGATCGCCGAGCGACTGCGGATCGGCTCCGCCTATCCGTTGGTCGTGATTCGCAACGGAAAGGAAGTGGAACTGAACGTCACCGCCGCTGAATTCCCGGAACAACTGGCTGATGCCGGCGAATCCATGGACGAACTTGGTGTGGAAGTGCAGAAACTCACCGATGAGATGGCTGAACGCCTGGGGATGGATTCCAGCGACGGTGTGGTGATCACCTCCGTAAAACGCGGCAGCGTGGCAGCACGCATCGGTCTGCAACCCGGCGTTGTGGTGGCCAGAGTCGGCAAGACGGATATCAACAGCGTTGATGACTTCCGAGAGGCCATGAAGGCCGCAAAGGAACGCGGTCAACTGGTCCTGCTGGTGAAAACCAGCAACGGCACCCAACTGCTGAGTGTCCCCTTCCGCTAAATGCCGGTTTGGCGGAAGCGTTCCGGCCACCTGGAACGTTCGTGGGGGCATGGACAGTTGTCGCCCCGGACACCTCGCAACATTGCCCGGGCGGTACTTTCTGAACGCTGTTCTTTGTTGTGCGTCGCGGTTCCCCTCCTGTTCACATGGGAGGGGACCGGCTTTGGCCGCCATTTACGGCCTTGTGCCTTACGCCAGTATACGCGGCATTCCTCACCCGCTTTGACGCGCGAAACAACGCACACTCCCCACCCTTGCGAAAGGGTTCTGGCCTGAATCGCTCTGCCGCCAACAAAACGCTCGACTTTATCGCTCTTTCGACTGATGGCGAAACGCGGTGACAAGGTCGCTGGCGTCATATTCGAATTCCGCGACGGATCTTTCTGACAGCACACGCACAATGCGACCTCGAGCGTCTCGTTCCAGCTGAACCGATTGCACGGTCAGGTCGCCACCTGTTCGCAGCACATAAAAACTCACACGATCCGTGCCGCCGCTCAGATAATCCGCAATCAGCAGAAACTGATTGATGTTGGACCGATGTCCGGCCTCCCAGCGACTCCAGCAGAATTCCAGCATCAATTGGCTGTCCGCAAAGTACTGATTGGCCAGCGTGGCAAAAGCTTCCTGAGGAGCGTCAAGGAAGAACTGGATGTTTCCACGCGTGTGGGCTTTGTCGTACTGTTCCTTGTTGGAAAAATAGGCCGTCCACGCCGAGTTCCACGTGGATTCCTCGCCATCCCATGCCCCCGCCGCCTGAAAATTCTTCCGAGTCGCGTCCAGATCGATTCCGGCCGAACGTGGTGTCCGGTAGACCACTTCAGTGCCAGCGGCCTGTGCAAGGCCGGCGAATTTTCGCTCGTACAATTCCGGTCGAGTTGTCCGACCCACCGTGTCCAGCATGTTGTGCGCCAACTCATGGGCCAGACAGATCAGGAACACATCGGTGACGCCGGGTCGCGGTGCATCCGCAGGGAAACTGTTTTCGGGACGCCCCAGTGGCAGGTCAAAAATGTTGATTCCCGACCGTGACTGAATCCTCTGCGTTCTGATAGCCGGCCCGAGCCATCCGGCCACCGTGATGGTTTCCACGTCCCAGACAGCTCGCGGAATTGCTGCGATCAACTGACTCATGGCAGCCAGATGCTCAGGTGTGGCGGTGTCGTTGTCGATCAGGACCACGCCATGTTCCACAAGCAGGTTCCGATAACCGCCGGCAAACCCGAGGGCGTCCGCAACTCGTTCCCGATGTTTCGGCGAATCCGCCTGCGTTTCGAAAAGCACGGTCCAGAATTGCCCCGCCAGAATCGGTAACTGCGGCCCGCTGCTCAGATCGAACTTCGCACGTCGTAAGACCGCCGGGTACTGCTGAGCCAGTTGTGACAGGCGTTCAAACATCTGCTCCCTCGCAGACGCCGGAATCAAGCCCGCCGCAAGGTCCGCCTGCAGCGCCACCAGGGCGCCGAACAGCTGGTCACGAACACTCTCGTCGTCCCGCAGAATGCGACCGAGGTCAGCGGCGTGCTGATTCAGCAGGGTGGCAAGCGTGGACAGTCTCGACGAATACCCAATACCCCGCGCAAAGAACAGGCGTCCGTTGCGGCCACCACTGATCAGGTCCACCACGTCATCGCCGTCCAGGTCGGCCACTTCCGGCGTCGTGTCGTCACCGTTCAGTTCCCGAATGTTCAGATCCTTTCCATCCGACCACTGCAATGGTCGGTTGCCCCGCAGTGTTCGCGTCTTTACGTCGCCGGTGCTCAGGTACAGTGACACGGTCCCCCAGTTCACACCCAGCAAAACATCCAGCTGCCCGTCCTGATTGAAATCCACAAGTCGCGGATGTGAGTTGTAGGCCACGCTCAGATTCTGAAAGGCCTGGCCCTCGCCAAATTTTAACTGCTGGCCACGGCTGAGATTTCGATGCCACTGGACGTCACCACCAAATGATCCCGTAATCAGATCGTCCAGCCCGTCCTCATCCCAGTCGGCGACGTCAAATCGCCCCTGACATCCCTGCTGAATCGGAACGCTGGTCCCCGCCTCAGTGAACTTCGGTTCCTGACGCGTGCCGATGTTCTCGTGAATCGTGATCTGGTTCTCAGAATGAGCGACAATCAGATCGGGCAGTTCCGTGCCGATCAGGTTAGCCAGCGTCACCCCGGTAAACGATGTGCCCCAGCGTTGACGAGCTTCCGCTTGAATCGGTTCCTGCGGCTGAAATTCCGGTTGCTGCCGACTTCCCCGATTTCGCAACAACCACAGCCGGCCATCACCTCCACCCACCAGCAGGTCAACGTCGCCATCCTGATCCCAGTCGTGACAACGGGTAGCCACATGCCCCTCAAACCGGGCCGCCTGGCCAGCAACCTCAAGTTCCACGGCTGGTGCAAAGGTCAATGCCGGCTGCCACCCAGCAGGTCGCTCATCACCCCGCATCCCGCGACTGCAGAACAACAGGATCATCGCCGTAGCCAGACACCGTTTCGGGAAACTCCTCGCCGCCATTTTCCACCTCCGCATCCTCGGGTGCGATGTTGCACCGAGGTCCTGTGTCATTGCCCGCAGCGGCGGCCCGTCGTTCAAGCCACTGGGCACCGCGACATCCTGCAGCCTTCCGTTGCACTCAGCACGACACCACTGACGGTCCCTGCAGAATGATCTCCTTAACCCTGGGACCGTCAATGGTTGCGTCTCGCAAAGCCGCAATCTTCCAACTGCTTTTCAGCTGATCACGGGACACCCGACCGTGTGCGACGTCCCCGCACCACGTCCCCGACCGTCCAATCTGCCGACATTGAGTCGCGCGATTTGCAACTCGTAAGACGCCAGACGAGGCAGGCTGAATCGGCAGCAGTTCCGTTCAGCTCCCCGAGGAATTGGCGGACACGATCGCCCCCGAAAGTCAGCCAGCGAGAAACGCTTCGATTGCGTCGAGGCCGCGAACCAGTGTTTCCATGGAGGCTGCGAAACTGAGCCGGACATAGCCCGGAGCACCGAAGGCGTCACCACTGACCAGTGCCACATGCGCCCGCTCCAGCAGCGCCGTGCAGAAGTCCGTGGCATTTGAAACCGCCGGGCCCCCGCCAACAGGCTTACCAAAATAACTGCTGACGTTGAAGAAGGCATAGAACGCACCGCCGGGTTCGGCAAAACTGAGTCCCGGGATCGCCTTCAGGCGAGCGACCACGTAGTCGCGGCGTTTGGCGAATTCGTGGCACATTTCGGCCACACATTCCTGCGGACCGTTGAGCGCCGCAAGTGCCGCGTACTGCGACACACTGCACGGATTGGAGGTCTGCTGGCTCTGCAGCTTGTTGATGGCGGCGGTGACATTTTCCGGAGCCAGCGTCCAGCCAATTCGCCATCCAGTCATGGCGTAGGCTTTGCTGACACCATTGACAATCACGGTGCGCTTTCGAACTTCTTCGCCAAATGAGGCAAACGTGCGGAATTCGTGGCCGGGATAAATCAGCTTGTCGTAGATTTCATCCGACAAAACGATGATGTCCTTTTCCACCACCACTTCCGCCAGCGCCTGCAGCATGGCCACGGGATACACGCCGCCCGTGGGATTGCTGGGACTGTTCAGCATCAGCATCCGGGTGCGCGGTGTGATGGCCTGTCGCAGCTGTTCGGCAGTCAGAAAAAAGCCGTCTTTTTCGGTCGTTTCGACCAGCACCGGCTTTGCACCGGTCAGTTCGACAAGGGCCGAGTAGCTGACCCAGTACGGCGTCGGGATGATCACTTCGTCTCCCGGTTCACAGCAGGCCACAAGCACGTTGTGCAGACAATGTTTCGCTCCATTGGAAACCGTCACCTGTGAGGGCTTCCATGCGACGCCATGGTCACGCAGAAAGGCATCACAAATGGCCTGCTTCAGCTCCTGAATACCAGTGGCTGCGGTGTACCGCGTGTGCCCGGCATCCATGGCCACTTTTGCGGCTTCACGAATGTGCTGCGGAGTGATGAAATCCGGCTCACCCACGGTGAACTCAAGGACGTCAATCCCCTTACTCCGCAGCTCTCTGGCCTTGGCCGCCGCTGCCAGTGTTTCAGAAGGCTTTAACTGATTCACAAGGGATGATGTGTACATGGATTTCCACTACTAACATGTATTGAAAAGTGACTCACGAATCTGCCATCGACGGCTTGACGCCGGATTTTCAGCCCGGATCATGAACAGGCCCAACTACCCGCGGCTCTACTTCTCTATGGAACAGGTCGTCTGTCAGAGTGAACCGCGTTGCCTGAACAAATCCCGCACACACAGCAGTCGAAAATGCACACTACTTTACAGTGCCAGCGTGCGATTCTGAAAGCGACGGGCCGCGGAGTCTGAAATTCCCGGCACCCGGAAGGACCAGAAATGACAAAAAGGCATAAAACTCACCCCAGAATCACAATGCCCATTCCGGAATTGACAACTTCGCGGTGTCCCGACCCGCGTGGGCGGTTGGGCTGATTTCCGTAGACAGCCTTACGGCCCCCGCGAACGTGATTTTTTGGGGAAGCTGGGGGGATGAACGGCGGCACGCCCGAGTGCCGTGCCTGAGACCCTGGCGGACAGACACGCGGGCCGATCATCGAGGGCCTGTGCGTGGCGTGTGATCACCTGGATTTTGTGCTGGCCCGGGATGCGGTGGGCGTGGGCATCCCGTCAGGGGACTCAGGCAAGTTCAGTGCAGTCGGGGACGTATTCTTCCACGAAGACGCGTGAAAAGTCGTAGACCCCGAGAAACTGATCGATGGAGTCGCTGGGGGTTTTCTTCATATCCCCGGACTCAATCATGCGAAAGACGATGTGGCCGAAGTCGTCGGTGGCCTGAATGCCCCAGCGTCGGAAGACGATTGGACACAGCATACCGAAGTGCTGCAATCCCAGTTGACGGATGCCTTCGAGCAATTCCGGGCCGGAAATGTGCCCTGTTTTTTCGGAGGTCTTGTCTCGTCCGAGCTGTTCCTGGGTGAACCGCAGCGCTGTGAAGACAAATTTGTACGCCAGTGGATGGTAGGAACCGGAAGACTTACTGCTGAGGGATGTCATCGACAAACGACCCTGTTCCGTAACTTACGTCACCACTGCCTGGCGCAGAGGCCTTAATGCCACTGATTCCCACAGCCCTCATGCCGTGTCTGGCGGTTGGTCGCGTGAAATCAGCGAACACCGACGGGAATCAGACTGAGCTGATTCTAGTCGAACGAGGCTTCTGAATGAAGCGTCTTTCACGGTTTTTATCACTCATCGTCATCTGCGCCGGGCCGACGTCCACCTCGGGAAACCACGGTGACAATTTCGTCTGCATCGGTCATCAGGCGACGGCCGTCATCAAACGCGACAATCAGCTTTCGAGCCAGTATTTCCTGCGAAAGCACGCGGCCCTGGCCATTGCGAGTCACGACGGTGGCGCCGATGGGTGGGAGCTCCCGGCGGTGTTCTTCGTAGGTGTCGTATTCGTAGCGCAGGCAGCACTTGAGCCTTCCGCAGCGACCGGAAATTTTGTTGGGATCCAGAGTCGCCTTCTGCAGTTTGGCCATCTTCATGGAAACCGGCGGCATTTCGTGGAGATGTGTGTTGCAGCAGACCGGTTTGCCGCAGTCGCCGTAGTCGGCCAGCAGGCGGGCTTCATCGCGAATGCCGATGTGTCGCATTTCCACGCGGCAGTCAAATTCCCGGGCCATGGCTTTGACCAGTTCCCGAAAATCCACGCGACTTTCCGCCAGATAAAACAGAATCAGCTTTTCACCGCCAAACACCCGCTCGATGTCGACCAGCTGCATCTGCAGCGAGCGTTCGCGGATCATCGATTCGGCCTGTTGGAACAGCCGCTTCTCACGCTCCCCGGATTCCATCCGCTGACGGCGATCCTCGTCCGTGACCAGTCGCAGTATCCGCCCACCGCCAGCGCGGTTGGCCCCGAGGTAGGCGGCCGTCTGAGATGTCGCGGGACACAGCACGGTGCCCCATTCGACGCCACGGTCAGACCGCACAATGACTTCCTGCCCCCGCGCAAAATTTGTGCCGCGCCGGGCCTCGAAGTCACCCAGAAGCCGGGACGTGCCGTACCGCACGACGTATCGCTGCGTTTCCGCTTCCCGGGGGACCGCGTCTTTGACTGACTCTTCCAGCATGCCTTCGCCTCGCACTGCACCAACACCAGAACTCGTTTCTGCCCGGACTATACGCTGCGGGCGCCGCAAACGATACTGAGAAGGCCCTCGGAATTCCCCGGATTCTTCAGAGCCTCTGCAACGGTGGAATCGTTGAACACCGGCCAAACGGGTTGCCAGAAACGTCCCGGCACTGAGACCGTATCTCACTTTCAAACATTTTTGGCATAGTTAATTGCCAAAAATGAATCTGCGGGTACCATCCTTACGAATAAAGCCCTGTTTCAGAGCACATTCTCCGGTTCGTTGCAAATTCGTTGCAAAGCGGAACGGAGAAAAATTGCGATGCCCCAAAAGGGCTGCGAGGATTCGGGGGCAGTCACTGTTGGCTTGTACAATTACAGAGGTGCTCGTTTGGTTCCGGTGGACTCAAGAGATCGCGAGATTCTGGAACATTTGCAACGCAACGGCGGAGCGGATGTGCAGTCGCTCTGCGATGTTCTCGGAGTGACTCGGACGGCCGTTCGCCAGCGGATTTCTCGTCTGGAAATGCTCGGTCTGATCGCAGCGGACCTGCAGGGTCAAACGCGTGGACGCCCCCGAAATCTTTACCGGGTCACGGCAGAAGGTTTGCATTCCCTCGGTGAAAACTACCGTCAACTGGCGGTCGTGTTCTGGGAAGCCATCACAGGGCTTCAGGATGAAACCGTTCGCAATTTGCTGCTGAGTCGTATTCGCGATGTGTTGGCGGATCGATTTCGGCGGCAACTGACCGAGGGCGGGTCGCTTGATGATCGGCTGGATCAGCTGGCCAGCGAAATGAAGTCCAGTGGCTTTAATATCGAATCACAGCATCTGGGGGGATTGCGTATTCTGCGTGAGACCTCATGTCCGTTTCCGATGCTGGCGGATGTGGACGAATCGATCTGTCAGGTAGAACGCGAAGTGCTGGAGCAGGTGTTGGGGGCTCCGGTGCAGGTGCGTTCACGGTGCCGGGATGGGCATGGCTGCTGTGAATTTGAGGTCCTGCACACTCCCCAGGGGTGATTTTGGTTGCTCCAGGAGCTTCGTCAGGACGGTTGAATGGAACCAGCGCCAGACTTCGGAAAGTTTTTGCCGTGATTGCAAGACTTACCGGGACTGGTACAGTGCGGACTGCGCTTCCTGTGGCTGTGGCAGGTCAGAGGTTTCAGTCAGTGCAGTCCGTTGTGAACTTCAAAGGAAAGAACTCAGGCTATGACATGGATTGAAGGGCGTTTCGAAGAAAATGTGATCACCACAACGCTCGAGCAGGCGTTGAACTGGGGTCAGCAGTCCAGCATCTGGCCGATGACCTTCGGTTTGGCGTGCTGTGCGATCGAGATGATGGCCACTGGCGCCAGTAAGTACGACCTCGATCGTTTCGGGGCTGGTGCGTTCCGCGCAACTCCGCGACAGGCAGACCTGATGATTGTTGCCGGCACGGTGACTCACAAGATGGCCAGCCGCGTTCGCCGGTTGTACGAACAGATGCCCGATCCGAAGTATGTGATTGCGATGGGTGCCTGCACTGTCGGCGGTGGACCATACTTCAAGCATGGTTACCACGTTGTCAAAGGTGTGGACCTTGTTGTGCCGGTGGACGTGTACGTCCCCGGATGTCCCCCGCGTCCGGAAGCACTCCTTGAGGGCTTGATGCGGATCCAGGACAAGATCAAGGCACGCAAGGTCACTCGCGGAGACGCCTCCTTGCCGGTTCCTCACCATTCCGGCTTTTCGGCGCTCAACGTCTGAAGAGTGACAGGTCGGGCTCGCAACTGAGGTGTCAGTTCTGTGTCCTGATGCGGAGCGGTTCCGGGACACGGGGCAACGATTTCTCTGGTCATGGGTATTGAAATCGACTGGACGAGAGCCAGCGGGATTACGGTGCACAGGACGCATCGGGGGACGGTGAACTGACTTTGCAGGTGAAAAAAGGCACTTCGGCAGAACGCGGCCAGGGTGTCGTAATCGAGTGACTCATCAATGTGCCACCAGCGATGGGATGTTCGAACGAGCGTCGGAGCTTAATGCTCTGACGACGCTGCGTTGAAGAAAACAACAGGGTGCCTGCACGAAACGGACGGGCGGCATCCACTGGTCCGGACGGATGACAGGAAATCGGGTTGAGTTTTCTGCCCGCGCCTCGTGGTTTTCACGAGTGTGGTAGTTGCTACGGCGGCTGCGAACTTTCGGTTGTCTGGATGCTGGGCAAAGTACTGACTGAAGCATGAACGCAGGATTTCCGCCTTCGGTTCTGAGGGCGGTGATTTCATTACAGGAAGCAGCGGGGTTATGAAGAGTTTGTTGAAGATTACGGATCTGCATGTGTCGGTCGGAGAAACGCCAATTCTTCGCGGCGTGACGATGGAGATTCGTCAGGGAGAAATTCACGCCTTGATGGGACCAAACGGTTCCGGCAAAAGCACCCTGGCCTATGCTCTGGCCGGGCATCCAAACTACGTGGTGACAGGCGGATCCATTGAAATCGATGGAGTCAACGTCACAGAGATGGAAGCGGATGAGCGTGCCAGAATGGGCATGTTTCTCGCTTTTCAGTACCCGGTAGTGATTCCCGGTGTGAAGGTCGCCGATTTCCTGCGACACGCTGTTTCTAACGTGCGTAATCCGGACCGAAAGGAAGGCGAAGGCCTGATCGGCATGCGTGAATTCCGCAAAGAGATTCGTGAGCGGATGACGGAACTGGGAATGGATCAGGAATTCGCCCGCAGATATCTCAACGAAGGTTTCTCCGGCGGTGAGAAAAAACGCATGGAAATTCTGCAGCTGGCGATGCTGCAACCACGCTTCGCGATTCTCGACGAAACAGACAGCGGCCTCGACAGTGACGCCGTTCGCGTCGTCAGCGAGGGGCTGGCGAAACTGTCCGGTCCGCAGATGGGCGTACTGATTATCACTCACCACGAGCGATTGCTGGAATTCAATCCTCCGCAGTACACCCATGTCATGCTGGGCGGACGCATTGTTGAAACAGGAGATGCGTCGCTGGCCCATGAACTGCATGCGAATGGATATGCAGAAGTTCGTGCCCGGCATCCACAGGCGGCCGCAGAGAACCTGCCGACGGAAACGGCAACAGCCTGATGAATTCCGGGAAATCCCGGTGCTTCGCATCAGCGGGAAGTCTCGAACAGAAACGTGTCGTTCGCTACGGGGAAACCGTGTTTCCAACCCGTTCCCGGATGACTCCTGCAACGAGTTACAACGTTGTACAGAGCATGTGCAGAGAGCGGACGTCGGAACATAAAGTCTGGTGCCAACTCCAGACTGTAGATGGCAGACGTTCCGGAAATTGGCACTACAGTTGACCATGAATTTGACCACACAGTTGACAATCCAGTCAGCAGGATAGGAATACATTATGTCAGCGGATGCACCGGCTAAGAGTGACGTGGAGTTTGGCTCATACAAATATGGGTTTCACGACTCTACCGAGTTCTACGCCTTCAAGAGCCGCAAGGGGCTGGACGCCGAGATCGTTTCACAGATCAGCGAGATGAAGAAAGAGCCCGCGTGGATGCGGGAGTTTCGTCTGAAGTCGCTTGAGATCTTCCAGTCCCGGCCGATGCCAAACTGGGGTGGATCCATGGCGGATCTGAACTTTGACGACATTTACTACTACATGAAGGCTGCCAACGAGCAGGGTAAGTCGTGGGACGACGTTCCGGAAGATATCCGTCGTACCTACGATCGACTTGGCATTCCTGAAGCGGAAAAGAAGTACCTCGCGGGCGTCAAGGCGCAGTATGAATCTGAAGTGGTCTACGGAAGTCTGCGTGAAGATCTTGCAAATCAGGGGGTCATCTTCACGGATACCGACTCCGCAATGCAGGAACACCCGGATCTGTTTCGTGAATACTTCGGGAAAGTCATTCCGCCCGGCGACAACAAATTTGCAGCACTGAATTCGGCTGTGTGGTCCGGCGGATCCTTCATTTACGTCCCGAAGGGCGTGAAGATTGATTTCCCACTGCAGGCGTACTTCCGCATCAACAGCCAGAACATGGGGCAGTTCGAACGCACGCTGATCATTGTGGATGAAGGTGCATCGGTGCATTATGTCGAAGGTTGTACCGCTCCGACATACAGCAGCGACAGTCTGCATTCAGCCGTGGTTGAGATTATCGTGAAACGGGGAGCACGCTGCCGTTACACGACGATCCAGAACTGGTCGAACAACGTCTACAACCTCGTCACAAAGCGGGCGATGGCCTATGGTGATTCCCTGATGGAGTGGATTGACGGGAATCTCGGGTCCAAGCTGACCATGAAGTATCCAGCCATCTGGCTGATGGAACCTGGTGCTCGGGGTGAGACTCTGTCGATTGCATTTGCTGGCGACGGACAGCATCAGGATGCCGGAGCGAAAATGGTGCATTGCGCCCCGAATACCTCCAGCCGAATCATCAGCAAGAGCATTTCGAAGAACGGTGGCCGATCCAGTTACCGCGGCCTGGTGAAAATTCAGAAGGGCGCAGTGAACTGCCGTTCCAATGTGGTCTGCGATGCACTGATTCTGGACCCGGCCAGCCGCAGTGATACGTATCCCTACATCGAAGTGGAAGAGAAAAACGTCGCCATTGAGCACGAGGCGAGTGTTTCGAAGATCGCAGAAGAACAGCTGTTCTACTTGATGAGCCGTGGACTGACAGAGGCGGAAGCCTCAGCCATGATCGTCACGGGGTTCATCGAGCCGCTGGTGAAAGAGCTGCCGATGGAATACGCCGTGGAGCTCAATCGTCTGATTGAACTGCAAATGGAAGGTTCTGTCGGTTAAGAAACCCTGACGCATGGTCCGGGCGGTCAGAATCCTCGCATTCGGCGCGGGTGGTCGTCTTGAAGCGGCGGCCACTGTCCCATGGACAAGATGGTGGCGATCGGCCGGGAAACGAATCGAAGTATAAGTGGTGACGGGCAGGCAGGTCTCCCGGAACAGCGACACCCTTTCGTTTTGATCAGGCCATCTCAGGATCGTCAGGGCCGGGGACCTCGGATATTGGGGTGTTGCGCAGCAGACGGACATCCCGGGTTTGTATTTGACAAGGAGCAGAATGGCTCCGTTGGAGATGGGATCGATGGCGACGGTGACGGTGGACAATTCGCGGGCAGGATTCGACGCGGCGGTGTTTGAGAGCTTTCTCGCAACCCGAAAGGAGCCTCAATGGATGACCGATTTCCGTCGGGGGGCCTTTGAAATTTACCAGAGTCTGCTGCAGACAGAACTTGATCCGGAAGAGTTCAAGAGACTTGATCTGCGGGCCTTCAATGCCTCCCGATTTCGTCCATCTGCTGCGGCGTCATCAACTCAGGACATCTCCGCATTACTCAGTGACAAAACCGAGTTCGGTGGCAACATTGTGCATGTGGATGGCCACGTGACGGCCTCTCGGCTGTCGCCGGAACTGGCTGCTTCCGGAGTTCTGTTTGGAGATCTGCAAGCTCTGCTGGAATCTCACCGTGAACTGCTGGAGCCGTGGTTCATGAAAAAAGCGGTTCAGGTGTCGGCGGACCGCTTTGCGGCGTGGCATGCAGCCTTCTGGACCGGTGGCACTCTGCTGTACGTACCGCGGAACGTGGAAGTTTCGCTGCCGCTGCACAGTCTTATCGCCCATCGTCAGGATGGGATTGCCGAGTTCAGTCATACTCTGATCGTTCTCGAGGACGGGGCTCGTGCCACACTGCTGGAGGAAACCACATCGGTCTCTGCAGATTCAGCCGGCCTGCATGTGGGGTGTGTGGAGTTGATCGTGGGCCGCAACGCATGCCTGCGGTACGTACAACTGCAGAACTGGAACCAGAAAACATGGCATCTGGCGCATCAGGCCGGGTCTGTCGAGGCCAACGGATCTCTGCAGTGGACCGTTGTGGGCCTGGGAAGCCGTCTGGCACACATTCATCAGGACATTAACCTCGACGGTCGTGGTTCAACGGCCGAAGTGAATGGGGTGACATTCGCCAGTGATCGCCAGAAAATCAGTTATTACACGCAGCAACATCATCGGCAGCAGGGAACACGCAGTGACCTTCTGTACCGCGAAGTTCTGCGAGACGACTCCCGGGTAATCTGGCGTGGTATGATCAAGGTTGACAAAGCAGCCCAGCAGACAGACGGGTACCAGCGAAGCGATGCCCTGATGCTGAATGAGACGGCTCGCTGTGATGCGATCCCGGGACTGGAGATCGAAGCCGACGATGTTCGGTGTACGCACGGAGCGACCACGGGGCAGGTCGATCGTGAACAGATTTTCTACTGCATGAGTCGCGGCATAACTCGCAGGGAAGCCATGCACATGATTGTGGAAGGCTTCTTCCAGACGGTGTACGATCGCATTCCGATTGAAGTTGTCAGGGAAACTCTGAGTCGAACAGTTCAGGCGAAACTGGGATTTGAAACAATCTCCACCTGACGGTCTTCACGGAAATGATTAATTCCCTGCCGCAAACTGATGAGGGGTAACGGCAGGCTGGAATCGGGGGGAGTTATGGAACGAGTGATTGGAACGGGCGAGTTGGCGTCCGGTGAACGCAGAAGTGTATTCGTTGATGACATTCCGGCTTTGGTGATCCGATTGGGGGACACATGGCACGTGATTGAAGACGTCTGCACCCACGACGGACAACCGCTCACGACGGGCGAGGTCACGGACTGCAGTATTGCCTGCCCCAGACATGCGGCCCGCTTTGACCTGCGTACCGGTAAGGCGTTGTGCATGCCGGCCACAGAATCAATACGCGTGTTCAAAGTGGAAATTCGTGACGGTGCCGTTTGGGCGGCTTTGTGAGCGGAGAGTGGATCGATGTCGACCGATGCAGAATTGATTGAAGCCCTCAGGCAGGTGATTGACCCCGAGTTGATGGTCAACATTGTGGATCTGGGATTGGTCTACTCCATTAACCAGACAGAACGCAAGGTGTCCGTCGAGATGACGCTCACCAGTCCAGCGTGTCCTGCTGGCCCGCAGATTGTGCAGCAGGCGAAAATGGCGCTCGAGCGATTGGAAGACGTCGATGAGGCGTGCATTACCATCACGCTGTCACCTCCATGGACTCCTGAACGCATGACCGACGAAGCCCGGGATATGCTCGGTATCTTCTAAGCTGCAAACTGCTCTCATGGCGGTTGATGCAGATGCCCGGTCTCTTGCGACCGGGCTAATTCGCCGTACACACGACTCAGGACCGGTGCCAGCCAGTCGTCGGAACTCTTTATCCGCATAGTGACCCTGGAACGCCTGCGCGTGCCCCGGAAGACGCGAAAGTGGTGCTGCACAGCTTTGCGTAACAGCGGCTTCATCGTCTCTGGTTCAAATCGCACATGGTCTAAGGTATCCGTTTCTTACGTCGTTCCTTTGTACGTTCACCCATGGTGAAGGGCAGTCGCGGCAGTTTGCAAGCGGCAGACTTACGCCGGATCAACTGCCGGTTGCACGGCTTTCCCGGGGGGGCGCTACCACGGTGCCGGGATGCCCTCTGCTCAAACACCGGGCTGCGATACGGCTTCAGCAGGCGTGACGCAGGGAACTGACCACTATTCAGTTGGTAGATGTCGTTTGAGGCGGATCTGCCGGCAATTTCTGCGGCGTGTCCAGCTGGATAAACGCCTCGATTCGAGCGTTTGAAAGTCTTGCAACCTGCTGCGACCACTGAGCATCCAGGGCAATCCTGACTTCGACGACACGAGCATCGGTGTCACTCACGGGGTCATTGGTCAGTACGATCTTTCTCGCCACCATTTGCCCCACATCCACCACGACGCCTGTGAGTCGCGTTCCCGATCCATCCATCACGATTTCTGCGACTTGTCCGTTTCGGATCAGATCAATGTCTGCTTCGAAGACCTCTGCGACGGCATGCATGTGTTCCACATCACCCAATTCCATAATCCCGTCCGAGGTGATCTTCTCTCCGGGCCGGGTGTGAATCCGCAGTATTCGGCCATCACGGGGTGCTTTCAGTGATGACGCCTCAAGTTCCGCCTGTGCCACGTCCACAGCAGCACGGCAGGCCTCGACTTCCATCGCTGCTGCCTGTACGTCGGTCGGACGCACTTCCTGAAGGCTTTCCAGTGTTCCCTGAGCCCGCTGCTGCTCGATCTTCAGGCGATCCAGCGCCCACTGGCGTGAATCCAGCTCCTCAGCTGAAATCGCTTTGCGTTCGTGCAGTTCCCTGGCACGGGCAAGTTCTTTCAGGGCCACCTGGGACTGCTGCTGAGCCAACGCCAGTACTGCTCTCTGGGCGGCAATGTCTCCGGCTCTCGCCCCGGACCGTACCTGCTCAAGTTTGGCTGAGGCCGCATCAAGACGGGCCTTCGCCTCGCTGAGTCGCGCCTTCCGTCGTTCCAGATTGTCAAACACAGCCAGCACAGTGCCTTCGCTGACTGAGTCACCTTCCTCGACGAAGATCTGCGAAACGGTCGCCCCTTCGTTTCCTGATTCTGAAGCCAGTTCGAGGATTCGACTTCCCGGCTCCAGTCGTCCGAGAGCGTGCACAACTTTATGCGATTCCGGTTGAGCTGTGCCCGATTTCGCGTTCGACGAGTTGCGAGTGTCAGAAGGACGGTCCAGTACTCCCCGCAGCAACGCTCCCGCGATGACACCACCGGCCCCAGCGATCGCGATCAGTGCCACCAGCAGGGGTTTCCGCACGGTCGTGAAATTAGGCGAGCCTTGAACAGAAGACATGACCGCTGCCTGCAGAACCCAGGGAACTGTGGCCGTCGCAGGGGACATTGTCCCGCGTCTGACCGTCCGGTGCAAAAAAGCACTCAAAAACACAGTCAGCTGCCTCAAACACGATTGCCGCCTCTATGATATGTCATTCGCAGCATCAGGCAAGTTTTCGCGCAGGTCCATGAATCGCTTCTTCGCGAAAATCAAGCTTTTTCGCAGCAGAAAGCAGGGGAATCGACGCCACTCTCAGGAGTGCCTCTGAATCAGGGGATGAAGCAGGGGACACACCATACCCGACTTCGGGGACACACCAAACCTCGTGCGGCGCAGCGATGCTGGGACCGAAAAAACTGTAGTTGCAGGACCGAAGTCGTTGCCAGCAGCAAACATCCCCCGGCACCGGGAAGGAAAAACTCCGGGAATGAGAGTTCCCGGATGTTTGTCGAGCCCCACAGAGAGCGGGAATCTTCAAACCGCACAACAGAATTCTGACCATTTCTGCCGTACGACTCCTTCACGGTGCCGGGGGACGGGCCACACCGGTCGTTGAACCTGGAGTTCTGTCAGCCAAAGATCACTCGGCTTACTCCATTTGTGGATTGAATCTCCGCGAACCTCGTTATGGTTTGCGTCATTGGCCGCCTCATTTGACCACGTCGGCCGGTGCCAGATCGTTCTCTGGCGGCACAGCCGCCGGCGGAACATCAGCACCTCCGGGCACTGCAGGAATCGGGTTCAGAGGCCCTGCCGGTTTGCTGACCGGTGGGCGTCTTTCGACCGTCCCCACGTTGACTCGTGATGCAAACTCACGCGGTTCCGCATGAATGTTCGGATTGTCCGCACCATGTGTACGGGCATTTGCACGAAGGCGAGCGTCGCCGAACGCTTCCGCATCCCACGCCCCTTCAGCCATCTGGACTCCATTCGAATCCAGCAGATTGCCGGTGGCAAGGTTCAGCGATGTGATGGCTTTATTGTAATTGATCACCTGTCGATAGTAGGCCGCTTCGGCCTCGGCAAGGCTGGCCTGAGCCCGCAGTACAAGGTCCAGAGTCGTGGTGCCCACTTCTCGTTCTGCCTGCAGCAGTTCAACTCGCTTTTCAGCCGCCTGAACCCGATTGTAATTGGATTCCGCAGCCGCCCAGGCAGCTGCAACATCCTGAATGGAAATCGCAATATCATGGGCGATGCTGCGTTCCTGTGCCGACAGAACGGCATTGGCTTTCGCCAACTGCAGCTCATAGTTCCTTGCCTGACTTCGAGATTGACGCAGGCCAATCGGCATTGACATTTCCACACCCATCGACCACGAATCGAGGTCTTCGCCGGTCATGGAGCCGTAACCACTGCTGCCATTCTGGGAAATCAACTGATCTCCGAATCCGTTGACGGCGTACGATCCAACGGCATCCAGTTGCGGTCGCACCAGACTTCGAGCGGCATCAAGCTGCAGTTGCAGACTGCGAATCTGCCACTTCTGACGTCGCAGCTCAACGCGTTTGGTCAAGCCATCGTTGATACAGGTTTCCCAATCCGGTTTCAGCTCCGCGCGAGCGGGCTCCGTCGATGGCCGCAGTACTGTGCCGTCATTCATCGGCATCGCAATCATCCGTCGCAGACTGGCTTCGGCGTTGTAAACCGCATTCAACGCCAGCTGCAGTTGAGAACGTGTTTCATAGAATCGGTCTCTCGCCTGTAGTTCGTCCGCCAGCTTCAGTGTCCCCACCTCAACCTTGGTGCGGGCTTCTCGCCACGTCTGGAAGGCACTCTGATGAGTTGCCACGGTCGTATCATAAATCCGATAGGCGAGGTAGAGATCCCAGTAGGAATTCTCGATGTCACGCAGACCGTTCCGCACCGCAATTTCGAAGTCTGCCAGCGTGATGTCCTGATTAATTCTGGCAATCACCACGCCCTGGCTGACCCCGGCAATCGCTCCGAAACCCGGCCGCACAGGGCCGGCGACACGCGTGAACGAAGTCCCTGCTCCAGCCAGCAATGGCTGGCGAACCTGCGCTCCAAGCGTACCGGTGTAGGACGAGTTGTACAGCGGGCTGCCGAAGGTGTTCCCCAGATAATCCCACGAGTGAAATACGCCGACGCTACCACCACTGGCCAGCGCCTTGTCCAATCCGGTCCTGAACGCCGCCGATTCACTGGAAGGAGCGAACGGCGCCGTCTGGTGCGTGATTCGTGTGTCCCTGCCCCAGTTCATTGACGTGTTCCAGCGCGTGTCAAAATCAGACAACGCAGCTTCCAGACCACGACGACCAAACAAAACGCCCGTCTCCTGGATCGCTGAGTCGTAGACGGAACTGATGCCGTCCGGTGCAGCCAGAACTCGTGTTGCGCCGACACCGCCAAGCGCACTGGACTCAACCACCTTGTTGCTGGACAGGGCTGTCCGTATGGCTTCGTCGAGGGAAAACTCGCGTACATCATCATCAACACGTCGTTCGAGGCTGCGGGGGGCATCTGTGGCCTGAACAGCTTCTGCAGTCTGGTTATCCAGAAGTGGATGCTCAATTGCGGTGTTGTTCGCCTTGAAGTAGTGGATTGGTTTCTCACCGTCGGCGTACTGCAGATCTTCCAGCGATTTCTTCGCTGTGACCGAACAACCACTGATGACAATCGGGGCGAGCAGCAGGACATGCGCACATCTGGCGGCCCGGCTCAGTGCGATGCGCGACGCTCGCTTGTGAGTACACTGATTCCGTTCTGCGGAAAGAGAACAGAAGAATTGTCGAAGGCAGTCAGTAAGACGGCTCATGCTACGTCCTGTCGCAGATTCTTCCGCCTACCCCTCAATCCGGGAAAAATCCGGAATGAATGGAAAGCGGCCATTGAAACCCGTGCTGAGTGTCTGGATTCACCGTGCAGGCTCCAGAACGAGACTGCAGGGTTTTCCTCAGGGGTAAACCGTCGCAATCCTCAACTCAGTTAGACGTGCTATCGTCGCGACAATCGGAGTTGCTTGAACATTCGGACTCAGGACCATACTCGGTATAAGGCATTCCAAGCAACTTTTTGAGAAAGATCACCTCTCCTGCGTCGTTTCTCTCAAACACGTGACCGGCAAACTGAAGAAGATATCCGAAAAAAAAACAGCCAACTGGCCAGTACCATTCAAGTCCGCGGACTGCCAGGACCACTGGTACCACAAATGTCACCGGGACTCCAAGGATATGCAGACGCTGATTCCAGCGATTTCGGTGTCGCGGCAGATAGTTTTTCAGAAATCGCTGGATCATGGTTTTTTCTCGTTTTCGCGCTTGCTTCGCGGCCTCGATGCCGCCGCTATTGCCCCTCATTCCCTGCTGTGCCACCCAGGAGCCATCGGTTGCGGCTCTGCGAGCGCCGCCAGTTCAACCAATTCAGCCCATCCGCTCCCTGTACGCTTCGTCACTCCGGATTCACCCGATAAACCATCTTCCGCAGGGTGTGCGTGGATACCAATACCGTGAAGCCCGCAACTGCGGAAATCCACAGTATTTCGGACGGAACTCACTCAATTCGGGAAAATCGGGACTGGGTGAGTTTAAGAGTCGCTGACGTCAGGAAATCGGGAAAAACAGTTTAACAAGCCCACGCAAGCCAGAGTGAATGCCATTTGCCGATCCCACAAGCGGCCCGGCTCCGGATTTCCCACCTTCAACGAAGGCAGCGCGAGGCATCATGCTCCAACGGACCCCGACTGACGGGGGAGTTCGGCCATGTATTTCTCAATCAGGCATGCTTTCCCCGATTTGAGCAGCGGTCTGGTCGCGTTTCTTTGCCGACGCCCCAACTCAGCCTGTGCTGGCAGTGTCATGCGAGGACTGCACAACTGGACGGACACCGACGGTTCGTGTCCCTCCACGGTGGTCCGCATTTTGCCGGTGGACAGAGGTTCTCACTCGGCTTCCTCTTCAGGCTCCACTGGCCGTGCCCGACCTTTGCGTGTGGTTTCGCGCCTGAAAACAGCGACTACGTCCTCAATTGGAACAACAAACAGAAGATTGTTTCCCTCAAAATCGACCGGAATCGCATTCCGAGGGTGAAACAACACCTTGTCATATTTCCTGATCGGGAAATCCTCGTTTCGATCCACCTGGACACTGACTTCCACCACCCGTCCAGTGATGGTGGGGATCTCCGAATTATCGGGGAGCACAATCCCACCCCGAGTCTTCTGGCGGGCTTCATCCTTCCGAATCAGAATACGCATACCCAGCGGTTCAACGTAATCAGCCACAGCAGGTCCTGCTAACAGAGGAAGCGTTCCGGCGTTCCGGGACATTTGACATCAGATTGCGGAAATATCACCGCGTTGACTCTGCAACAATCATAGACCAGCATTCCGGTGTTCACAGGAATTCGTTCAGGAAGCGTCCGTCCCCTTGCCTGAACATCTCTTCCGGGCTCTTCGCCAGGATCCGTCCCGGGGAGCTCCAATACGCAGACTCTCAAGTGGGTGAATCCGTTAACTTCGCGTCGTTAAAAGGGTATGAATTCAGAACATCCCGTGTGCGCCGGCGTCGTACACGGGCCCGTTCACCTCCTGCCCGATCTATTCCCGAATTCCCGGCCGGGAACCGGGAGTCCCGATTCTCAGGTGGCGATAGTGAGGTCCCGCCAGCGGCACGGTCGATTTCTCGTCGGCATCCAGTACGGAAATCGGAACAGTGGCATCCACGGCGGCAGGAAGCAGCGACTCGGTCTGAGTGTTGTTTTGCTCAGCCACAGTCGCAGGTCGGGAAACCTCAATCTTTCTCTCCAGCAGGTTTCCGAGGGTCCCTGCCAGCAAGGACGGCAGCAGGACTGCGTCGCCCCACAACGCAGCGACAATCAGTGCACACATGATCCAGCCGAAACGGCTGATCAACAGCAGTTCAACCGGCAACAGCGTCAACATCCCAACACCGACAGCGATGCTGGTCTGCCAGAGCGCAGGACCGCAATGCTCCATAGTTCTGGCCACGGCAAAGTCGCGAGCGACTCCGGATTTCAATTGCTGCTGGAAGCAGGAAATCAGATGCAGCGTTCCGTCGACGGCAATTCCAAGAGCCACCGACGCTGTAATCATAGTTCCCACATCGACGCGGATTCCCAGCCAGCCAAGCAATCCAAACACGAGAGCCACTGGCATCACATTTGGCAGCATCGCCAGTGTCGCTGCGGTGATGTCTTTCAACAGGACTGCCATCACGACACCAATCAGTAAAAACGCAACAGCAAAGCTGTTGATCAGGCTCTCGAGCAGGGCATCCTGCGTCCTCAAAAATACGGGGACCAGACCCGTAACGATACTCTCAGGTCGCCCACCGGGCAGATTAGCGAGTGCCTTCTCGGTGATCCCTGTGAGTTCATCAGTCAGAGTTCGGTAGTCGACGTCTGAAAGAATGCTGGCCTGGCAGGTGATTCTCCACACTTCATCTCCAGCCTTCTGCAGAGTTCTGCCTTCCGGTCCCGGCAGCTCGATTGTCGAGCTGGGCAGCGCGATCAGAGACGCCACAGAGGTCTTGCTGCTCGCTGGATCCTGAAGTGCCTCACGAATCTTCTGCTCGGTCAGATTTTCACGAAGGCGTGCTGTGCGTGAAGCCTGTCCGGAACCCGACGATTCCGCCGCCAGAAATGATGCGAGTGACAGGGCGCCCGTAATCTCCGGATGATCAACCAGCGCCTGCTGCAACTTCATCACAGCCTGAACGCGGTCTTCAAACGGCATCAGTTTCTGCTGAGTGGCGTTGAATCGAACAATTGCGTCCACGGGAACGATCCCGGCCAGATTCTGTTCCAGAAAAACATAATCCTGCATGACCCGGGAATCATCCGGAAAATATCGAATTGCCTTGGTTTCCGTACGGAACCACACGAATCCGGAAACAGCTGCCATGGTCAGCAGCAGATTGAACGTCAGATTGAATCCTGAACGGCGTACAAGAAAGAGGCCGGCAAGGTACCAGCGACTGGCGCTTTGTCCGCTCGGCTTTGGCGGAACAGCGGGCCACTGCAGCATGAGTGCGGGAAGCACATACAGAATGCACCCCATGGAGATCAGGCAGCCGAGTGAGGCGAACAACCCGAATTCACGTACAGGTACAAGATCGCTGACCATCAGTGAAGCCAATCCGATCGCCGTCGTTGCTCCCGCCAGCAAACACGGTGTCCATGCACGAGACACAGCGTGAGTCACCGACTGCTCGGGACAGGATATTCCCGAATTCTTCCAGTAGTTGCAGAGATGAATTGCCCCGGAGACGGTAATCACCAGCAGGAGTGTTGGCATCACGGCGAGGACCATATTCATGCTGCCCCCGAACGGCACGATCAGAGCGCAAGCCGCTGCCGACGACAACAGGGACACACCCTGAACCAACAGGCACAATCGCAGGCTTCGAAGTGTCAACCAGCTGCACACCATTCCGGTAACAGCCGCGAGTGCCAGCGGCGATTTCAGCCAGAACATCCAGACTGCTGCGTGATCATTCCATGCGGCGCGACGTACAGCCGTGTTCAGTGCCGTCGCAGCAACCGTTCTGCCACCCATGTGAAGGTCGGATTCAGGAATTCCTGAATCCGTGGCAGCCCGAAGGATGGCCTCCAGTGCCGCCACGGGATCCTCCAGGCCAGCAGCACTCAGACTCACGGAAGCAGCCGCAGTGGCCCCGGTGACGAACCACGAGTCGGTGATGGTTGGCGCATCCTGCAAGCCGGAGACTCGCAATTCGGTAATAGCCTTCAGAAAAGCGGCGGTTTTCTCTGCATCCCCATGCATGTCGTCCCACTGCAGCTGCAGATCAGCCGGACGCTGCGCAGCAACAAACTCAGTCAGTGCGTCATGCAGTTCCCAGGCCTGCTCATCATCACGCTCCAGAAATCGGCTTGATGGCTCGGGAAGTCGGCATTGCGTGACTGTCACGGTGATGCCAAACTTTTCAGCCCCCACTGCGATGGCCGCCTCAGCCACGCTCAGCGAGTGTGGGCGAGCGAAATCTGCCAGAGCGAGGCAGACGGGGCCTTTGCCAGTCAACAACCCCTGCGTTCGTTCCAGCGCTGTTTTGAAGGGAATCTTTTCCTCGGGCATGCGACGCATCAGATCCGTCGGCTCAGTCACCTCCTGAACGTAGACCGACCCACCCTCCCGCAGATCACCACTCTTCGCGCCCTCGAGTCTGCGTGAAAAATCCTGCAGTCGAGGGTCCGTCAGCGAACATCCGTCCCACGAAACGAGCACACGATCTTCATCGGGAAAGAGGTCCTGATACCATGCGAGCACTTGTGATTGCTCGTCATCCTGTGGAAGCCATCCGATCACATCATTGTGCATGCGAATCTGGCTGAGCGAAAATATGACCAGTGGCAGCAGAAACGCAGTCGCACCCAGGAGCCAGAGGGCGAAGCTGTTTCCCCAACGGTCACGTCGCTCAAAGAATGACTTCATCAGATCTGCCTGTCTGCGCGGTCAGCATGGGACTGGTGAATTTCCCATGCAGGTTGAAGATCTACGGGTCCGAGACACTCCGGGCATGCCCAGGCCGCGTTGTGGAATGGGCCGTGAACACGACTGGCAGGCTTTTCCCTGGGGGCAAAGCCTCCGGCGGGCCGCCCTCCACTACAAAAACCAGCTCTGCAAGCTGAAATCGGCCTCATTTGCCGAAGTCAGCCAACAAGATTCCCGTTTCAGGAAAACAACCGGAACCTTGCGAGACTGGGATTCAGAGAAAAGCAATCATTCCAACCAGCACAGAATTGACCATTAACGAATACAGGCAGACTTTTCGGTCAGCGGACCGGGCTGTGGCCCTGCAGCTGACCGCAGGGTCCACGGGATCAGCAGGAGTCTTATAATCCTTGCAAACGGTCACAGGGAGCGACTTCCGTGGCATGCCGAATCACTCACTGCACTTCCAGCTGACAAGCCACATCAGTAACCTGCCGTGTACCGCCGACGGTCAGAATCGCCAGCGCAGTCCGCTGAGACAGGAACACCATTATGATGGCAGGTCAGTTCACCGCCCCCAGAACCGTACAACTTCTCAATCATCCGGAACCCCAACTTCCGGATGCAGAACTGCAGCCCGGACAAATCGTGTTTCAACCCGAACTGACCTGCCTCTGTGGCTCAGATCTTCCATTTTTTGACGGCAATTTCGAGGGACACACCATTGCTTATCCGCAGCCAGTCGGAATGAGCCTGCATGAGATGGTCGGAACGATCGTCGCCACGAATGGCCGGAAATGGCAGCCTGGCACAAGGGTCCTGGCCGTACCAATCGGGCAAATGGGGCTGATGGAACGGTTTGTCATGCCCGAAGAGCAGGCGATCGCACTCAGACCGGGCCTCAGGGACGAACTTTGCCTCCTGGCACAACCTCTTGGCACAGTGCTGCATGCCTTGAAGAAACTGCCGAATATGATTGATCGAGACGTTGTGGTTCTGGGTCAGGGACCAATTGGCCAGATGTTCAATGCCACACTCAGGAACCTTGGCGCGAGGCGGATCATTGGAATCGACCCGGAAAGTTGCCGCCTTGCAGCCAGTCACCAAATGGGAGCTACCCATGTCGTTTGTGGATGTGGCCGGGACGTGATTGCAGAGATTCGAGACCTGCTGGAGGGGCGGTTACCGGAATTCGTCATTGAGGCCGTGGGACACAAAGCTCATGCCCTGAACGACGCAATTGAACTGGTCAAAGACTACGGAACGATCCTGTTTTTTGGAGTGCCGCCGGAAACGATCGACGGCGTTGCGTTACGTTCAGCAATGTGGAAAAACGCGCAGATCATCACCAGCCTGCACCCGGACTTTTCCCGCACCTATCCACTGGCCATGCAATGGCTTGGGGAAAATCGCATCAACCTTGCCCCACTTCTGACGCATCGCTTCCCACTGCAACACATACAGCAGGCTTTTGACACATTCCGTGATCGGACTGGGGGAGCACTGAAAGTGCTTGTGGAGTTTCCCGCACTGACTCACCCTCGCTGACACTCCGCCACAAATCCCCACCGTCCTTCCAGCCCCCGGGGACACACCACGGATGACCTCTGGGGACACACCATTGAGTAGTTTGGTGCGGACGGCTGAACTGCGATCAATCACCTCGCACGCGGACTGAAACTCCACAGTCCCCGATCGCAAAAACAGCTTCATCAAGGCCACCAATAACAGCGTCCAGACCGACCGTATCGATTGGCAGTGACCTGCGCAAGGCAGCACCGGGGACACACCACGAAGGCAGCACCGGGGACACACCACGGATGACCTCTGGAGACACACCAGTTAGTACTTTGGAACGGCTGAACTACGAACAAGCGTCGCACACCCAGATTGAAATCACTCCGTCTCTGATCACAAGTCAGCTTCATCAAGGCCACCAATTGCACCGTCCATACCGACTGTATCGATTGGCAGTAACCTGAGGGATGAGACGTTAGTGCCGCGCTTTGGGTTCTCGGCTTTACAGCCATGAAAATATGTATTCAGCCCAAAGGTTTGTGTATAGCCGAAACCCTCACAGGAATGACAATCTATCTTACACCCAGTGTATTATTGCACCACCCCCATGGACGCTTGACCAATGCCACGTTTAGCTCGAGCAGACATCTTTGCGACATCCGATATCGCCATCGTGCACGTGGCTTGTCGCACCGTTCGGCGTTGCTTTCTGATGGGCTACGACAAGATCAGCAGGAAGAACTACGATCACCGCAAACTCTGGATTGAGCAGCAGCTGGCTAATCAAGCTCAGTTTTTCGCGATCGACATTTGTTCCTTCGCAATCATGGATAACCATATTCACCAGCAATTGCGTGCTCGTCCGGACATCGTGCAACAGATGG
>CAIYBH010000170.1 GCA_903924405.1 uncultured Planctomycetaceae bacterium | reverse complement strand
GGCAGCGGATGTTGAAGTCGTGGTGGGTGGGCTGTTGGAGTCGGAAGGCGGGACATGGAAACCTTCCGAGAGTCCCCTGAATGCGCCGTTTGGTGTTGCGTTTGATTCGACGGAGTCGATGTGGATTGTGGAGCTGGAAGGAGGACGTGTTCATCGTTTATCGGCGGACGGAAAGCTCAGCCATGCAGGTGGCGACGGTTCGCGAAGTTATCGCGGAGACGGAGGTCTTTTGCAGCAGGCCACGTTTGATGGGATGCATAATTGTGCCGTGCTGCCCAACGATGATCTGTTAATTGCGGACAGCTGGAATCACTGTGTGCGCAGGGTATCGGCGAAAACGGGAGTGATCACTACGATTGCGGGCACGGGGCGGAAGGGATTTGGGGGTGACGGAGGTCCGGCCACTGCGGCGACCTTTGATTTTGTGATGTGCATCACGCTGAATGCCTCGGGGGAAGTGCTGCACATTGCTGATCTGAACAACCGGCGTATTCGTGCGCTGGACATGAAGACAGGAATTGTGACGACAGTGGCTGGCAATGGCCTGCAGGGGATTCCGCAGGACGGGGCGTTGGCGGTGGATTCACCGTTGGTGGACCCGCGAGCCGCAGTGGAGGATGTGGAGGGGCGACTGTACATTTTGGAACGCGGTGGTCATGCGGTGCGAATGGTCAGCAGGGATGGTCGAATTACCACTGTGGCGGGAACCGGGAAGCAGGGGTTTGTGGATGGCCCGGCGCGGATGGCTCAGTTTGGTTCCCCGAAGCATGTGTGTCTGGGGCCGCAGAACCAGCTTTATGTGGCTGACGACCAGAACGGCGCGATTCGGATGTATTCTGCGGAGACCGGGCAGGTGACGACCTTTTCCGGACGCGGAAATGGGGATCCGAAAATTCGCCTGAAGAATCCGCATGGTGTCACCTGGCATCGAGGCTGGCTATACGTGGTGGATATGGGCCATAATCGGATTCTGAGAATGAACGCTCCGTGATTGCAACCGGCCTTGGGTATTGGGCAGCGGCGGCAGCTGAGTGTCAGCTTCCAGTGAGGCGGGGATTGAACAACCGGTAGCTCGATGGCAGTGATCGGGCGGAGAGGACAGGAGCGGCGTGGCTGGCATTACACTGGCAACTGCGATTTTCTGGAGTCTGGTGAGAACTCTGATCGTCTGTACGCTGGCGTTAATACCGTTGGCGGGGTTTCGGCGTCTGCTGTCAGACGAGCGAAGTGTGAGTCGTCGTCGGTTCTGGCTGGCAGTGGTGACTGTTCCGTTTTTTGTCCCTGAGTTGTTGACAGGATTTCAGTATCGGCTGACAGCAGCGTCGTTGGCAGCGGCTGGGGATTCGGCGGCGCATCTGGTGCTGACAGAACTGCTGTATGGAACCCTGTTATTACTTCGCGCGGTAGCAGTAGGTGTGTTGTTACAGGGGCTTCTGCCTGCGAGTGGAGTGACATCAGCCAGTCTGCATACGTGGCAACTGCTGCGTGGAACGGTTACGCGGTGGGACTGGTGGCGAGGCTGGCTGCGATTGAATCTGGGTGGACGCTGGCGTGCGGGGCTTACGTGCTGGAGTTTGATGGCGATTGTGACATTTCAGGAGTTTGAAACCGCGGCGCTGATGCAGATTGATCGGCACCCGATGACCTGGACTGTGTGGTTATTTGACGCGCAGGCGGCCATGCAGCCACTTGCGGAATCGCTGCGTATGTCCCTGGTACCGCTGGGGCTGGAGTTGCTGTTTTTGATGCCGTGTGCCGCGTTGTTGTGGAAGTCTCCATCGAAGTTTGGCGGAGAACAGGAACTGCAGAGATGTCCACAAAAATCCGGATGGATAGCGGGTTGGTTTTGCGGAATTTATGCAGTAATCGCTGCAGGCCTGCTGGTGATTACTCCTGTCTGGCAATCACTGCTTCCGGCGATGTACGGGCTGGTCTGGATTTTCAGTGACGCCCGGCTGGCCTTGCAGTCCATTCAGCAGGTGCTGGTTTCGGCGGGATTTTCGGTGACGGCGACGGCCATCAGTTTGGGTGTGTGTTGGCAGTTGCAATCCGGTGCGTCTGGTCCTCCTGGGAGTACCCGGCAGCGGCTGGTTACGATGGTCCTGCTGATGCCAGGTTTACTTGGGCCACTGGTATTGTCGTTGAGTTTGCTGAGCCTGTTTCAGTGGGGTGTATTCCACTGGATGTACGATACGTGGTTGCCGATGCTTTTGGGGCAGGTCCTGGTGCTTCTTCCCAGGGCGTATGCGATCAGTTTGTTTCTGCGGACGGTGACAGATCAGGAGTCGCTGTATCTGGCGAGACTTGTTGGGAGTTCTGGCGTGGCTGGAGTTCGCCGGTCCGGAAGGGCTCTGGTTTGGCGATTGCGAGATGTGCGCTGGCTGCTGGGGGGGCTGTTATTGACGCAGTGGTGTTTCTGGGACGTGACCGTGGCATCTTCGTTGCGTCCTGTTTCGCTGGAGCCTGCGGTGACGCGATTATACAACGAGATGCATTTTGCCCGGACGGAAGCGTTACTGGGATTGTCGTTTCTGGCAGCTTTGACACCGTTGTTAGTCTGGGTCTTTGCGCTGGCGGTGACTTATCTGATCGCTGCGAGAAGGCAATGATGGGTACAAAAAAAGGACTCAGCATCGACTGATACTGAGTCCTTTTGAGCATTCAATTATGACTTTCGGAAGTTCCGAAAGGTGCTGATGATTAGTAGCGGTCGCCGCGATCACCACGATCGCCACGGTCACCACGATCTCCGCCGCGTCCACCGCGACCACCACGATCTCCGCGATCGCCACGGTCACTGTAGCCACCGCCGCCGCCACCACCGTAGCCGCCGCCGCCGCCGCCACCGTAGCCACCGCCGCCACCACCACCGCCGTAGCCGCCGCCACCGCCGCCGTAACCACCGCCACCGCCGCCGCCACGACTTTCACGAGGCCGGGCTTCGTTGACGACAATTGTACGGCCATCCAGATCTGCACCGTTCAGCGCACGAATCGCTTCATCACCACCGGTCGCCATTTCTACAAAGCCAAAGCCTTTTGACCGACCGGTCTCGCGATCCGTGACAACCTTTGCGGAAGTCACAGAGCCGTACTGCGCGAATGCCTTTTCGAGGCCTTCGGATGTGGTACCCCACGCGAGGCTTCCCACAAAAATGTTCTTACTCATCACACAAACCCTGAGCCTTGCAGCTCCCAAAACACTGATCGCTGCCCCAACGGCAGCT
>CAIYBH010000169.1 GCA_903924405.1 uncultured Planctomycetaceae bacterium | reverse complement strand
TCAGGAACGTCGTGGAAACACCATTGCCGTAGCGATAATACAAGTTTGTCCCGACAACATTGTGGCTGCCGTAGAGATTTACGGTATACGGCTGCAGGAACGTATCGATCCACTCGACCGTCAGGCTTCCATAGAGATCCACCGTTCCGGTTGCATCAGACGTGTTGTCATTCAGTGTGAGTGTATTGACTTCCGTGAAGGCCGCAGCGGCCGCGGAGGTGATCGTGCCACCACCGGCATTCAGCGTGAAGTTGTTCACGTTCGCATCGACGGCGCCCAGCAGCGTGATGTCCCCGCCGCCGGCTTTGGTATTGATCACGAACGTGTCGAAGCCGGACGCGAGTCCCGAGTACAGGCCCATCGGGGAATGGATCGTGACGGACGCCCCGGTGGTCGCGGTAATGAACTGTCGAGTCTGGCCGGTAATGGTGTTCCCACTGACGGTGAACGAACCGGCCGCATGCACCAGAATCGCATCGCCCGTAGTTCGATTGCCAGTCAGCGTCACATCCCCGGTCGCCACGATGGTTGCCAGACGATTGATGGTCACGGTTCCATCGGTGGCATTGGGCGTGCCGTCGGTCGCGGCCAGATTGACGATTCCTGAACCTGTGGTGGTGATGGAACTGTTCACAATCAGATTGACCGTCGTCAGATCCACGCCGTCGGCCGTATCCGTATTCACAGCGCCGTTGAGCGTGGTTGTTCCGGTGCCTGCAGCCTGCAGGAAGGCCTGAGCGGTGAGATTCGGCACGGTGACATGACGGGCCTGCGTGATCTGCAGCGTGCCGATGCGGTTGGTACCGCCGATATCGCGAGCGAATAGAATATCACCGGTGGTTCCACCGTTCAGGCGCAGGTTTTCGCCACCGGCTCCGGTCATGCCTTCGATCAATCCGCCGATGGTGATATGGGCACCCACGGGGAACGCTCCAGCGGCGGTGGTGTCGATGACGGAATCAGTGGCATGCAGTTCGAGGGCGGTGTTGTGATCGCCGATGACAACGGGCTGTGCCTCAGTAAAGATCTGCCCGAAGAGACGCACAACTGAGGCTGCGGTTACCGTCAGTGGGCTCTGGAACAGAAGGACGTCTGTGCCATTATCCCCGAAGACCGTGGCCCCCGTGTTCAGCAGAGTGGCAGTGCAAATCACGCTGCTGTTTCCGAGTAGTTGCAGGTTGTATGATGCGGCACTGGCCGTCAGGCTACCCGTTGTCAGGCCTCCATTGAACGTCACTGTCGCTCCGGGCTGTGAGTTCTGAACCTGTGTGGCCGTGGTAGCCGTCATCGTATCGGTGTCGGTTGTGCCGAAGGTGGCCCCGTTGGAATTCACAAGAATCAGCGAATGCAGCGGTGTGACCTTTCCAATGGACCCGGTGACGCTGATCAGTCCTGTGGTCCCGGCATCCAGTGTCAGTGACTCAGTACCGGCAGTGGCCCCTTCGATCAGTTGACTGAAGCTGATATCGGCACCTGTTGTGCCGGTGTCCAGTCGCACAGACGCCAGCAGTTGGACGTCTCCGGTGAAGCTGATGGCATCATCGGAGGTAGAGATGTTTCCGCCCAGCGTGATCCCATCCGGACCAGTGATGGAGACAGGTCCGTTGGTCGTCAGATCAGCGCCGATAGCGATGTCCACTGTAGTCTGGGAGATCAGATCCATCGGGCCAGTGCCTGTGGCCGTCAGGGCCCCGGAGACCACGATCTGGTTGGCGGTGATGGAAACGCCAGCGGGCCCGGTGGCGTCCACCGAACCACTGAGTGTGGTGGTTCCGGATCCCGCAGTCTGGGTGACGGAAAGGGCTCGGATGGACCCGCTGACCGTGAAGTCATCGGCACTGACGATCGACAGATTGCCCAGTGCGGTTGTGCTACCCATCGCGTTGCCGATGGAAATGTCACCGGTACCGGCCGTCAGAGTCAGATCCTGAGCCCCGTCCACCGTTCCCGTGAAGGTGATATCGCTGTTATTGGATGTGATGCTGACGGCACTGCCGGACAGCGTCGTGGTTCCCAGCACAATCTGGTCGTAGCCTGTGAATGCCAGACCATCCAGTCGAACAGAACCCGGGAGGCTGGTGCCGACGCTGCCGTCGGCGAGTGTGACGTCGCCGGTGAACCAGAGGTTACTGGAGCTGCTGCCGGCGACCAGACCGGAATTGGCGGCAACGGATCCGTTGAAGCGGACAAGTCCGGTGATGCCGCTGCTGATGGTCAGCGCGGCGCCGGTGCCTGTTCCAAGGTTGGTCACGTTACCACCGATCGTGGTGGTTCCGGCCCCGATACCTGCGGCGAGTGTCAGATTCTGATTACCACTGAGTCCTCCGGTGATGCTCAGGTTTCCTCCAGCGGTATTCAGAGTGACTGGGCCGGTGGTCAGAGCCACATTGCCGTCGAAGGTCATGGCACCGCCGGAGGTTGACAGATTGACTCCCGGAATAGTGATGGTTTCAGCCTGAACATTCAGCAGCGTGGTTGTCAGAGCGGAATTGAAGATGGCCGAGTCGGTCCCGGTACTGCCCACGACCTGCAACGCACCAGTGAAGGCTGATCCGAACGACGTGAAGCTGAACGTATTATTCCCACTGCCTCCCTGAATAGTCACACCACTGGTCGGATTGAAGGCGGCATCAAGGCTGGTCACCGTAAGCGAGTTGCTGTTGGTCCCCAGTGTGACGGTGAGGCTGGAGGTCGGATTCACGAACTGTGTGGTTGTGAAATTCGTTCCGGCGACCTGAGAGTAGCCGGCGGTGGCATTGTCCGTGAAGACGATGTTGTCGGCGGTATTGCCGAAGATCATGGTCAGATCATCAGCGTTTTCAATGTAGAGCGTGTTGGAACCCACGCCGGTAAACGGCAGTGGCAGCCCATCGATGTTGACGGACCCAGAGCCTGTCGCGGTGTGATTGACGATGATGTCGCCGTGATTTGCATTGATGATCAGGTCATCCCCGGCGTCTCCACCGAGGTCGATGGAGAGCATGGTCAACTTCTGCAGCAATTTCGAATTTGCTGCTGCGAAGCTGAGTCGCAGGACATCGTTGACACCGGCGTTTCCGCCAAGCGTCAGCGAGTCGATACCGTCGAGTACAAACGTATCGACAACGGCAGAGTTGACGAGGACTTGAAGTGTTTCTTCAGCGACTCGCAGTTCAATTTCGCTGGCAACCGGTGGAATCAGTACCGCCGGATGGGCTTCATCAACGATGATGGACACATCATTGCCGTCGCCGGCATGATAAGAGATTCGTCCGGCGTAGGCTGTACCGGCAAAGCTGGCGGTGACCAGCGTACCGTCTTCAAGTCCGGCAAACCGATTGGAAATCTCGTCGGTTCCGTCATTCATGATAATAATGTATTCGCCACCTGCCGATGCAGCGAAGTTGGTGAAGTTCAGGCTGAGGGTGGCACCACCGAGATCCACTGTGCCAGTCACGTTCGTGCGATCGTATCCCGTACCGGCTGTGCTGCCGGCGATATCCACAACGTAGGTGCTGCCGAGCGACAGTGTCAGGTCTGCGGTGCCGAGGATCCCGGGGCTGTTACCCGGCGATAGGGTGGCGCCCGTGGCAACCGTCACGGAGCCCTGAATGGTTCCGGATCCCGCCAGCGTGCCGCCGAGGACTTCGACCTGACTCTGCGGCGTGGTGGATCCGTTGATGATCAGTGTGCCTTCCTCAATCACCGTCCGCCCTGTGTAGGTATTGACGGCGCCCAGTTCCAGTACACCGTCACCACGTTTGATCAGGCTGCCCGCTCCTGTCAGAGCTCCTGCCATGGTTGTATTCGGTGCCACTTCGTTTCGATTGCTTTGCGCCTCACCCTCCTGGGCTTCTGCAGAATCTACCTGGACGATGATATCCCCAGCGGTCAGCACAATTTCAGTATCGGATGCGAACTGGTCTCCACTTCCTTCCTGCTGTTCCAGCTTCAGCACTGTGCCCTGCTGCAGTTCAAGTTTTGTGCCGGAGATCGAGGCCACGGAACGGCTGAGTTGTGCAAGAATGCTGGCGGCATCCGGGCCATCAGCGAGGATATCGCCGGCGAGATTTCTGAGCACGGCACGGCGAGTGATCATGGATTGTCCTCCACGCATGGACAGCTTTTCGCTGGCTGTGAAGGATTCATGCAGGTGCAGATAGTTTGTGGCAAACAGGTTCAGCAGTTTCGTGTTGGGAGTGGACCAGCCGGCCGGTACCGAGACGACGGCCAGATTACCACCACGCGCAACTCCTGCGTCGTCTGTGTAGCCGAGGGAGGAAATTGAGATGCGTGCGTCAGCCTTCAGGACCGACTGCACAAGCTCGGCTTCGCCCAGCACGAGATTTCCACCAGCAGAAACGATCAGTTCACCGTTTGGACTGGTGGCGGCCCAGTTCAGCCTTGTCTGGCTTTGAGCCAGCTCGCGTCCTGCGGTAATGGACAATCGGTTCTGAACATTGGGGAAACTACCTTCCAGCAGGCTGAGATTTTTGCCAGCGGTAAACTCAAGCGTGGAGATGGACGCACCGGTTCGGGCGGTGATATCTGCGGCCATTGAGAGATTGCCGGCGGTGGCAATCAAGGTGTTGTTGCCTGATGTGATCACGTTGCCATCAAGAGTCAGGTCATCTGCAGCGGTCACGGCAAGACCAGCCGCGGTGAGTGCAAAATAGCTGTCCGGAATCAGGAACGAGCTGCGAGCGGTGGCTGTGACCGCCCCACCGGCAGTATTGGTTCCGGTCCAGGTGATGTAGTCTCCGGTCAGGTTGATGGCACCACCGGCGGTGAGCGTCAGGGATTGACCAGCCGCGGGAGCCAGCGTGAGGGACTGGCCGGAAATCAGCGTGACAACTGCTCCCGTTGCGGTTGCTGTCGCCTGTTCCACATTCAGCGAGCCAGCCGTGGTGAGCGAAATACCGGACGGGGCCTGCAGTGTTCCGGCGACAAGTCCACGAGTCAATTCACCGAACCCATCGTCATCTGTCAGAGAGATGGAACCGGCTGTTGAGATGGCAGAGACCAGTTTATTTGCTGCCATGTTCAGGGTGTTGATTCCGGTTCCCGCCTGCAGGGTGACCTGTGCGGCGACGATGTCGACGGCCGTGTCACCGCTGCCTGGTTGCCGGATAGCGCCGCCCGCGGTAATGAAGATGTCGCCAACGGCGGTCAGGGGAGCATCAGCCGCGAGGCCTCGTGCTGTGCGAATCGTTGCCGCTTCGCTGTCTGTGGAGGCATAGTCACCCGCCGACAGGAGGTCGATGCTGACGTTGCCACCGGCGTTGATCTGTACGCTGTACCCGCTGCTGGTTGACAGCAGGCGGGCGTCGAGTACGACCAGATCGCCAGGGGTGCTGACCGTGAGCGATCCTTCAAGTACGTAGACCTGTCTCAGGATCAGCGTTTCAGAACCCGTGTAGTTGATCACCACGTCGCCAGGGGTGCGGGTGATCAGCGTGACGTCCGGCGAATCGATTTCGAGGGCCGAGGCGAGTTGTCCGGTCCACTGAACAGTGTCTGCGGCAATGGTGGTGCCTGAGGTTCGAGAGATCTCACCGACGTCGGACTGCACTTCAAGGCTTCCACCGGCGGTGATATTGCCGAGGATGAGATCGCCGATCAGTCCGGTGAGATTGACATCACCGGAAGCGCCACCGGCAGAGATATTCTGTGCTGTGATGGTATCGAGGCCGATCACAGAAATTGAACCGGACGCCGTTGTCAGGCTGGCCAGCGTGACAGTGCCATTGGTCTGCAGCGCGATGGAACCAGTACCGGTCGATGCCGCGTTGACGGTTCGCACATCCAGATTGGCTTCGATGTCATTCTTTACTGTGGCGTTGAGTGAATCGGCGACGATCATGCCACCGGAGTGCAGCAGTGACCCTGCTGGTGCGGAGAGCGTGATGGGCCCGGCCGTGTAAATCGCGGCATTGGTGAGTACGAGATTGCCGCCGTTGGCCCCGGCGACAAGATTGATCTCGCTGCCAAGTGTTTCGATGTCGGTCTGGAGATTGGTGATGACGCTGCCCACACCGGACGGTCCCCGACCGGCGCGGACATCGATCAGGTGCCCGGACGTCATCTGTGACTGCATCAGCACATCGCCGCCGGACCAGAGGTAAACCTCGTGACCGCCGAAGGCATCGCTCTGCACTGTCAGAGTACTGCCAGCTTCCAGCCGGATGACCCCGTCTTGCGTGGAACTGTCGCCGTCATCTGCGCGAAGAATGGCATCTGAACGCATTTCGACGTTGCGTTGACCGAAGACGTCAACCGTGAGCCCTGCGCGGAGGTCAGCGACAGCGGCGAGTGAGTTAAGGGCAGCACCCGGAGCGGCCTTACCATCCAGGATCACATCCCGTCCGGCACGGACCCGAATTTCGCTGTCCGTCTGGGAGGTACGTGTGAGTCCGATAAAGGAGGCGTCCTGGCCGACGTCAATGCTGATGCTGTGACCCGCTCGCAGTGATTCATTGGCGAATGTCGCAGACGGCAGTCCGGAGATGGACTGCTCGATGCGTTCGGTGACGAGAATCTTCTGCTGCTGAACAATATTTTCTGTTTTCCAGAGGGTGTGAGTTTCCTGAGATGTAATGGGGACAGTCTTCGTGACCACGGCGTAATTTGGTACGGTTCCAAAGACATCTTCTTCTTTCGTGACCCATTCAAAGGAGTACTGGTCGCGAGAGTCTGTGATGGAGTGCCACTTGCCTGTCCATGCAAGATCATAGTCGCGGTAGGTTTCGTAGTGTTTTCGGAAGACATTATAGCTGTAGTAGGCCAAACCGTAGGTATAAAAGTTGTCCTCCCCACCACGGTCAAAAAAACCATTAACGCCACGCGTGTATTCTCTGACAATTCCGTAGTACTCATAACCGACGTAGTCGTTCAGACTCAGGCCGCGAGATTCTACCTGCGTCGCGGGGTTGAATCCCGGGTCGTCACGCCTCAGCCGCGACCAATCAGGTCTCCATCCGTAACTGTCGGGCATGTAACCGCGTGGCCACCCCCTGACTTCAACCAGCGCCTCTATGCTGAATTCGGTGAAGTTCATTAGCCGCTGAATGCCCACATACTGGTTGGGACGGGAGGCGATCAGTGTTCGGCTGGTGACAAAGTCCGTATCGGCAAGATAGCCGGGCTGCGTCATCACACGCCACCCGTCGGTGTCCTGTCCCACCAGTGGACCAGAGTTGATTGTGGCATCACTCAGCTCGCCGCCATACCATACCGGCTCGTAAACGTGACTCAGCGAGCGATCCTGACCGCTGCCGTCGCTGATGACCCGTCCATCAAAGATCTCATACTGTCGCTGACCATTTTGGACCGATTGTTCCTGTCCATCGATGATCACGGGTGCTGCAGGGATGGCTGTGACGTACCAGCGTTCTGTCTGTTCGTCGAAGTCCTGGAAGTTGGTGACTGTTGTCAGTGCAGAGCGATCCTGGTAGTAGTTGACGTCGGCATGGTCTCGATATTGTCCGACGGTTTCGACCGGGATGGCCTGACTACCCTGAGAAACGACGCGGAGGAAGTCCTGAACGGCTCCTTCCGGCAGAATAATGTGTTTGTCAGACAGTCCCGGAAACTGGAAGTTATGGATGAATTCGCGGTCACCGGCCCACCGTGGAGTCCAGGGCAGGATGGTTGTGTTGCCGTTGACCGTCTGGTGTCTCCGAGCATTTGCATAGCTGAATCGATAAAATCGCAGATAACCCAGTTCTGCAAGTACAACGGATTTCTGATCGTCGGTCAGCTGCGCAAATGTGGCCGTGATCTCTGGTGCCGGCACCGGATTCTGAGCGGCGGGCGTCTGGTTGGTTTTGCGGACAAGTCCGAGGGGCAATCGTTCGTACGATGTCCACGCGATGTTTTCGTTTTCATAGTCGACGTTCTGGACGAAGTACTCGCGCAATGTCGTCCCGTTGTAGTAGGCCTCCTGCGTCAGAGTGACGTCCAGGGTGTGGTAGGCGCGACCGACTCGCATGGTGCTGGAGCCGACTTCTTCGGTGACTTCGGTCGGGACCCACGTCACAACGTCAACCTGTTCCGTACCTGACTGCACCTGACGGGTGCCGGTGACCACGTCTATAGTGCGTTCGGTCTGAACGATGATGGGTTCGGTGATGCTGGAAAGGTTCGGAGAAACAACGGCATCGGCAGAAAGATCAAAGTTGCTGCCGCTGACGATGCAAATGTCCTCGCTGGCGTCCAGCACACCGGATTGTTCGACAGTGATCGAGCCGCCGGAGAGCTGGCTTCTGGTAATAGAGTTGGAGGTTAACTGGCTGAGCGTCCATGACGAAGAGACACCGGCGGCGAGATTGATCCGATTGCCCGCCTGTGCAAGGCCAGTGATGGATATCGAATGCACGGCATTCAGCACAACTCGATCAATACTGCCGACAAATCCTGCCACTTCCAAATCATGCCCCATGACATGCAGTGTGTTTACAGAAAGCAGAACGGCGTCCGCCAGCAAGTCCACGCTGCCACCACGAATGTCCATGGAATCCGAAGTCTGATGGCGTCCGCTGATTTTGAGATCGCCGAAAACATTAGTCTGCAGACTGCCGGTGCGGCTGGAGAGCCCTGTGCCATCAAAGTACAGATCACCGGTCTGTCCGAGCAGGTCAACATTTCCTGAAGACGTGAGTGTGACGTAGGCCGCATCGAGCGTGCCACCGGTCAAACGCACCGGTTCACCGCCGTAAACCGGTAAATCGCCCGGATTCAGCAGATTACCAGAGGAATCCACATAGCTTCCGGAGGCATTGATGTAATGACCATTTCGGTCAATCGTACGGCCTGCTTCGTTCAGCAACTGTCCCTGTGCATTGGTCCACAGCGTAAGTTGAGTGACTTCGATGGAGACTTCGGCCGCGAGGCGACTACTGACGTGAAGGCTGTCGGACGCCGTGACCAGACTGTCGATGACAATGCTGCCGGTGGCATCCAGCAGCAGGTCTCCGCCAGCACCATTAGCGTCGAGAAGGCCGTAGACTTCAATGGTGCCGTCCGAAAGCAGCGATAAGGATGGCGTGGCCGCCACGGTGGGCAGCGATTCTGAACCATCCGGGAGAGTTCCGGCAAAGCTGAGCGAATTGATCGAAATGGAACTGAGCGTACCATCGCCGGTGGCATTGAAAACAATGTCCCCGGATGCCTGAACAGACCCACCTTGAGTTCTCTGCTGGCCACAGGCGCAGACGCCCATGCCTCCAATCGCAATCTGCCCGGCAAGCAGTGAAACGTCGGCATCAGTGCCGGTCCATTCCAGCGAACCAGCACCAGTCATTCGGGCCCCCGCCGCAATGACTCCGACAACTTCGATGGCCTTCGATGTCACGGATACGGCGCTGAGACTTCCGGAGGTGGTCAATGACGATCCAAAGCCGACCGATACGGAACCGTCAGGGGCATTCGCCGTAATTTCGCGAACGGCATCGAACGTCGCTGACTGGGCGATCCAGCGACCAGCACCGTCCTGAGCAAGGCGTCCGATGGCGATGTCCGCATCCGATGACAGAAGGACACGACTTGTCGTTCCGGTCAGAGACGCGGTAAAGTTGTAGATCTCCGGCGTGGCTACCGAGTCAATCTCGAGCGAGCCATTGATGTTGAAACTGCCCGTAAGTCGGATGGAGTCTGCCAGAACGCGGACTTCATAATCATTCGCATCCGTGGACGAACCTGAGGTCTGCAGGGTTCCATCAAAGTGCACGATCTGGCCGTCAATCAACACCAGACTGGTGGAGTTCAGTCGTCCCGTTTCAGCCGTAACACTGAGGAGACCGGTAGCAATAAGGGTCAGTGAAGAGGGGGCGACCTGTGAGCCAATTGACCCGTCAATCAGCAGGTCCGCATTCGATGTCAGACTAATGGATTGAGGCGCATTGATCTGGCTTGTGGAGGCGATAGCCAAATCTCCAGTCGATGTGACTGACACGCTGCCGACTGGTGCCAGCAGTATTCCATCGATGGTGATGTCAGTAGCTCCGGAAAGAGTCAGATCGCCTGAGGAACTTTCAAGTCTGCCGGAGGCCGCGATCAGCAGGGTGGCCACGGGGTTATCTGCCGGGTTTGCCCGGACCGTGATGTCTCCCGAGGCGAAGATCGTGCTGTCGATCCGTATCTCGGAGTTCGGCTGCTGATTTGCAGCGGACTGCAGTATTACGCTGGAATCAGGGCCAGCGGCGTTGATGGCATAGGTCGGGCTTGAAGGCCCGGCTGCAGCCAGCAGGCGAATTCCGGAGGCAGAGGACAGTGTGGTGCTGCTGCCGTTGGCTCCGGTACGCAATGTTCCGGAACCCGTGATGACGATGCCGATGTCAGAATAATCCACGCCGGATATGGCCGTTGCGATCCCGGCATTCAGAGTCAGAGTTTGGCCGGCATAGACTTCCTGACTGACCTTGATCTGGCCCGCGGCATCTACGTTGAGTGTGGCATTTCCAGCGTGGCGTGTGATGTCGTAGCTGACAGTTTCCCCTGCGGAGTTCTGCACGATCGTAACCTGACCACCTGAGAGTACGTAGCCGCTGAGATCAACGGAGGCGTCGGTGTCAAGCAAAATCGCTCCGGATGCATTGTTTGTCGTAACGCCTCCATTCGGGTAAATCACGATACCGGAACCATTTGCGTCCGATCCTGCCGAAATTGAGACACTCGCAGAAGCTCGCAGGAAGGAGCCCTTTTTCACTGGATTTCCATTGATATCGACCGTGTCTGTGCCCACGAGGACCCGCCCACCGGCAACGATTTCGATGCTGGAGTCTCGTCCTGACCACGTGTAGGTCTCGGACAGCAGTTCTCCGGATCCGCCAAAGGTCTGCACAATGTTTCCGCCGGACAGAATGTTGGCTGGGATCTGCAGGTCGCCCGGGCTCTCAAGTCGAATGAGACTACCCGTGTTATTCGCGCCCAAACCCGCGGCGTTCAGTCCACTTGCGGTGGTCATGACGAGGTTGCCGTCGGTGTCATCGGAGCCAGGTGTTCCGGGGTTCAGCGTAATCGCAGCGGCCGCCTGAATCGGGGCATCGAGGAAGATCTGTTGGCCTGCAGTAATGTCGACGGCAGATCCATCACCGGCCCAGGTGATTCCACTGACACCGATCGCGCCACCGGCCACCACTGGCATATGAATGTCGACGTCCTGGGAACCATGCAGTGTGATTGTGGAACCTGCCGATGTCGTATTCAGAACTCCGGTGGAGCCGAGGTAGATACTGCTGCCGCGGTCGTTGGCTCCGCTGACATCGGTACCATCGAGTTCAATACCGCCAAAGACGCTCAGTTTGTCGGGGACGTTCAGGCTTCCTTCAATGAAGACGAAGGTGTCGGACTGAACGGTGAGGTCGGAGGCGGAATCGGTGAGAGTGATATTGCCAAGGATCACGACATCATCTTCTGCGGACAGTACCAGTTCTTCTGCGGATCCAAGGACAGCAATCGTCCCCGTAAGCAGGATGGAGTACCGGTCGTGCGTGGCCATGTAATGCTGCGGCTTAGACGCAAACAGGGCGGCAAATTCCGCCGCGTGACTCCGGCTGTTCGTGCCGGCTGTGACGGAAAGACCGCCACTGGAGACAACCATGCCGCCAAGCAGCAGTTCTTTGGGGGAATTGATGAGGATGTCTGAACCAGCTCCGGTGACAGAATACGTGGGTGCACCGGCACTCCCCGAGACAGAAACCCCGGCTCGGACAACACTACCAGAAGCCAGTGACAGATCCGTTCCAGCTGTCAGGTTCAGTGTTGAGCCAGCTCCGGTCACGGCGAGATCCGCGTTGCTCAGAACTTCAAACACGGTTCCGGCGGCAAGGACGGGTACTGAGGCTGCCGCAGCAGAACGAATGGAGCCGCCAATACGGAAACCACTGTCACCAGTAATCGACAGTGTTCCACTGTTCCCGATCTGCAGGATTTCACTTCCAGCATCCGTGACAACGCTGAAGTTTCCGATCGTGTTTGTGACGGCGATGTCAACAGTCCCGGATCCCCGGATCCAACCGCTGACCTGCAGGCTGTCGCTCACATTCATGTCAATTGAGGTGGCTGTGAGCCCTGAGTCCGGCGTGGAGTTGTTGGGGGTGTGCAGGTTGGTTCGCTGGATAGTCGTGGCGCCAGCCAGAATGACCAGCGGATTCGCCGGAACTCGGAAGTCACCTTCGACGAACAGTGTATCCGTGAGCAGTTCCAGTGGATCCTTGATGGATGCGTCAATAAGCCGTGCCTCACCAGTGGCCTTGATCTCAGTCATGCTGAACGCGTCGCCCAGACGCATGCTGTTTCCAGCTCCCGCCCGACCGATAGTGATTCCGGAGAACCCGTCGGCGAGTGCCGCGAGATCTCGGGTGGGCAGATCCAGTTTCCGAGGTGCGAATGCAGGATCAACGACAGAGCCGCCACCGGTTTCTGCAGACGTGCCCAGGCGATATGTCCAGACGTCCGTCGCTGCTCGCACGGAGAGCGCACCGGGGGCGACAATAGAGCTGTTGCCGCCGAGAAAGTCCATTTCGTCAGCAGTCAGCAGAATGTCACCAGTCCACGACCGCATGCCTCCACGAACCGTCAGGCCGTATTCCTGACTGTTTGTGGAAGGTGGCAGAGCAATGTCAAGTGTGCCGGCGATGGCAACAGCCCAGGGATTCAATGCCCCGTCAAAGAGTTGTGCTGCCCAGTCTGCGGCCACTGACGACACCCAGTTGATGCCGGCGAAGACCGCGGCAAGGGTACCGTCCAGCATCACCATATGAGTGGCGTCAGACAGCGCGTCCAGTACGAGACTGCGGTCGTTGACGATAGTCATTCCGTCGGTACCTGAAGCATGCGCAATGAGTGTCAGACGATCGGTGGAAAGCGTCAGTGTGTCGTCCGGGACGTCAAAAGCTTTTGCTTTCAGGACCACTACATTCGAGGTGAATTGAGTTCCGGAAGGGAGTGTGATGGTTCCATCGGGTGCCACCAGCTGTACAGACTGCGGGGCAATCACCGGAGCTGACAACGTGATGTTCTGATCGTCACCAAAGACTCGCAGATTCAAATCACTGGTTTGCAGGTCATGGATGATCTCCAGTGAATCGCGAACATTGATCTCCACCCCGGATGCGGTAAGCCCGACGGGGATCGTCAGACTTCTGGCGGTGACTCCCAGTGCAATGGCTCCAAGTTCAATATCCGTGCTGGTTGTATCGCCGCTGATGGTCAGATCAACGGTCGGGTCCACGAGTTCAAGCCGATCGATTCCTGCCCATACGATGCTGAGGTTGAGATTCTGGTACGAGCCTGGAACAACTCTCTGCGAGGCCTGCAGTGATCCGGAAATGCGGAGTGTGTCGAGACCTCCGGCTGGACTGAAGAGATTCAGCGAGCGGGAGAGTGATCCGGGAATCGTCAGGACATCAGTGCCCTGCCCGAGGGTCAGGTTATCGGGCAGTACCGGGGTTTCCACCGCTTCGCGGATGTGCTGCCAGTCCATAGTGAACGTGTACCATGTGTCCGAAATTCTCTGCACTTCGAATTCACCATTGAAGGCGTTCGTCGAACTCTCAAGGGACAGTTTATAGCCTGGAGTCCAGCCTGTGATGCTGGTACGGATATAAGCGGTCTGATGGCCGTCGTGCCAGATTGGCCCGTGGTTTGTGGAGGTGCCTGTAGGGGGAGAAAACAGGTAGTTGGGGGAATCGACCACAAAGACATTGGCCGAGGCGGACAGGATTGTGAAGGTTCCATCGATTTCCGGATTGTCCGGGCTGGAGATCGTCACACGGTCTCCAGCAGAATACCCATGGTTCTGGAGGATCACCGATTCAGCATTGTCCCCGTTTGGCACAACGAGAGCTTCGCGACCACCAACGGTCACTCGGTTGCTGACCAAACGGTTGTAGCCCGATGATGCCATGGTGAAGGTGCTGGCCGTCAGTGAGCCCACCAGGTTCTCCGTGGCAGGGGCGAAGTCAAAATTGTTGGCGCTGCTGCCGGATGAAATTGTGTCGCGTCCGTAACCATTTCCAAAGCGGAATGTATTTGTTGCGCTGCCGCCGAGAAGTTCATCATCATCCGGACCGCCATCAATCACTGCGTTACCGCTACCGTACTGCAGCAACCAGTCGCGTCGATCACCACCGGTAAGTGTGACAGGCGCAAGAATTCCCGGTCCGACAGAGATGTAGTCAAAGCCTGAGCCACCATCAGCAATGATCTCGGTGACACCACGGAAGGTCTGACTTCGGCCAAATGCCTCGACTCGCACGATTTCGCCAGGGTAATCCGGATCGGCAGCAATTTTCGTGATCACAAAGCCTTCATTGACTTCGTCCTCGGACATATTCCGCATGTGCGCACGAGTGCCCATGTTGAGATGCAGGGTCCCGCGGTTGAAGCCTGTGCCTTCGGTGTCCTCCGCATTCCCGGCGAGGTAAATGGGTCGCGGAATCTGAACGTAGAACAGATTGAAGGTCGTGCTGACGTCAATCTTTGTGAACAGCAGATCAATGACAATTCGTGGCGTGATGTAGACGCGGCCTGTACTGCCATCCAATCCAAAGCTGATGCTGGCGCTGGCCAGCGTGAAGCCAAAAATCTGCACAGAGCCCTGGGCCATGCCGTAAACATTTGTCTGATAGTTTCCATCACCAAACGCTGCGGTTCCGTTATTGTCGAGTCGACTGATGGAGAACGAGGCGGAGCCAAAGACCCCAAAGCCATTGGCGCCGATATTCAGCGAGCCACCAAAGGATAGTGACAACTCGCCCTCGGAACTGAAATAGCCGGTGCCGTAGACGTTTTGATTGAGTATCTCCATGCTGGCGCTGATCTGCAGCCGGAAGACTCCAGCGTTTGATTCGATAAACCCACTGGCCTGCAGAGTCAGTGTACTGAACAGCCGGATCGTACCGCTGACGTCAATCCGTGAAAGACCTCGAGCAACCCCAAGGTCATAGGCATCAGCAGTCCCACTGGCACGGGTGTTGACCTTCAGGTTGAAGCTGGCGTCCATGTCGAAGACACCGTCAACCCCGAAGAAACCGGCCTTCAGCGTGGCACCTACGTTCATCACCAGACCGGGGTTGGCACCCTTGACGATTGAGAACGTGCCGCCAGCCTGCAGGAAGAGCGTATCAAAAGCCCGGAATGAAGCGTCGACGGTGATCGAGATCACGTTCGGATTATTGACCATCTCAAACGAGCCCTGCAGCTCAAAGCCCGGTATCGAAAGTATGCCACCAACAAAGATTCTCTGCGACGATGCCGGAAGAACGACAGGAACGGTTCCGTTGCTCACGCGACGATTAGTAAAGTCGTACTGGATTCGCTGAATTGTGACGTCATCAGTGCGCGTATTTATTTCCAGCTGCATCGCACCAAAGATCTGCAAGGAGCCCAGCTGGAAGTTGCCACCCAGCTGCAGGGCTCCATACACGCCAGCAGAAGAGACATGCAGGACTCCGGAGGCATCAACAGTGCCGATCGGATCGAGCGTCATGTTCGCGTCAAACGCGATCTCAAAGCGGCCATTTGCGATGACCATCCGGTAGGTGCCGGTCAGACTGAAGACGCTGGAAAGCGTGGCGCTGCCGCTCATCATGAACACGGCATAGGCCCCGGCGGCTTCATACGTACCATCCACATTGGGGGCACCGGCAGAGACCGTGTAAACCTTCTGGCCAGCCACTGTGGTCAGACGATTCCTTGCGCGATCGCTGAGATATCCTTCAAACCGCGGCGGTACCACGATCGATTGGCTCTGCCCAGTTGTGTTGAAGACCGCTGTGGCCGTCACATTGAAGTCAAAGACACTGGAGAAGGAGCTGGCCGCCGTGCCTGGCCGCCGTGCCTGGCAGCAGAGCCATATCAATTTCTGCAGCCACGCCCTCTTTGCGGATAAAAAAGGCGCCGTCAACCTGCAGCGAGATCAACCCCAGCATGGATGTCTGGCCGGTGGCGAGGACGGACAGACCACTTCCATTCACCAGCATCAGGAATGTCCCCTGAATGCTCACCAGCTCGACCTGCGTCTGCGGCACGCGGATGGCCAGTGATCCACCGGCCTGCAGTGTACTTGTGTTCGACGGAATCACAATCGCCGGCGTCGAGGGATCGTCGTCGACATCGACTTCCGCCTGCTGACTGCCTGTATTGATTGTGAGTTCGCCGTCAACGTTGAAGTCGACGCCAGCCGCTGTAAGCCCCGGCAGATCCAGGTCCACCGTTGCGGCGACGGTTAATCCCGTGAGGCGAAGTTCAGCCTTCCCATGAATTTCCGCCATGCCGAATTCACCCATGTTGATTTCGGCATGAATCGGAATCACCGGTCCGTCTGTTTCCACCTTGATGCGGAAGCCACCAGTGATGTCCCAGGCATCCACCAGTGTCAATGTGCCCTGCCCCATCAGCACCATGTAGGTCGAAGCCGGGTCGTCGGGAGTGCCGTCGAGATACGGGGCTCCGCCAGGCACAATGTAGGATTTTCTTCCCGGAAACAGCACACTGTCGCTGAGCCTGCTGACAAAGTCCGCTGGGAGGAAGCCACCATCAATAAACCGCTGCGGTACAGGGACCTCCTGTGCCACACCGGTGAGATTGGCCACAAAGCGCAATGTCCCCGTCAGTTCAGCGACACTGGGCAGCCCGCCCGTCGCGTTGATGGTCAAATCGGCTGCAAAACCGGCATTGACCAGCACAAAGACTCCGGTGACTTCCATGTCGAAGACATCCAGTCCTCGCGGACCGACTTCCAGATCCCCATGAGAGAAAATGGTGACTCGTTCCGTGCTGGTGTCCAGAGAAAAGACTCCGAAAATCCGCGCCAGTTCTGAGTCGGTACCGGGGACACGGACCGCCAGCAGTCCTTCGGCCTTAATGTCTTTCACATTGGCAGCGACGGTAATCGGTTCCAGCAGCAGCCGGTCCGACAAGGGAGCAATGGTGACGGATTCATTAGTGGTGTTGATCAGCAGTTCTGCGTTCACGTCCAGATCAATGCCCAGTGTGGCAAGGAACGGCGCGTCCAGATCCAGTGACATGGCCGCGACCAGCCCGGCACTGGTGATTTCCAGATAGCCACGAGCGTTGACCTGCCCCAGATCCTTCAGCAGTAGTCCGCCTTCAGCCTGAATGAACAGTCCGTCAACACTGACTTCCATCCGGAAATCCGCTTCCACAGTAAACAGGTCCAGCAGATAGATGCTGCCACTGCCCTGCATCACGGCGTAAAATCCGGGAGTGCCAAATGTGCCGTCCCACTGCGGCGCGCCCGCTGGCACGGTGTAGGCCAGCTGATCACCATCGTCAGGGTCCAGCGTCGGACGCAGTCGATCGATAAAGTCCTGCGGGAAGTAAGCCCCGTCGATGAACCGCTGTGGCACCTTGATTTCCTGTGCCACCCCGCTGACGTTAGTGACCAGGCGGAAACTGCCGTCGATCGATGCGAGGTCGTGCGCACCCACATGAGCGGTGATAATCAGGTCGGCAGCAAACACACTCGGTTTAATCGCCAGCACGCCGAGGACGTCCAGACTGAACAGTTCCAGTTCCGGGGGCCCGATAGACAGTGTGCCCTGAGCCAGTACTTCCAGCCCGGCAGCGCTGATTTCCATTGAGAACACGCCGTTGATTCGGAACAACTCCATTCCGAATGTGGTGTCTTCATTTCCATCAGGAATATGCATCACCAGTTTGCCCGCCGCCTGCAGGGCAAACAGATACGGAGTCAGTGTATAAGTTTCTGTCAGATCACCACCTCCCGCCGCCTGGCCTGGCAGGGTGAGTGTTTCAATCTGCGTCTCATTGGAAAAATTAAACTGCAGAAATGCGGTAGCATCCGCGTCGATCCCGGCCGGTCTGAGCTTTTCAAAGTTGGTGTCCATTTTCATGACACCCCAGAACCCGGAATTTTCCGGTACCGCTGCATCAATCTCAAAGATGAAGCGACCCGAGACGGCCCCGACGGTGCCAAAGTACATCACGTCAGCCCGCCCGTTCAGGTCCAGCTGAATCCGCGCTGAGGGGTTGTCGGCGGCAATGTCCAGACTCAGCCTCGCCTCGCCAATCACCGAAACCAGTTTCAGGTCTTCCACGGCCCCGTACAGTTCCGCAGACCCCTTGATGAGGATTTCAAAGCTGGCCGCATTGCTGTAGACATTGAACGTCTCAACGGACTCCACACCCAGATTGCCCGCGTTGTCCTGCCATGTGCCAGCGACAAACCGCACGTAAACCTGACCGGGGTCAAATCGTCCGGAGAAGCGATAACGCCACGTTTTCCCGTCTGAGGTCGTCGGAATGCCGTCAATGCCGGTGACAAGGGGCACTGGAATTTCTTCACCGTCTTCATCCAGTGCATACAACTCAATCTCGTCTTCGGCGTCTTCCAGTGAATCCACATCGATCCCGACACCAAACGTATCCGGAAACTCAACTTCAATAAACGCACCGGTCGTGGTGTTGTTGAGATTGTTGCGGCCGACGTTCGATTCGTTCGCCGGCCAGAAGAGCAATCCGCCGAGGTCTTCCAGATTCACCGTCGTGCGGGTCTCGCTCAGACTGGCCCCGCTGATGTCCAGGAGAGAATCCTCAATAAACACCAACTCGAATTCGCCTGGCTCAAATTCTCCCTCAAACGAATAGCGGAATGTGTACGAACCCGGCTCCAGCGCATCCGGCACTGACGCCAGTGGATTGCCGTCCGGCCCAAGGATCACGGGCACACCCAGGACGTCCACGCCGAGGGCCGCCTGGCCAACCAGCCGAAACTCAGGACCGTCATCCAGAATCGACGACAAACTCAGCGTCTGCCCCGAACTGGGGCGGAAGGTCACATCAATATAAGCCCGCTGATTCAGCGAACTGATGCCCGCAGTGCCGGGAACAGGGAAATCAAGAACCCCTGTGGCTCCCAGAATTCGGAAATCATCCGTTTTCTGGGCGTTCAGCATTGAATTGCTGTCAGAAAATGATTCCGACGGAAAAGAAATCTTCAGGTCTGCCTGACTGAAGTGACCAGTGAAGTAATAGCGGAAGATTTCCGGGTCATCGGTGGCAACAGCCGCACCGTTGAACGACACCGCGGCCGCACCGGGCCCCGTGATGGTAAATTCCAGACCTTCGTCAGTGATGGAAGCGAGATTGACCATGCCGTTTCCGGAGGGACGGAACCAGACTTCCACAAACCCATCCGCATTCAGCTGGTTGACGTCGCGGCTGAGCGACAGCAGCTGCGCAGTTGGGCCAGTCACGGTCAGAACGTGTGTTGAGGCTTCGGATTCGTTGCCCAGGTCATCCTTGAACGTGCCGGCGGGAAATTCCACCGTCACCGGGCCAACACCAAAGCTGCCAAAAAAGCGGTAGCGGAAGGTGAAGGGGTCGTTGGGATCGACCTGCTGACCTGTGCCATCGACACGCACTCCGGCAGCGGCCGCCCCGCTGAGAATGAACGCGGCCGGCTGATCCAGAATCGTGGTGAGGTCGAGATTGGCGCCGTCAAGTGGAAGGAAACGCACGACAAAATAGCCGTCGCGATTGAGCCCCATAACATCGACTTCACACATGGCCGAGTTCGCCAGTTCGGCACGCGCTGACGAGACCGTGAAGGTTTGTTCCTCGCCGAGACTTCCGGTGCCTTCTGTGTCCAGCACCCCGCCTTCCAGAAACTCGATCTTGTATTCACCCAGTGCCCAGTCAATGTCGTCCGGCAGTGTGTAACGGTAGACTCGGTCTTCCGTGACGTCGGTGACACGGGTGGGTTCGGAGTTGATTTCGAGGGAGCTGCCGTCGGGCAGCCACAGTACAAACTCGGGCTCTGTGTCCAGAATGGAATCCACATCGAGGGGCTTTTCACCGGCATAGAACGCGATATCAATGTAGCCACGCTCGCGCATCTGATCCGCGCCGACAACACCACCCGGGCCCGGGCTGTAGAGTCCGGCGGTGGGTTCGGGGACGGCGAGATTTCCAAAGTCCAGTTGTTCTCCGCCGGGGCCGAAGAAACGCATTTCGAACTTGCCTTTGAGTACCAGAAACCGCAGATCGGGCTTGTCTTCAAAGATTGGCGCTTCACCAAGAAACAGGACTTTGGCGTTGCCCGTGATCACCTTTGACAGGTCGGCATAGAGCTTTCCATTGACGATCAGGCGGTTGTTCATGAAGTGGAACGTACCGCCAGCGAAGAGCTTGCCATCCGTGCTGAGCTGCAGTTGAACCTGAGCGTTGAAGTTTTCGGCACTGCCAAGGTGAGTGGACGAAATACTGGCCTGGGCAGTGATGATCATCGGGGAAGTGAAGGCGGCGAGGAATCCCGGGATGTTGGGATTGGCTTTCACGGCCTTGACCTGATTCACGACCTGTTCGCGAATCTGTTCCAGCCATTCGTCGGGTGTCAGTTCGGTGCGGTCGCCGAATTCGCTGCCCCGAAGTTCTTCTGGTTCCGTAATCGTCGGCAGGGCTTTGAAGAACTCAATGCCGCCCGTCATTTCATCAATCGTGATGCCGGTGAACACGGGTTCGACAACGATCGGGGCCTTAACACTGATGAGCACGCCCAGCGGACCCAGTTCGCTGAAGGCAAAGCGAATCTGGAAGCCCTTGTTCAGAATCTTCAGCTTGCCTTCAGCTCCGATGAACAGCACGCGGTCGGCAACGGGCGTGTCGCTGTCACCCGGGTTAATCAGGTTGCCTTCTTCGTCGATCTTGAGGATACCGCCGAGGAGCGTGCCGGAAAGTTCCGCTCCTCCCATCTGGCCGCCGATGGTGACGGAGATGGATTCAAGCTCCGTGATGGGGAACTGTCCCTGCTGCAGCAGTCCCACATCCAGCTTGAGCCCCTCAATGGCTCCTTTGAACGTCAGCGGCAGTCCAGGAATTCCCGTAATTTCTGCAGACATGGTGATGGCGAAGTCGCCCGGAGCCGCCTGAATGTCTTCCCAGCTGACGCCCAGTCGTGTGGGGCGAATCGGTAGCCATTTGGGCCACTTGAAGCTGTCCGGATCGGCTTCTTCCAGGCTGAGTTCCACGCCGAAGCCCGGCAGCGTTTTGAACTGTCCATCTCCGGTGATGGCAAAGTTCTGCACGGCGCCGCCGATGCGCAGCGGCCCCGCCTTCACCGCAGCCCCGATTTCACCGACTTTCACGATGTATTCGTCACCAACGGCTTCGGTGTTGATCAGAATGTCTTCACCAAAAACTCGCAGGTAGCTGCCAAAGTTTACCTCCATCTGGTCGGAATGAAACTTGAATCCAGCCGGCTTGCCGTCAATGAATGACAGGCCGGCCCGCACTGCATCTTCGTCTTCATCGGTACCGTCCTCGAACTTCAACGAGAACCACTTGTCAGGAAACAGCTCAGCCGTGCCCGCAGCAATGAAGACTTCGCCATTGAACTCGACGCCGGTGTCGACATTCAGATTGAAGTCCGTAATGCCTCCGGAAACCTTCTCGAGGTCCATGATGCCGCCAAACGACAGCTTCCCGTCATAGCGAAGTTGCGCCTGACCCAGGTGGAAACCGTCCATACGGACTGTCAGCCCCGGGATTTCGTCACCCGCACGGTTGATGTGTGGCTTCAGCAATCCAGTGAGGTTGAGCTTCGGCAGCACAACTTCAGCGTCATTGATGACCAGCAATTCCTGGCTCTTGTACTCCTGCAGCTCCTCATCCGAAACTGTCCCGTCACCGTTCGCGTCTTTTGTCGGGTTAAATCCGATCTTAATGCCCTCAGCCTCAACCTCCAGAACATCCGGAACGGTTACGACCAGCAGATCCGCAGCAATCTCGAACTTACCTGGTCCACCTCCCGTGATATTCGATTGATTTCCAATCTGCAGGTTGATGTCGAAGGTCCCCACCAATCCCTCAATCAAAGTAGTAAACGGTTCATCCCCGCCAGCCCCGGCATCGCCGCCGGCACCGGCATCGCCGCCGGCACCGGCATCGCCGCCGGCACCGGAATCGCCGCCGGCACCGGAATCGCCACCGGCATCGCCACCGGCATCGCCACCGGCATCGCCACCGGCATCGGAATCGCCACCAAACTCGAACTCGGCTGCCCCGGCTTCCAGTGAGACCGTGATGGTGAGTTCAGCGCCGTCCGGGTTACCATTCGTATCCAGTTTTGGGCGATAGCGGAAGTATTCAAAGCCGACTGCGGGGTCTTCGATGGTGAGTGGTCCCAGCTTGAAGCCTACGGGCGCCGTGGCTTCTCCGACCAGCACATCGAAATCGAGCGTGTGTTCTCCGTTGAGCGCGGGTTCTTCGCCTTCCTCAACCTCGTCACTCCAGGCGCCGGCAGCGAATTCCAGTTCCACTTTACCTTCAATGAACATGGGGTTGTCGGAACCGGGGTCGATTTTTTCCAGATGATAGCGGAAGGTGTCGTCGGTGAGTTGTTCGACGCGGCCGACCGTCACGTTGAGTTTCGCGCTGCCGCCCAGCGTGAATTCAGGCTCCTCATCCAGAATCGATGCGGCACTGAGGTCCTTATCTGACGGGCTGTTGAAGGTGATATCGATGTAGCGACTGCGATTGAGCAGCCCGACGTCGATGCCGGCGATGATGGTCGCCAGTTCGGCCGGTTCCGGTGGCGCATCGGGGTCAGGCAGGGCAAATAGCGGCATGGCACCGGCGAGTGCGGCAATATTGATCCCGAAGACAGCAAAGGTGTCGATACCGATGTCCATCATTTCGAAGCCGGAGACGCCGACTCCGAAACGTGCGGCACCCTCAATCGTGAATACCTCGCGCCCCGCGACGGTCAACACAATCGTCATGGCTTCGTTGTCAAGGAACACAAGGTCGTCATCGATTTTTGTGACGACCACATCTCCGCTGAGCGAAAAGACGCCGGGCACAGTGAAAACGGGATCGCCGGTAAAATCCAGCACTTCATCCGCCGTCTCAAAGGCGAGGTTTTCGGGGCCTCGCGGCGTCGGAATATCGACATCCAATGCCACACCCAGTTTGTTCGCCGCAATGTCAAAGCCGCCTGTGACCTGCAGGCCGGGCAGCCCTGCAAGTCCGGCATCTCCTGTTGCATTGAGTGCATAGACGTCTCCGGACAACGCCAGCAGCACAGTGGCGTCCAGCACCTGCACGCCGCGCACGGCCGCTGTACCGGCACCGGAACCCATGAAGACCGTTCCGTTGCCTGCAGCGACCAGCATGTCGTCCTGCAGGGTGAACCAGAACGAACCGTCGATGTCGACAAACCCCGTCAGTGCCAGGGTCCCCCGAGCAATCAACTCGGTCACATCATCAACAGTGCGAAATTCAAGCGGAAAATCTTCGCCGGCCACCTGAATGGTTTCGAAGATGGAATCCCCCAGTCGGTTCACACGGACTTCTGCGGTGCCCTCCAGTGTGGCTTCCATGGTTTCACTGCCGATCAGCGACAGTGCACTGGTTGCGACCAGCGCGTAGGCCGCCGCGCCCGCAGACGTGCGTTCAAGAATCGCACCCAGCAGGCCCTCAGAAAGTTCCAGCCCGAACTCCGGGACCGGGCCCAGAAATGTTTGAATCGCGGTTCCCGTCAGCAGCAGGCGAACGTCTGACTCCGTGGCTTCTCGCTGCAGTGAAAATTCGCCGGACATGCTGAGAAAATTGTCAATCGAAACCGTGAACGTCTGATCGACGGCTGGACCAAATCCCAGTGCATCGACAGGAACCGTCAGTAACCAGGTTGTCCCCTGCACAGAAACGGGCTCCTCGGCCCAGTCTGTGGCCGTGGTATTCCACTGGGCTGTACCCGTTCCCTCAAGACGCAGGTCGCTGACATTCAGGAATGCGGCATTGCCTGTGGCGGAAAGCGCAATGCTGCCATCCTGAGTGATCAGCCCCGTGAGAGTTGCGGACTCAAGGACAGCACCCCAGTCATCGACATCCGTTCCGGAGACTCCACTGTCGCCGTAGAGCACACGCAGTTCTGTGCCTGCGAATGCCAGCAGAGGGTCTGTGGAATTGCTTCCGACTTCGAATGTCACCTGACCGCTGATCTCCCCTGCTGGAGTGATCAGCACCGCATCGCTGGCCGTCATTCGCACATAGGGACCGGCTGGCAGGGAAACTGTGACTGGGACGCCGTTGACCGTCAGGGTCTCCGAGATCGCGGTCGCCGACGTATTCACCGCCAGTGCATACGTACCGCTGATGCTGAGAGTTGCCACGCTTTCTGAAAGCGACCCGGTGACCTGAGCTCCGAAGCCGGAATTGGTCAGCACAAGCACACCGGACCCACCGGAGAAATCCACAAGTGATCCGGACGACCCGGTGAGCGTCATCGCGGCGCTGGAGACAGCAATCGTAATGATGGACGACCCATCGGCCGCCGTTTGTCGGGAAAATGCCAGTGTGCCGCTGATGGACCGTTCAAGGAACGTCACATCGCCGGTCACTGACACGGAGCCGGAACCGGAAGCGAAGAACGAGGCCAGGTCATTGGCCATGGCCGTGGAATCGACAGCCAGCGAGACAGCACCGGTGGGAAATGGCGTGGCCACCAGCAGCAGCCCGGTTGGCGTCTGGATTGGCAGCAACGCACCGCCGGAATAGGTCAGCCCGGACAACTGATCGAAGCGACCGGTCAGGGTTGTTGCGGACAACACGGGGAACACATCACCAGCGGCGGGGGTGAAGCCGGGGGACAGCGCGACCTGCAGCGTTCCGTCCAGCTGCAGCGTTCCATTGACCGTCACCTGATCGAACTGTCCGGTGGCTATTCCGTCGATCTGCAATTGCAGCGTGGCTGAGCGGGTCAGCGTGACATCCTGAGTCGCCAAGGTTCCGATACCATCGCCGGGAGCCAGTGTTCCGCTGACGGATGCGGGGCCGCTGAGACTTCCGGAACCACCCAGCAGAGCGCCGGCGTCCACGGTCAGTAGATCGGTCGACAGAAACGTGCTGTTGACCAACAGAGCGCCATCCTGGACGTGAGTCGGACCGGTGAACGAAGCGGCCGCATTCAACGCGAGGGTGCCATCGCCGCTTTTCGTCAGTCCGAGCGTTCCGCTGACGGG
>CAIYBH010000168.1 GCA_903924405.1 uncultured Planctomycetaceae bacterium | reverse complement strand
GCTCGGATGGAACCTCGCCCTCCCGCTGAAAACTATGTCCTGCGGCTCGGGTGGAACCTCGCCCTCCCGCTGAAAACCAAGTCCCGCGGCTCGGGTGGAACCTCGCCCTCCCGCTGAAAACCATGTCTTGCGGCTCGGGATGGAACCTCGCCCTCCCGCTGAAAACCAGGTCCTGTGGCTCGGGTGGAACCTCGCCCTCCCGCTGAAAACCATGTCCTGCGGCTCGGGATGAAACCTCGCCCTCCCGCTGAGGCATGCGTCCGGCGTTAAGCCCGCAAGGTCTCTGCAATACGATGCACAGCGTGCCATTCCTGTTCGGTGACCGGCTGGACAGATAGCCGACTGCCCTTTTTCAGCAGCATCATCCCGGCACACTCGGGGTCTGACATCAGACACTGCCGAGTAATCGGGGGAGTGAACACCTGCGTCAGCCGGATGTCGACCATGTACCAGACCGGCTTTTCCGGTGTTGAGGCCTGATCGAAGTATTTGTGTCCGGGCTCCCACGCAAAATGATCCGGGTACCCTGGTTTCACGATTTCGGCAGTGCCGGCAATCACCATCGGATCCGCATTGCTGTGATAAAACAGCACACCATCGCCGATCTGCATATCATCCCGCAGGAAATTGCGGGCCTGGTAGTTGCGAACCCCTTCCCATGATGTTCGCTTACCGCGAGCCTGCTGGAGGTCGTGGATGGAGAACACGTCAGGTTCCGACTTAAACAACCAGTACCGCGCCATGTTGCAGAGCTTTCCGGGAACGGCAGAGACTACATTCTGCCCGCCAACGACGGATGTGCCTGAGCCAGCCATATGCAGGGATGGAGTGATCAACAGGGGCACGCGAGTTCTTCAAAACACGTGCCCCCTTTGATAACAGAATCCGCGACCTCGCCTCAGGCTTTTGCTTTGACCACGACCGTAGCCGTTTCAATTGTGGCAGGCTGAAGCGGCTTGTCCCCACGATCGGTTGGCAGGGCACCAATTTTTTGCACCACCTCCATGCTGGCCGCATTCGCGGTACGACCAAAGGCCGTGTACTGGCGATCGAGGTAACTGTGAGTCCCAAGGCAAATGAAGAATTGTGAACCGCCGGAGTTCGGATCGCTGGTGCGCGCCATCGACAGCACACCCGCCACATGCGGCGTCTCATTGAACTCGGCACGAATGGTGTAGCCGGGACCGCCCGTTCCAGTTCCCAGAGGACAGCCGCCCTGAATCATGAACCCACTGATCACGCGGTGAAAGATCACGCCATTGTAGTATCCAATCTTTGTCAACCCGATCAGATTCGCACAGTGACCGGGCGCCACATCCGGAAGCAGATCCAGCAGAATCACTCCGTGGTTGGTTTTCAATTCGATCTGATAGTCGTTCTTGTCGAAGTCCACGTCCTTAACTGCCGCGCCAACTTCCGCCTGACGGTTCTTGCTCATGAATTCTTCTCGCTGATTCCGGGAAAAAGGAAAGGTACAAGTGTCGACAATTCAACGGTAAACGCAAGCCTCAGCCCCGGTTTCTACCGTTCCGGATTGCTCAACAACATTCGTTTCCCGCCATCGATTGGTGTGCAGCAAGACAGACCTCCGCAAGCCACCGCGATCTTCATGATTTATTCACAAAACAGCGGCCGTTTCCGCCGTTCTTCACCTCGACGATCATGGTCACGGCCCCTAAAATCCACTCGCGATTTACAAATACGACAATTACAACAGCCCTCGTGTGTCCCTGTTGCTGGTGCGACAATTGGTCCGTTGGTTGACGAATACAGTCAATCGTGGATTGCTGGTTTGACTTCACTGTGGATCGCGGCGCACCCCGGAGTCCTCACGGATGTTCTCCGCGGCCTGCGCAGGCACACCAATTCGTTCTACTCGCGTACAGGGATGTCTCAAAATGCAAAGGATTCTGCTGACCGCGGGCCTGATCTGGGCCCTGTGCCTGCTGGGCTTTTTTTCTGCCCGCAGCATGTCCTCAGGACTCACTTCTCAGCAACTCCCGGTGGCACGCACCGCCATCAACCACGGGCTCACCACCAACACGACGTCTCCCGCGCCCGCATCATTGTCCGTGCCGTCTTCTGAGACGCTGAATGATGAATCCGTTTTCGCTCTGGACATGGTCTCTGACGATGCCCTGTCGTTCGCCGCTTCCCAAACCGGATCGGCATCCTCCAACGAAGCCCCTGAAACGCTGCGGTTACAACCGGCGTCACTGTCGGCGAATCCCTCGCCCCCTGCCAGCACGGATCAGATTCCCAGCGTCACCCCTGATGTACGTCAGCAGATCCAATTGGCATTCCCTGACGCCGATGCCGAGACCATCGATGCATGGTCAGAAACTCTGCAGGACCTGTCGTCCCGCGAAATCGCTGAAATTCTGATGCAGAAAAAAGCTCTCTCCGGTTCACTTAATTCCCTGCTGCCACCTTCACTGCAAACTCCCCCCATCGCAGCACCGCTGTCCGCAGCACCAGCCCAAAACTCTGCGGACGCACTGCCCGAAGTCCTGAAGCGCAATCTGCAGAATGCCCACTGCGTCGGATATCGCCGACTGGTGGTGCTGCCGCAACCGGTCACAGCAGAGCCCTTGTCATCCGATTCACAAACGGCCAATGCGGAGCCAGGCAGATTCTGGTCCTTCCAGCCCGGGCGTTCTGTACACTCCCCTCTCCCGCTGCACGTCAGTCTCGGCGAAGAAACCAGCCTGATGTTTTGCCTGGAGGGAAACATCCTGACCCGTCGCGGTGACTTCCAACTGCTTCCGGATCGAAGAATCGGACTGAATACTCCCTCCGGTTTTCGTGCTCTCGCCAACTCCTCGCAGCTTCCACCAACCGCAAAGAGAATCAGCATCAACGAGCAGGGACGAATTCAATTCCTCTCGGAAACTGACGGTCCTCCCGGTGAAGCCGGCGTCGTCTCCGTGGTCCGCATTGAACATCCCGACGAACTGCAGTCCGTTGATGGCGTGCACTTCACCAGTCAAAGTCACGATACATGGCAGGCCCTGAACCCGGAAACATTGTCGTTGAAGACTCGGCAGATCGAACTGTCCAATGTCGACCCGGCCAGCGAACGGATACAACTTGAGACGCTGCGTTTGGCAACAGAAACAACCCGGGAACTTCCCTGATCTCCCCGGCAACCAGCCTGCTCGAGGAACATCCAACCGAGTGGACTGGCCTCAGATATTGTCGCGTTTCGCTCCGCCGAAACGTGCGTCCAGCGTTCTTCCGCATCGCTCGCCTCGGGGAGACGCTGCGCTGCCATCCTGTGTTGTGCCCATCAGGGAGGGCGCGGCTCCTGCCAAGCCGCAAACGTCCTGCGGCTCGGGTGGAACCTCGCCCGCCCGCTGAAAACCAGGTCTTGCGGCTCGGGTGGAACCTCGCCCTCCCGCTGAAAACCTGGTCCCGCGGCTCGGGTGGAACCTCGCCCTCCCGCACGCAAACCAGGTCTTGCGGCTCGGGATGGAACCTCGCCCTCCCGCTGAAAACCATGTCCTGCGGCTCGGGATGGAACCTCGCCCTCCCGCTGAGGCATGCGTCCGGCGTTAAGCCCGCAAGGTCTCTGCGATACGATGCACAGCGTGCCATTCCTGTTCGGTGACCGGCTGGACAGATAGCCGACTGCCCTTTTTCAGCAGCATCATCCCGGCACACTCGGGGTCTGACATCAGACACTGCCGAGTAAT
>CAIYBH010000167.1 GCA_903924405.1 uncultured Planctomycetaceae bacterium | reverse complement strand
CCGCAACCACCGGGAGGGCGAAGTTCCACCTGAGCCGCAAACCTTCAAGGCCTCGTCACGGCGCCCTCGCGCCGCCCCCGTTTATGTCTTATCGCCGCAACCAGCGGTCAACCCTTTATAGCTCACCGTTGGCTCCTGCTGAATGATCGTTACCAGTGATTTATCGGCCGGGAATCGGAAAAGTGGAATGTCCCCTTTTGCGATTGCCCTTTGCCTTATCCGACGTGGATCTCGGTGTTCGTGTACAACATCGACCAGCCTGCGGTTTCGTCGATCAGCAGTGAGGTGGTCGTCAGCGCTTCGGTGGCCAGGCCCCAATGGGCGGTCGCAGAATCCGGGTCGGCGACGTGCGCCTTTGTGGACACCACTCTCAGTCGCTCCTCCAGCAATTTCGCAAGGCTGGAAGAACGCTGCCGCAGGCGAGTGATCTCCAGCTGTGCGGCCATGCCGTGCAGCGACGCGATCAGCACAGGTCCCCCGACACACAGCAGCAACCCCGGTATGGCCATCACATGCCAGCCCAGCAGAATGTCCAGCAGATGCAGAATCACACAGACCAGCACCGCGGCAAACAGCAGCAGACTGTAATGCTCAATCGCATGATGCAGCACCTCCTGACGATGCGCATTATTCCGATGATACTTCTGCTGGTCAGTAATCAGTTTCTGCAGAGATGCCACGGGCTCCAGTGGACCGTCCGTGGATTTCAGTCGCAGGGGCGCGTTACGAACCAGTGCCCGAAAGTACCAGACCGACCACATGGATTCAGGAGCAGGCGTTGCCCGATCACCACGCAGATACTGGGGAAGCCGAGGCAGGTGCGTGTGAATTCCCAGCGGTCCCAGATGCTGCATCATTCGCAACGCTTCGGCAAGTATACGCGATTCGGTCCACGCAGAATTCCAGTCCTCCACTTCCGAACACACCGCGATGGCCACCATCATCACAATCGACATCAGCTCCAGCAGGCCGATGATCATCAGCACTCCCGAGGCCGCATGCAGAGAATGGGCAATGGCCCCCAGAACAGCCAGCAGCACCGCGACCGCGGCCAGCAGATACGACGCCACGATCCCACCCCGATAGGCGTCGCCAAACACACCACTCAGGCCGGACCGCGACGCTGACACACGCCGGCGAATCGGTTCGTAAACGGTCTCAAACGTGCCATCCTCTGCGGGCACTGGTTCCGGTGAAAACCCGGTGTCGGTGCGGCACCAGAACACGTTCCGCAACGCGACGAACGCCTGGTTTTTGGCGGCCCGAAGCTGCTCCGGAGCTATGGACGCAGTGCCTTCCGTCGGATGACGCAGTACCAGCCACCGTGCCCACGTATCAAAACTTTTCCAGACCCGCCCCGTCCAGTACGGTGCGATCGGAGCCGCTCCACACAACTTGAGGAATGCAGCCCGCGGATGGTAGCCGGATGGCGGCAGCGATTGATCAGAACGCCTGTCCGGAAATCGCAGCATGGCTCCCAGAATCGCATCCAGTCGTGTGGCCCAGTCCGCCGGCCCGGCAACTCCGGCAGCCCCGTCCGCGCCCGCTGGGGTGCCCGCAACTGCGTCCGATCCAACCACGCGGGCCGCCGTGAGATCCTCCGTTCGCTCAAGTACCCGAATGTCGCAAACCTGCGGTCCCCGCACCACGATCGCCACCACCGGCATCCGTTCCGCCAGGGCCAGCTGCACGGTTTCCCACGTGCCCCCTGCCTTCCCCTCCGTGTCGTCATCCCAGATCGCCACCAACAGATCGGAATGATGCCGCAACGCTTCCGACTGCGCCCGAAATCCGTAGGCCCGCTGTCGGGCAATCGTCGTTTCCTGCCGCATTTCCTCACGGGACAACAAATCTGACCGGATAGCGCTTGACTTTTCGGGAATGGTCCCGACCGCGATTTCAGAATACTCCCCTGCCCGCGGTGCTCCTGTTCGCACCAGCTCAACCCGGTACTCAACCGTCCCGTCGCCACGTCCTTCCCGCACCGCCGCGTGCTGCGCAGCCACACCTGAGATCAGCTGATCGGCGCCCTCGGCCCCGCCGGTCAACACCCGAATCAGGGGACACGCTGCCCCAAACACAGTCGCCGTCCGACGTTCACGGAATTCCTGCAGCCCCCAACGGTCACGACTTCCCAGCAACCCACACATCCATCGCCGCCAGAGTGCCGGTGGGGCCGGCCACAGCCGTGGCTGACGGTTGCGATCGTCCTCAAGGATATTCGCCAAACTGGTTTCAAGCTGCAGGAAAACCTGCTCACACGCCCGCTGAACACTCCGCCGAATCTCTGCAGAATCCTCCGCAAGCCCGCGGTCCGTACCAAACAGGCGATTGCCGACGCCGCCCACACGCAGGCACAGTCGCGGCAGCGGAAGACTTGTGTTCTGACTCGCCGTCGTGTTATCCATCTGCTGATTTCCCCGAAAAGGCACCTGCACGTCCATCCGACACGTCATCCTGAAAACGCTGCAACACCGAACACCGAACACCGAACACCGTCGACACATGCGCCCCGCCTCCGCGACGTTCAGTGCGCTGATCCAACCTTCCCTATCCTGACGGCATCAGCGGCGTCACCGGTGCTGCTCGATGCCGTTGCAACCAATCCGAATTCTCATTCAAAGCTTCTGTTCCCAGGTCCACCAACAACTGCTGAATCTGCCGCACTTGCTGGTCCCGCAAATCCCCCGGGACATCCGTTAAACCGGTCAGCAACGCCATCAACTGCGCCGTCGCCCGCCGAAACACCTGAGCCATGCTGCGGTAGTGTGCAATGTTGCGACTTAAAAAACTGAAACTCATCGCCGCCTGCAGCAATCCCGCTCCCGCAAAACTCAGATTTCGCAGAATCTGATTCAGATTCCGTCCGGATGGTAACTGCGACAGAGTTTCCGGCAACCCATAGGCCGCCACGAGGCACGCGCCGGAAAACAGCAGCGTCGCCGCAGGAACGGTCCACGGCCGCTCGACGATGCCTTCGATCCACAACAACCAACCTGCCGCCCCCGACGTTCGCCGCGCCGGATAGCCCTGACGATTGGCGCGGTATGTCAGCAGCTGCACAATGAGAAAAACGATCACACTGCTGACTGCAAGCAGCCCCACTGGCAATAGCGCCATTGGTAGTGGCCAGAAGGGCGGCACCGGCAGAGTCGACAGGAAGTCTGACAACCAGTTTTCGTGCTCGGTAAATTCCAGCACACAGGCAGTCCCCAGCTGCACCAGTCCACTGAACAACAGGACTTTTGCGAAGAATGTCAACCAGCGCTGTCGTACCGTCAGTTCGTGAGACTTGTTTTCAAAGTAACGCGTCTGCTCCTCCAGCCAACCCCTGCGGATCTGCTCGAGACGCTGACGCTGCCCCGCCGACGACAACTTCAAAAACTCCACCCGGTCTTCAGAAACCGGCATGGCCGCGGAACTGACCGCCGCACGAATCCACGACAACCCTCCACGTTGATGCTGCAGATAATACTGAGACACAAGTTGCCCCGTCCCGCCAGCCGTCCAGTAAAACTGCACGCGCAACGCCTCGCTCAACACGCGATAGTCGTCCTGGTCCGACACCATCCCGCGTCTGCGGCTTTGCAGATACAGCACCCAGCTGATCCATAGTCCGCAGCCGGCTGCCACCAGCAGCCCCAGCCGCCGGGTGTTCACTGCCGGTGTCAGCTGGATCGGGACCCAGTACTGGCTGAGCTGCAGCAGAAGCATGACCACGCCCGCCAGACACAGCAGTCGGCGACGCAGGGTTTTCATGTTTCCGTCCGCCGCCTGATTGATGCGGGAGGCGCAGCGGCGCTGACGCGCCAGCGTCTGCAGCTTGGTCGCCGGTTCCGGTACTGGAGACGGTGCTGGTGCCGGTGCTGGAGACGGTCCTTCACTGAACGACCTTGACCACCAACTTCGTGCTGATTGCAGCCCAACCTGCATCACGGTGATAATCCCTGCCCCGCACCGCTGAAGCAGGCAGCGCAGCGTCGGAGCCGTCCTCGATTCGTCGGGCAACATGCGCTGCGATTCCCGACCACCATCAATCCTCATCACCGACGCCCCCTGACACCGACGCTGCCAGCGATCCAGGTTCAGGGCCTCCCCATGCAGTTCAGCGAGCTGCTCATCGTCCCGGACCTCCGGCTGCATAGCATTGGTCCAGATGGCGACGGACCCCGTCCGCAAGTCCTCACGGTCCAAAACACCCTCGCGTGGCAGAAAGATCCGAATCACCGTTCCCCGCCTGACCCAGCCTGCCGAACGCTGCGCCGCCAGACGCCCTGGTCGCAGGCCCCGCAGATGCGCGTCCAGCACCACATCCGCACAGGCGACCGATTCCGCAGAGTCCGGCCCGGTTCGTTGCCCGGTCGACGATGGCGACTGCCAGTGCTCACGATCACAGACCGCAATCAGCAGCTGACACTGATCCGCCAGATACTCACCCGCGGCCCGGTAACGCCGCCTGCGCCCCAGCGGGTCCGGTAGATCCCGACTCAGCTGCTCCACCCACTGAGGTTCACTGCACTCGCTCTCGGCGGCCTGCCGCACCGCAAACACATTGTTCACACCAATCCGACGCAGCATTTCATCATACTCCGCCAGTCGCTGCTCATCACCTCGGTCACCCCGGCGGAACGTACTGGCGTTGCGATAGAGGGGCGCCGGTTGCGAACGACCGTCGTCCTGCCACTCCGGCAACTCTGCTGGAAAGGGGAACGCCGCCCGCACGGGGATCCCCAGCTCCAACGCGACCTCAGCCGCCAGTTGATCCACCCCTGGCGCAAGGCAGGTCAGCAGCAGCACGCTTTCAGGATCCAGCGCCGGCGACGGCCCCAACGCACGCAGCAGCTCCCGCCCGGTCGAATCCACGGCACTCATTCGGCCCGTCACCCAAAGCAACACGGTGCGTACACGTTGGCGAATCGTGCTGTCATGGGCCCGATCAAAATGCATGTGGCCAGTGACACCAATTACAAATCGCGGCTGATATCGCGCTGCTGTTGTGGGAAGATTCATGCCGCACCTTAAAACGCCACCCACCACAAAACGCCACCCATCAGGACTGCTTCGCAGCAAACTGTCCCGGCGACGTGGCCGGGGAATGACTGGAATTATTTCTGACCGCAGGGACCTTTGCAATGCTGGCGGGGGAGTGAGGAGAGTGTGGTGCGGGGTGAGCAGATGGCAGTCGCGGCGTCCGTTTGACCAGATCGGCTCCGGATCTCTATAACAGTACTTCTATAAGACTCACCACATCTGTGTGCTGGAACCATGATCCGGCCCTCCGATGACCCGAAGACCCGATCACCCTTCAGAAACGCCTCCTTCAGATGTCTGCAGCAGCTGTTCCTCCGCCTCCATCCTGTCGCCTCCGACTCTCGGACCATATTGTCATGGACTTCAACTGGCTTCCGGCGGGCGAATTCCGGATGGGATCCCGGGGCATGGATGCCAGCGAAGAACCACCGCACCTCGTGCGGATGAGCGGTTTCTACATGGGCATCTATCCGGTGACTCAGGAACAATTCGCCGTGTGGACGGAACGATTGGGAATCGACCACAAAAACGAGTTTCCCGGGCGTCCTCGGCATCCTGCGGAAAACCTGGATTGGTTTCAGGCCAGCCAGTTCTGCGACTGGCTCAAAACCTTGCACGTCGCTGCGATTCCCACTGGATTTGGGGCCGCGCTGCCCAGCGAAGCGCAGTGGGAGTACGCCAGTCGTTTGATGCGGGATGCCTCGGGCCAACCGCGAGCGGTGGACACGGAGTACTACACCGGCGATGGTGCAGCCGCACTGGATGCGGCTGGTTGGTATGACGATAACTCCGCCCGCTCCACCCAGCCGGTGGGTCAGAAGCAGAAGACGGATTTTGGACTGTACGATCTGCATGGCAACGTCTGGGAATGGTGCCGCGATGATTGGGACAAGGACGCCTATAAGCGGCGCGATGATGGAGTATTGGACCCGGAAGTGTCGGTGCCGCGGGAAAGTCATTCGGAAGATGGCCTGCGTGTGTTGCGTGGTGGCTGTTGGTACTTTTCTCCAGCGTACTGCCGTGCTGCGTTTCGGGGCAGGTGGAGGCCTGGCGATCGCAACTGGTATCTGGGTTTCCGTGTCTGTCTGCTTTCCGGTCCGCCCGCAGAATAGTCGGTGAAGGGAGCGGTATCGGAGCCAGGGACCGAAGACGCAGCGTGGAGGGACGACACGCGGGAGTCGCCGGTCCGTGGCGGAGATGCAGCGACGGTGGAACTGAGCCGGAGCAACCTTCCGTCGCGCAGCGACGGAAAAAATATGTGAACCCGCGCTTGTTTTTGATTGAGGAGGCGCTTTTGTTCGGGAGGGCGCTGTTAATCGGGAGGGCGCTGTTAATCGGGCGGGCGCGGATCTTCGGGAGGGCGCGGCTCCTGCCAAGCCGAAACTCTACCCTTCCGGCTCAGGTGGAACCTCGCCCCACCGGTGAAGACGTACGTCCTGCGGTCGCCAGGCAGTCGAATTGTGTCGCCCCCGTTGGGGCTTTGGGGGTGATTAATACACGCCATTCCATGGGCTGACGCCCATGGCTACATCCTG
>CAIYBH010000166.1 GCA_903924405.1 uncultured Planctomycetaceae bacterium | reverse complement strand
GCCGCCCCGGAGTGTTTTTCGATTACGATGACGAGTACCGTCCGCTACGGCGGACTGAGCACGAGCACGAAAACGCAGGAGCAGGGGAAGCCGTGGTGATGTCGTTCCGTCCGTGATCACGGTGGATTCCATCTCATGTCGCCCCTTCGGGGCTTTGGTGATGTGGGGGGGATGTTCCATGGGCTCGCGCCCATGGCTACATGATGCCGCCCCGATTGGGGCTGAATGGCACGGAGCAATAAAATTTGCACTATAAACAGAATGTCCCGCACACTCGCGCCGCGTCAGGAAACGTCACCGTGGACGTCCGCTGTGCCCAGTCACTCGCCGGCGCTTCGGGTTGGTATTTTCGTGGGGGATAACGCTCCGCGGTAAATTCGCAGGTCCGCAATTCGGCCATTGAGCGTTCCATTCATACCGGCTCCGATGCGCAGCGGCGCGGCGCTGTTCAGGTTCCACGATTTTGTGTCGACGACGGTGGACTGGGCGACCTGTTGCCGATCGACAAACAGTGTCAGACGGTCAGAGGATCTGACGGCGATGATCTCGCACCATTTGGCGGGCAGGATGTGTCCCCACTGGACCTGCTGCCCTGCGGACATCGAAAAAATTCGTCCGGAAGGCAGTGTGCTGCAGAACAACTGTCCGGCATGTTCCGCCATCGTCCATGCTCTGCGGTAGCGGACGTCTGGTGTGTGATCGAGTTGCGCAAGTCGCTTCCATGCGGACAGACCCTGATACTCATAGACTTCCGCGAGAGGCAGCGTTCCGGCGAGGAGTCTTCCGTTGTTAACCATCATGCCCATGACTTCCAGTTCTTCACCAAGTCGTCCGCAGTCAGACCACTTGTTCGGAGCTTCAAATCGATACACGCTGCCGCTGGGCCATGTGCCCACATACAGCTGACCGTCGTATTGGGTGAATGAATAGGTTTGAGTGTTTTCGCCCAATCTGCCGCAGTCTTCCCACGCCTTGCCATCAAATCGGTAGACATGTCCACCGTCATAGCTTCCGGCGTACAACCAACCTTCGTGCACCGTCATGGATTCGACGCGCCGGCTGGATAGGGTCTGCGTGGTTGTGTCGAGGCTTTCTGGAACGGGCAATGAGGTCCATTGCTGTCCTCCTTCGTAGCGGAAGAATCCGGCGGGCTTATACAGTGATGACGCGAAAAGGTGGCCATTGAAGACCACGAGTCCGCCGGTCGCTTCCGTGTTGGGAAGTTGTCCGCAGTTTGTCCATTTCTGACCGCCGTCATAGCGAAAAATTTTGCCACCGAGTGCCAGGTTTTCAGATTCCGGCAGACTGGATCCCGCAACTCGATACTTCCCGGTGCCGACATACAGCTGGTCGTCAAAGACGGCCATGGCAGTGACGCTGTTGGAATTGTCCGGAGCCCCGCAGTTGATCCATTGGCCGTTTTCGTCGTAACGAAAGACCCGACCCGACTGATCCTTCCCGGGTTCACAGGTACCGACATAGAGCGCCCCCTGATGTTCTGCCATTGCGAACCCCAGGAGTGCTTCACCCGGCCGTCCGCAATCCTGCCAGTCTGTCGATTTATTGTCGTCAATGCCGAACTGCAGGTGGCGGAAGCCTGCCTGGCTGGATGTCACGCCCGGCGAGGACTTAAGCGACAGGTGGAAGCCGCGTCTGGAAACCGGATCATACTGACTGAGCAGATCTCCGGTGGTTCTTGTGGAGGACGTGTCGCACAGGACGCGGAGAACGATGGTAAAATCCTCGGTGCCATGTTGTGGAGCGTCTGAGGCGGGGATTTCGAGCCATGTTCCGCTGCCGGAGAATCCCACAGATTCCTCACCGCTGCGAATGTCCGGCTGGCCTCGGCGAATCACGGTGGTGTTGGGATTGACCAGCTCCGTGGTGCTGCCGTTGAGTGGCCAGTGTGCCAGCAGCTTGGGAGCCGAGTCGGTTGTCGGCCCTGCCGGAGATGGAGATTCGTCAGAAGGGGCCTGCTGTGCGCAGACCCGCGGAATCATGGTCAGCAGGAGCAGCGCGATGGTGATCGCGGCTGTTCGTGAAAGGCAGGCAGACCGTGTCGTCTCAGCAGGCAGGAATCCGGAACAGGAGTGAATCATCGGCCGACTTTCTGAATCTGTGTGAGGCTTGGTAGGGAATCCATGTGTCATCGGCGATGACGTGGGGTGTAACGAATACCGTGAGCAATGTTTGCGGAGAGTTCAGGGAATCGCGGACAGGGGCTCTGCGGTCCGTGTCCTTTGTGATGTCTGGTGGGTGAGTCTTCCGCGGGCTGTTTGCAGGACGGGGTTCCTTCCGAGGAGCGTCGGCAGGGACTGAGTTTCAGGGTTCAGAAGATGGCCGGGAACCAATGGGTAAAGAGGGCTCAATTGGGTGACAGCGGTTGTGGGTTCAGGAGTGTCCAGTACGCGGCAAATGTTCTGTTGGCTGGTGTGTTTTGGGGCGTGTTGAGTAAAAAGCTCGTGCTTTGTCAAAGCCTGAAATTGGGGTT
>CAIYBH010000165.1 GCA_903924405.1 uncultured Planctomycetaceae bacterium | reverse complement strand
GTGGATCGTGGTCCGTGGGGCGTGACGAAAAGGCTTTCTTAAGAGCCGATTCGCTTCGACCAGTATGTTCCTTCAGCCATTTCCAAAATGACACCTGGGGTTCGCTTTTCGGTTCACGGTGCACGCCCCACGCCTCACGTTCCAATTCCGCCAGTCTAATCTCCGGCTCCTTGGCCCGCGTACCAGCCAGTCCCAGGTACGGTTCGACAGCTCGTTTCGCTGTGTGATCCAGCAGACCTTCGTAAACGTGACCAATCTGCTCAATATCGAGTGCCCGGAAGCTGACTCGCCGCGCTTCGGTCGGACCACCGCCAGGGACCTTGATCTGCAACAGCTGCAAGGCTTCCAGCAGGTGGAGGACGGTGCGGTTGTTCACAGGGAGTGGGGTGGCGAGTGGCGGGGAATCGTGGGGCGTGGACCGTGGAGCGTGGACGGGGGGGCGTGGACGGGGGGGCGGGGACGGTGGACCAGCGGCCGATGCTGGAGAATTTTGTCCGGGGCTTTCGGATCCCAGACCACGCCCCACGGTCCACGCATTCCGCCACGTGGTCCCCGCTTTGCGTCCTTCGAGGAAAGGGAATCTGTCGGGATTGAACAGGTTTCCACCGTAGGCGGGTATTTGCACATCGTCGTGCTTTAATCCCCCAGAAACCGCTCGGAACGCTGCCAGCAGCCGCTGCCACGCGTCGTAACGTCGCTCCAGCAGCTCTTCGCCATGCTGATCGGCCAATTCCCGCAGCTGCCGGCTGATGGTGCACACCGAATAATTCTGCTCATACACCGGAAATGGCTTGCTGGGAATCAGTTCACGCTCTTCCGCGCAAAACAGAAACACCAGCCGCATCATCACCGTCAGTGCTGATTCGTAAAGCTGCTCCGGCGTCACGTCCGCCAGCAGCTCCCGACCGAAGTCCTGATCCGCCTTGTCCAGCGAATGAATCAGCACCTCCACCGCCTTGCGAACCTGATAACCCAGCTGATCCGTCACCTCCTGCTGATTCGACGCACTCTTTGCCAGCAGCGATTCCAGTGTCTGGTCATCCGACACACCGAAAAATCTCTGCACGGACAGCAGGCTGCGGAATGCTCGCAGTGTGATCGGTTCGTCCAGCCACAGCGACGCATACCACGAGGCATACCCGCTGGTCTCTCCCTTCGGCGCATCCACCAGCATCCAGTGTTCGCCGTTGGTGACCAGCCCCAGCCGCACGCCCGTGCCGTGCAGCAGCTCGGTCATGCGGGTATCCGGCGAAGCTTTCCACGTGGAACCGCTGACGTAGCTGCTGAGATCCTGGGACCGGGCGTAGGTCTGAATGAGCAGGCGTGGCGCGTGGTTGGTGGCGGGTGACCCGTTTCCTGATGGTGGTGACACGAGAACGAAGTCCGGGCGCAGCAATTCGCCGTGTTCCGGGATTTCCACCTGCAGCGTCTGGGGGATGGATTGGCCCTGGAGCAGCAGATTGTCCGGCAGATCCAATGTCTCCTGCAGGATGAACCGGATAAATGCGTGGTGACGAGCCCGTGGTATCACGCGCCCCCCATCACCCATCACCCGCCACTCCTCGTATTCCTGCCGCAGCAGGCGGACGTGGTCCGGGTCGTGAGGTTCAAGGCCGGCACTGAAGGCTTCGAGAAGCACGGGCAGACTGAGAAACGGCCCGGAAACCGGGACAAGCGACAGCCATTCGGTGTGATGACGAGCGATGGACATTTTGGGGGAATCACCACGGAAGACACGGAATACACGGAAAAGGGGGACGCAGGGCGAACAGTGTGGGAGGATCAGTGAATGGTCTTTTGGTAATCAAGTTAAGGGATCACCACGGAAGACACGGAAGACACGGAATACACGGAAAAGTGGAGCACAGGGCGACGAACGGGGGAAGATCAGGGAACGAGACGTTTGTAATCAAGTGAAGGATGTACCACGGAAGATGCGGAAGACACGGGAAAGGGGGACGCGGGGCGAAGAATGGGGGATGGATCAGCGAATGATCCGTTCGTGCTCAAGTTTCGGATGATGACCAAAGTTCAACAAGAGACCGACTCGATGCCCGGATGCCTTCAGGTAGTTGTGAAGTTGTGCGCGATGAGCGTCGTCGAGCAGACTCACGGCTTTGATCTCAACAATGATCTTCTGAAAGCATATGAGGTCCGGGATGTAGGTCTGCCTGAGAGTGCGTCCCTTGTACGCCAGAGACAACGGTGGCTGAATTTCGAAGGGTATCGACTGCAGCGAAAACTCAATCTCCAAACACTCCTGATACACAGCCTCCAGAAAGCCGCAACCCTTGTCCTTATACACCTCGAAACACGCACCAAGGATCCTGTATGTTTCTTCTTCGTAAAGCAGCGTCATTGGACACTCATTCCTCGCCAGATACCTCTATCAGTTCCGTGTATTCTGTGTGTTCCGTGGTCACTTCATCTTCTCCGGTACCAAAAACATCAAACTCCTCCTGCACCTCGACACACACACCGAGGATTTTGCATGCCTCGTCTTCATACACCAGCACCATCGGACAAGCTTTGTTTGACGGATATCTCTGTCTTTTCCGTGTATTCTGTGTATTCCGTGGTCACTTCATCTTCTCTGGTACCAAAAACATCACGGCCACGGGGAACATTCGTGCCTGGGGCGAGGCGAAACGGGCTCGAATGGCCGCTGATTCCCTTTCGATTTCTTCCGGAATTTCTTTGACTCGGGCTCGCATGGCGTCTTTGTTCCGGTCATACCGCTCCTGCTCTTCCGTCGCGAACAAAGTCGGTTGCACGTAAACCGGATCGTTCAGCTCGCTTTCAATCGATTTCTTCAGTTCCGTCAGAATCGAAGCGATATCGCCCGCTTCCTTGTCAGCCCGTTCGGCCAGTTTTTTCTGCAGGCCGTCCACCAACTGCTTCATTCGCGCTTCCAGGGCGGACGCCAGGGGTGTCCGGAATGCCGGATACAGTTCCAGCAGACGCTGCTGTACCTGCTGAGACACTGCTCGATCTGTCGCTCCGGCAATCGCCGCTTCTGTCTGACCCACATTCAGGCGACCGCTCCACTTCTGATCCCTGATCAATCCGCCAGCGGCAATCATCTCCTCGTGCAGTCGATGACTGTCTCCGCCAATCACTACCAGTCGGGCGAAGGCAACCACCGCCGGAAATTCCAGAACGTCATTCGGCACCACTCGCGCCGTGACTCGCTGCAGTTTCGATCGCCCTTTGTCCGCCCACACTTCCGCTCGCAACAACCGCAGACACATCTGCGGCAGACGATGGTTCAAATGCACCAGCACCACGTCATCCCGACCTCGCGACACCGACTCGTCAAACGTAATCGGACGAATGTCCTTCGTGTGCGGATGCTCAAGCCCCTCTGCGCAGGCCGCCCAACTGCCTTTGAGTGCCGGCAGAGTGTAGAGGCGTGGTGCGGGATGCGTGAGGCGGGGGGCGGGGTCCGTGGGGCGTGATGCAAGTTGCGAGGCGGAGGGGGCGCCATAGGAGGGTGCTGCTTCTGCGGTCAGAATGGGGTCGCTGGAGCGGTCGCTGCGTTGCTTCTTCGCCTCGACTGCAACACGCACCCCGTCCGGCCCTGCGTTGTCTCCCGCCACCCGCCACGCATCACCCGCCACCAATCCCGGCTGTCCGGCCAGTGACAGACCGACCTGCACAACCTGAGCAATGTTTTCGGGGGATAATCGCAATTCACGACGTGTTTCACGGTACTGCGCCATCAGGGCCTGCACCTGCTTCTGCAGATCTCGCTCAAACCGCAGCATGCGGCGAATCGGCTCGGATTCTTTTTCGGCCTTCTCTGTGTCCAGTCGCGTGCGACGGCCCAGCATGGCTTCTTCTACCTGCTGCGCAATCACCATGCCCACCTTGCCAAGGTCTTCCCGGATGGTTTCGATCTTCAACGCAACCCGCATCAGGAATTCCAGGTCCGCATCCATGTCAGAGACGGTCCCACCGGACTGGCGGTTCTGCCGTTCTGCATAGCCCTGACCCACGAAGTGATACACCAGCACCTCAGACGCCTTTTGGCCGTGCCGGTCCACGCGACCATTCCGCTGTTCCATCCGGTTGGGATTCCACGGAATTTCGTAGTGAATCAGTCGGGAACAGAAGTTCTGGAAGTCCAGACCTTCTGAGGCGGCATCAGTAGCCAGCAGGATGCGCACGGGACTGATGTCCGGTGCGGCCTGGAATGCGGCCTTCACTTCTTCTCGCAGTTCCGGATCCATGCCACCGTACATTGTCAGCAGGCGGTCCCCGGTGGTGAAGCCTTCACTGGCGAGAACTTCCTGCAGCCAGTGCTGAGTCGCGCGGTATTCCGTGAAGATGATGACTCGTTCCTGCCCCCACTTTCCGCCGGGTTTCAGGTGCGTCTTCAGCCACTCAATCAGCTGGCGGACTTTGGAGTCCCGCTGGCCTGAGGCTTTATCCGCCCAGTCTCGCATGATTTTCAGCAGGGCTCGTTCCTGTTCTGTGGGTTCACGGAACAGGCGAGTGGCCGTGTCGAGTGCGTCGTTGGTGGCTTCGTCGTACTCGGTATCGTCCGCGTAATCTTCGTCCATCCGGTCCAGCTCAAGCTGCAGTGATCGCTGGGTGGGGCGAGCCACCTTCTTGCGGGCTGTGACCAGTGAGCGTTCATGCTGCGTCAGCGTGGTGAGGAATGCTGCGGGGCAGGAAAACAG
>CAIYBH010000164.1 GCA_903924405.1 uncultured Planctomycetaceae bacterium | reverse complement strand
TGTGGCACTGCTTCCGCGGTCAAAGATCCCTGAAACACGTCTCGTTTCCGGGAATTTCCCAGCCCTGTCGGCCGCTTCTTTGACTCAGTTTCCGACCAGTCCTACACTCGCCGCTATGCCAAAGCATGGCCGTGCTTCGGTCAAGGAGCAGTATTCCTATCAGACCTCAAAGCTCCCATCAAAAAAATGCCCGTGACATCTCTCGGGGCTATCAGACAGCCCATGAGATACTTGCGACTGCACTTTATCTGGGTTTTTTGATTTGGATCGGTTACTGGGCAGATTGCAGATTCCGGGTCGTACCGTTGTTTACGATTTGCGGATCGGTGCTTGGGTTTGTTATTGCTGGTTTCTCACTTTGGCGGATCATTAGTCGACTGGATCAAGAATCTGCAAGTCGATTGGGGCGTTCGACCGACAAGAGGGGGACTTAATCCGGGTTCCTTGCCGGGGGGTAAAAGTTGACTGGTTCCGGTTCAGGGGCAGTTTTTTCGGCATTGTTTGGTAGTGTTGCTGTGCAGGGTGTTCTCTGGGTGGTGGCGTATTGGCCGTCGCTCTGGCTGCACGGTCGAGTTGGTGTGCTTTGGATGACTGGGGCGTTGTTGCTGTGTGGGGTGCCCGGTCTTATAAATACAGGTCTTGCATTGGTTGGTGTGGCTGCTGAGCCTTTGGTTCGCATCTGGCTGCACATGGCTGTGCGAGTGGGTGTGGTGTTCGCAGGTGTGTTAATCGTGCGAAGCGGTTGGCCGCAGGTGGGTATCTCGCTGTTCTATGGTTGGGTCATGGGTTTTTATCTGATCACGATGGGCTTCGAGGTATGGACATACCAGAAAGCTCTGCGGTCGGGGGCCCGAGGTAAGTAGCGGGTTGGTTGGTGCTGATGACTGGCCTGTGTGGTGCAGTTGTTGGTTTTGATTGTGGTGTTTGAACGAGTCGGAAGCGGTCGCCTAATGAGTGCTGAAGATCATTTTCATCACGTACGCGATTTTGGCTACTTTGAGGTGCCAGCGTTCCTGACGTCTGCAAAGACTTATTCGAATATTGGTGATGTGCCTTGGTACGTCAAGCAGACATTGCATCTGCACAACCCGACGGTTGAGCAGGTCAATCAGGCTTTGGTTGGCAAGGTGTTGATTCCGCAGCCTTTCGCGGGGACGGCAAAAAACCCCGGATTCATGATTTCAAAATTCATGGTCCTGCAGGTTGTTGTTTTGGTGCTCTGCCTGCTGATCTTCCGAGGGTTGGCAACGCGGATTCGCAGTGGTCAGCCTGTTCGAGGGCGATTCTGGAATTTCTGGGAAATGATTGCCCTTGTGATCAGGGATCAGGTGGTTCGTCCCACGATTGGTGATCATTCCCATGATCATGGTCATGGCGAGCATGATCAGCATCACGGCCACGCGGATCATGGGTCGCATGGGCACACTGGTCACGGTCATCATGCGGCGGTTGCCACCGGATCGCATCCTGCTGACAGGTATCTGCCGTTTGTCTGGAGTTGTTTTTTCTACATCCTCTTGTGCAACTTGCTGGGAGCGATCCCGTCTCTGGGGTCGGCGACAGGCAACATCAACGTGACGGCGGCCCTTGCTGTGACTGCGATGCTGGCATCGTTTCTGTTTGGCGTTGAGGTGATGGGTGTAGGCGGATTTTTCGGCAATCTGATCCCCAACACCGGGATGACGGGTGCTGGTGGTATCGCAATGGCCTGTCTGATGTTCCCGATCGAAGGGTTGGGGTTCATCATTAAGCACACGATTCTTGCCTTGCGATTGTTCGGCAATATTATGGGCGGTCACACGGCCTTAGGTGTGATTCTGGGGTTCATTGCTGTTGCGGCCAAGGGTAATACCGCTCTGTGGGGCGTGATAACGGTGGGTAGTGTTCTGGGGCAGATTGGGGTAGGGATTCTGGAGTTGCTGGTGGCAGTGCTTCAGGCCTATGTGTTTTCGTTCCTTGCCACGATCTTTATCTCGGGAGCGGTGCACAAGCACTGACTTCTGTGGTAATGTGGTGCTTTGAGGGTTAGTTCTGCAGGGCGGTGTCCTGCAGAGTGTCTGGATAACGGTGTTGACGTCAGGGCTGCGTGCAAGCGTCAGCAGATTTTGGGACCTTTGTGGTCTAAGCAATTGAGAGGAGATTGTTGTGGCTCAGTTTCTGAAGTATGCAATGTTGCTCGTTGGTGCATTCGTCGCTGTGTCGGCTCCGGCAATGGCTCAGGAAGCCATTGTGGAAGTGGGTGCGGCCGCTGCCCAGCCGCTGATCAACCTGACGGCCACCTTTGGTGCCGGTCTCGTGGTAATCGGTGCTGGACTGGGAATTTCCCGTCTGTCTACAGCTGCGTTTGAGAGCATGGCTCGCCAGCCGGAAGTTGCTGCTGACATTAAGGGCAGCATGGTGATCGTGGCGGCGATGATTGAAGGTGCCGCTGTGATCGGCCTGATCGTCTGTATGATTAAGTAGTGTTTCTCCCGACGGTTCAGAGTCGCTGGGTGTTTGTGGGATGGCTGCAATGATGTCCGCGGGCAGAGTCACAAAGATGAATCGCTGGTTTACCTCCCTGTGTGTTTTGCTTCTTGTGCTGGGCTTCACGGCTCCGGTTGCTGTTGGAATGGCGCCATTGAGTGTCGCTCCGGAGGACGCCGCGGCTCAGGACGAGCATAAGGAAGGGGACCACGGTGGTCATCCAACGGGTGTGCCCATGGACTGGAAAGCGGACCTCGCGCTCTGGTCCTTCATTATCTTCCTCCTGTTTCTCGGTGTGCTGGGTAAGTTTGCCTGGAAGCCGATGATTGAGGGGTTGGATAAGCGAGAGGCTGGGATTCGTAGTGCGATTGCCGAAGCTGAAGAGAATCGGCGGAAGTCAGAAGCGTTGCTGGCAGATTACCAGAGCAAACTGAAGGCTGCTGAGCAGACTGTTCAGGCGATGGTAGCAGAGGCGCGTAGAGATGCAGAGCGGACCAGTCAGGACTTGATCGCAGCAGCCCAGCGGGACGTCGACGCGATTCGAGTGCGTGCGAAGGACGAGATCCGTCAGGCAAAAGACACGGCGTTGTCGGAGGTCTTTAGTCAGGTGAATGCTCAGGTGATTCTTGCTACAGAGCATGTGCTGGGACGAGCCCTTTCGGATGGCGATCAGGATCGTCTTGTGGGTGAGGCTGTAGCGCAACTACGCAAGTAGAGTCGGTTCAGTCAGCCGGTGCAGGGTTTGAGGCTGTGGCATTGTTGTCGAAGTGGTGAAGGTAATTTATGTCTGACACAAAGCTGAAAAGTCGGCCAGAGAGTGTGCTGGAAGATCCCGGTGCGCGAGCGGTCGCGACTTTGTATGCAGAATCTTACCTGAGCGCTGCAGCAGCAAATGGTCAGTCGGCACCTGAGCAGGAATTGGATTCGTTCGTCGACGACGTTCTGGGCAGGTTCACGGAATTTGCCGCGATTCTGATGTCGGATGCAGTTGGTCGAGACGAAAAGTTGGATCTGATCAATCGCGTGGTGTCAGTCCGCAGCAGCGAGTTCTTTGCGAACTTTCTGAGGGTCCTGGCGCGGCACGGTCGGTTGGACATGTTGCCTGTCATTCGTGAAGTCGTCAAACGTCTTCAGGAGCAGGCAGCGGGGAAACAGAGGGTGCGAGTCCGGGTCGCTCGTTCACTTTCACAAACAGCCCGGGAACAGGTTCGCACGAGTTTGCGACAGGCGTTTGGATTTGACCCGATTCTGGAAGAATCGGTTGATCCGGCGCTGCTTGGTGGCATGGTGTTGCAGGTAGGGGATACCGTTTTTGATTCATCGCTGCGATCCCGGTTGAAGACACTGCAGGGTCGTTTGGTGGAGAAAGCTTTCAATGAAATTCAAAGCGGACGAGATCGCTTCAGTCATCCAGAAGGAGATTGAAGACTTCCGCGGTCTGATGCAGACTGCGGAAGTTGGTCGCGTGATTGAAGTGGGCGACGGCATTGCGCGGTGCACAGGGCTGTCGACTGTTATGTCCGGCGAGATGGTTGAATTCTCGGGCGGGACGCGCGGCTTCGCATTCAATCTGGAAGAGAACAGCGTCGGCGTGGTGATTCTCGGGGACTACCTGAAGATCAAAGAGGGCGACGAGGTTCGGTCGACAGGGAAACTGTTGTCCGTGCCGGTCGGCGAAGCCCTCCTTGGCCGAATGGTGGATCCGCTTGGTGTCGCGCTCGACGGGCGTGGACCTGTGATCACCTCGGAGTCTCGTCCGGTGGAATGGCAGGCGGCGGGTGTTGCTGAGCGACAGCCGGTGAAAGAGCCATTGCAGACGGGGATCAAGGCGATCGACGCCATGACTCCGATCGGTCGTGGCCAGCGCGAATTGATTATTGGCGACCGCAAGACGGGCAAGACCGCGATTGCAATCGATACCATTCTGAATCAGAAGGGTACCGGTGTGATTTGCGTTTACGTGGCCTGTGGACAGCGGGCGTCGTCAATCGCCGGCGTGGTGGAGGTTCTGCGACAGAACGGCGCGTTGGATTACACTATCGTCGTTGCAGCCACCAGCTCGGACCCAGCCCCGTTGCAGTACATCGCTCCCTATGCCGGTGCAGCGATGGCTGAGTACTTCATGTATCAGGGCAAGCACACGCTGGTCGTGTATGATGACTTGTCGAAGCAGGCTGTTGCCTATCGACAGTTGTCCCTGCTGATGAAGCGTCCTCCTGGGCGCGAGGCCTTTCCGGGCGACGTGTTTTACTGTCATAGCCGACTGTTGGAACGAGCTGTGAAGTTGAACAAGGAGCTGGGTGGTGGTTCGATGACGGCACTGCCGATTATCGAAACGCTGGAAGGTGAAGTTTCTGCGTACATCCCGACGAATGTGATTTCGATTACCGACGGTCAGATCTACCTTGAGCCAGACTTGTTCTGGAAAGGTATTCGCCCTGCTATCAACGTGGGTATTTCGGTCAGTCGCGTGGGCGGTAACGCTCAGACGAAGGCCATGAAGAAGATCGCCGGCAGCTTGCGACTGGACCTCGCGGCCTTCCGCGAGCTCGAGGCCTTCGCGCAACTGGGGACCGAGCTTGACAAAGCAACTCAGGCCCAGTTGGATCGTGGTTACCGGATGGTGGAACTGCTGAAGCAGCCACAGTACGGTCCTCTGCATGTTGCGGACCAGGTCGTGGCCATTTACGCGGGTACCAAGGGTTACTTCGACAAGGTGCCGGTGAATCGTGTGCAGGCGGTAGAGCGTGAGTTGCATGAGTTCATTCGGACTGAGCATTCAGACATGCGTGACAAGCTTGTTGCCGAGGCGGCACTGACGGACGAGATCGAAGGCATGCTGAAAAAGGCCCTGGAAGCGTTTGTGGCGCGACAGGCGGCCAAGGGCTGAGGCGTAGCGGGACGTGCCTGTGGAGCGACATGTTCCGCAGGCACATTCAACGAGGGCATCCCTGACACTTTTTGTGCGGTGTGATTGATTCATGGCGAACCGACGCTTACTTGTCAAACGGCTCAAGGCCGTGCGCAACATTCGCAAGATTACGCGCACGATGGAGCTGATCGCGACCAGTCGCTTCAAGAAGGCGTTGGATCGTGCGACGGAAGCTGCCGAGTACACCCGGAAGATCTCGGAGATCGTCGGGGATCTTGGGCAGGCTAACCTCAAGTTTTCGCACCCTCTTCTGGAAAAGCATCCTGAGGAGAAGCGGTCGGTATTGCTGGTGTTGACCGCCAACCGAGGGCTGTGTGGCGGTTATAACGCCAGTGTGCTGCGTCAGACATTGTCCCATTTGCGGACACTGCGTGAACGTGGAACTGAGGTCTCTCTTGAAGTATCCGGTAAGCGCGGCATCAAGTTCCTGAATTTTCAGCGTGTGGCCATTGCACAAAGCTACACGCACTTCGAGGACAAGACGTCATTCGCAGACGTGGAAGTGCTTGCCAGCCGTTACGTCGACGACTACATCGCCGGTCGGATTGATCGATTGGATGTGGCGTATACGCGGTTTGAGTCAGCCTCGAAGCAGTTTGCTGTCGTTGAGTCGATTCTGCCCATCGCCAGCCTTAGTGGTGTTGCGAGCAGCGGTAGCGGCGAGATTGATTACGAGTTTCTGCCGTCTGCGGAAGAGATTCTGGCTGAGATTGTGCCAGCGGCCTTCCGAGCGAAGTTGTTCAAGTGCTTCCTGGATTCAATCGTGAGCGAACAGATCGCTCGTATGGTTGCGATGAAGGGGGCCACGGAGAACGCCGACGAGATGGCGGGCAGCCTGAAACAGCAGTACAACCGGGCTCGTCAGGCCGGGATTACCTCTGAGTTGGCCGAAATTATCGGTGGGGCTGCGGCACTGGGTTAACGAGTGTCGGGTCAGAAGTGGGCAGTGCACTTTGGTGTGCTGTGGATGTTGATTGGTCATTTCATCACGGTCCGGCAATGGTTTGGTTGTCGGGCGGACACAATAAACTGGATTCACAGGGCAAGTGACCCATGAGTGAAACGAAAAAGAACGGCAGAGTTTCTCAGGTAATCGGCTCTACTTTTGATGCCGAGTTTCCTGAGGATAGTCTTCCGGAGATCTACAATGCTCTTCAGATCGAAGAAGAGCTCAAGGGCAAGCACGTGAAGGTCACTGGCGAGGTGCAGCAGCATCTTGGTGGTGGCCGAGTGCGTTGCGTGGCTCTCGGAAATACGGACGGGATGCGCCGCGGAATGGCTGTGGTCGACACGGGTCGGCCATTGTCGGTTCCGGTCGGCAAGGGAACACTTGGCCGAGTGTTCAACGTTCTGGGTGATGCGATCGACGGCCGGGGTGCCGTGGACCATCAGGAGCGTTGGCCAATTCACCGTCATCCACCCGCATTAGAATCTCTCAGCTCGAAGACGGAAGTTTTCGAGACGGGGATCAAGGTGGTGGACCTGTTGACGCCCTTCGTTCGCGGGGGTAAAGCAGGTTTGTTCGGGGGTGCCGGGCTGGGCAAGACCGTGATTTTGACCGAGCTGATTGCTCGTATCGCCAGTGCTCACGGTGGTTACTCCGTGTTCGCCGGGGTGGGAGAGCGAACTCGCGAAGGAAACGACCTGTGGCTCGAAATGCAGGAGACTGAGATCGGCCAGACTGGTCGATCGGTGATTGAGCAGACCTGCATGGTGTTCGGCCAGATGAACGAGCCGCCTGGAGCTCGTCTCCGCGTTGCCTTGTCGGCGTTGACGATGGCCGAATGGTTCCGAGATGCGACGGGATCGGACACATTGTTGTTCGTGGATAACATCTTCCGGTTTTCTCAGGCTGGTTCGGAAGTGTCTGCTCTGCTGGGACGTATGCCATCGGCTGTGGGTTACCAGCCGACGCTGGGTACTGAGCTGGGTGAGTTGCAGGAGCGAATCACCTCCACGAAGAACGGTGCGATCACATCGGTGCAGGCGGTCTACGTACCGGCCGACGACCCGACTGACCCTGCTCCGGCGACAGCGTTCGCGCATCTTGACGCGTTCATTTATCTTGAGCGTCGAATTTCGGAGAAGGGGATTTATCCGGCGATTGACCCGCTGGCCTCCTCCAGCCGAATTCTCGATCCGCAGTACGTTGGCCAGCGTCACTACAACGCGGCACGTCGAGTACAGCAGACGTTGCAGCGATATCGTGAATTGCAGGACATCATCGCGATTCTCGGTGTGGATGAGTTGAGCGAAGATGACAAGCTGGTTGTGCATCGTGCCCGACGAATTGAGCGATTCCTGTCGCAACCGTTCCTCGTTGCGGAAGTGTTCACCGGGAAGGCTGGAAAGATTACGCCTCTCGCCGACACTATTCGCAGCTTCGAAGAGCTATGTGACGGTAAGTGGGACCACTTGCCGGAGTCGGCCTTCATGTATGTGGGGGCGATTGAAGAGGCTGAAGAGCAGTACAAGAAGATGCAGGCTCAGGCCTGAGTGCAAATCCCGGTTGCTCAGTCAACGCGGCAGGAGTAGAACATGGCAGAGCTTCGGCTGGTACTTGTCACCCCGGAAAAGACCCTCTTTGATCGTCCTGTGGCCTCTATTAAGGTGCCCTTGTTCGATGGGTCAGCGGGATTTTATCCCGGCCGTGCCCCACTTGTGGGGCGGATGGGGATCGGTGAGTTGCGCCTTGTGGGCCCCTCGGGAGAGGCGGAGTCTTACTTTGTCGATGGTGGGTTTGTTCAGGTGAAGGGACCGATTGTCTCTGTGCTGACGAACGCTGCCGTGCCCTGCGTGGACATCAGTCGGAAAGCTGCGGCGTCGAAGTTAGCCGAAGCACAGGCGGAGCGTGCCAGCACGGATGAAGAGTATCGCGGGGTGGCTCGTCGGCTTGAGAAGGCGCGACGGATGCTGGCACTGGCTGGGAAAGATTAAATTCGTCTCACTGGGAATCCCTGAACTTCGAGTTACAATCTGCGAAGCCCGGTATGTTGAACATACCGGGCTTTTGTTTTCAATCTCGCGGGCGAGTTGGCGGCCGCGAGGTGCGTTATGAGGTCGTTCGACCGTGGTCGAAGGCCCAGTATGGGAGCAACGGAACGATGGACAAGTTTGACCCGCGTATCGATTCGCTTGTCGTGGAAACAAAGACCGTGTGGGACGCGGCGGTCGGTAACCTGGCAGATGAGGACCGTCGGTGGGTTTCGGCGGCCATTCACAAGTCGCCTCAGTTGGCCAGCCGGATTTCTTACGAGCGGAACCATACGGGGTTCACTCGGATTATCAACGTGACGCTTGAAGACATTCAACGATTGTATCTCTCACGCAGCTAATGAGTATGGCGCGGAACCTGGACGGTAGGACAGGGCTGACGTGGGGATGCGCAAGTCTGAGTGCTGATGTCGCTGGGTTTGGGTTTTGTGCCGTCAGTGGCGTGTTTCAGCGCCTGGCTCCAACGCGGAATTGTTGGGGGCAACTGCAACGGGGGCGAACCCTTGTGGGTTTAGCGCACTGACTATTGTGGTGGGATGGTCATCTGACGTGGGTGGTGCCGAGGGCAGCAGGTTTGCTGTGCGATATGTGAGACGTGCGTTCACGGACTCTGTGCTGCTGATGGTCCCCGGGCGTCTGTGGTGACCCCTGCTCTACCGGTTTCCTCTTGTGATGAAAGTTGACGATCATGAAGGGTCCGGGACTGCAGTTCGACCTGCGTGCGTTGCGAGTATTTCGTTGTCGGTCCTGTGGGCGTCAGATTTCGGTACCGGGAAGTGTGACCAGTCATCTTTGTGGTTGCAGTGATCCGGCACAGTTTATGACCGCGATCGACAGGGCGGCGGTGGTGTCGCCGGACGTCACGGCCTTTATCAGTCCGGCTGACCCGGCCGAAGTTGAAGTGGACGAAGCGGCTCAGTTAGCGGCAGAAGAGGCATACGTGCCCTATGTTCCTCAGATTCCGGTTCGTCCGCCGCAACATCCTGGCCGTCGCAAGTTGTCTGAGGACATTGAGCGTTATCAGCCTGCGGAGTTCGGGGCTGGTTTATCTGAAGGGGCGAGTGGGGCGGAGTCGTCGGCAGCGGAGTCGGAGCATCCGGATGGGCCGTTGCATCAGGACCGAGGGACGGGAGACCGATCGGGTGCTCGAGACCGCGGCCGTCAGCGAGAGGGTTACCGGGAGCGTGGGCGACGTGATCAGGGGCCGCAGCGTCAGCAGTCGCGCGAGTCTGGTCGGGGCCCAACCGGTGGACCGCATGGGGGGCGGGACCGTGGACGCGTGGACGACCGGGGAAGGTCTGCTGGCCGATTCGCGGGTGACAATCCGCAATCGCGATCCGGCGAACGCCATGCTGATCGGGATCGGGACCGGCGGGGAGGGCCTGGGGATGCTGAGCAGGAAGTTGGCTTTGGCGGTGCAACTCTGGAAGGTGATGCGGTGCCATTGAGGGAGCGGACCGAGAAACCGCCGGCGATTGGAGATGAATTTGGCAGTGGTGTTGAATCGGTCGATGACCGTGCCGGGACTGACAGCGGAGCCAATGAGCAGGGGGACCAGGCGGAAGGATCTGGAAAGCGCCGCCGTCGCCGCCGACGCTGAAGGTGGCGGCTGTTCGTGAAGCGAATCAGCGTGTCTGGAATTTGGGGGCAACAGCAAACGGCGAAGCGCCGTGGAACCACCAGGCGATGTGATATCAGGCTGCTGGGCTGACGATCGTGGCGACTTGTTGCGTTAAGGGCACAGTCGGCGGGCTGTTACCGCATTGCGTCGGCGGCATGTGCCGCAGTGCCAGTCGGGTGGCGCTGTAGTTCAGGGGGCATTGTTCGGCGATGGAAATCAGCCGCTGAGGTTGTTGGGAACTACGGGCGAATGCCGGATGTTGTGCGGCCTGGCGGCGGTGAGAGTGTGCGGGCGGCGCGAGGAGTCGTTGAATTAAGCGGGGCACCCGCTGCTACTCGACCGGTTCGGGATCATCAACGCAGATGCTGGACAAGGCAGGGGCAAAAAAAAAGAAAGGCAGGACGATAAGTCCTGCCTTTCTTTGTGAGCCGAACGGGGCGGCTGAAAAGGGGGGGTAGCCGCCACCGGGGATTGATTACATTTCGCCTGGATCGTCGCAAACGATGTCGACGTTAGCGTCACCGTCGCACTCGTCAGCGCGGTCGTAGTAAGAAGCACCGTAGGTGCGAGCCTTGATCCCGCCGCTAGCCTTGTAACCAACGTAGCCGGAAGTGCTGTAGCTCTGGTCAACATTACCGAAAGCGCTCGCCAGGTCGCTGAGTTCAGCAACGATAGAGCTCTGCAGTTCGGACAGGCCAACGATCAGGCCCAGGACCAGAATCGTCGCAACCAGGACGATTTCTGCGGAAACGATCACACCAGCTTCGTCATTCCAGAATTTCTTCAACATTGTGGTACTCTTTTTTTCTGTTTTGTGAGAGAGAATTGAGAATTTGTCGTTCGTTCATGTTCACTGCTCCTGCAGAGTTCCCCATGTCAGGGTCGAAACAGCGGGCCAGATCGTTTCGACGCGATCTGGAGCAAGCCTGCGACTGGGGACCCGAAGAGTGTACCGTAGAGGGTTTGCAGGCCTTTGCGGTGTTCACTCGTTCGATGTTCGTTCGACGATGTGGAGAAATGCGAAGGGCGAGCCAAAGTGGAAAATCGGCGTAAAAAAATCTTAGGCCAATGTTGTTGATTGGTTCGTAAGTTGTGTGCTATCAACTGGTTGCAATGATTTTTTACAAGGGAAAAAGACGTGATCCCGAAGAACCACTGGGCGTGCGGGTGTTTACCCAATCGATCACTTCGTTCCATTTTTGTTTCGAAAATGAATCAGTGTTGATTTCGCAGCATGGCTGTGTGGCAGGATGTTGCCGGCGGGCAACGGGGCTCTGGCTGATATCGAAATCCGGCTGGAACGTCTTCAAAGTGCTGGCGACGACTTGCGTTCGGGTGTGGTTTCAGAGAAAAATGACGCGAGCGTCTTCAATTGCCGTATGTTTTTCGATGATCTGAAGTATGTCAGTGCCTCTGGACCGACAAATTGAGATTCCGGAACCAGCGAACACAGTTCGAAGTGTGTTGGTGTTGTTGTGTGTTTGCTGGGTGTGTCTGTCTGGTGTGGTCTGTGGGCAGGAGACTTTGGGCTCGACAATATCGGCGGCTGACACCGGGGCGAACACGGCAGCGACCGCTGCCGGGACAACCGGGAGTGACGAGGGTGAGAGCATTGACCTTTTGGGGGCGGACCCGTTGAAGACGTGGAAATCGTTTCCGGAAGAGAAGTTGTTTGTTGCGGAGTCGACGTGGAATCTTGTGCGTGGGTCCATGGATCAGGAGCCGGTGCTGATTTGTAACGGCAAATCCAAGGGGTTCCTGTGGACGATTGAAACGTACAGTGACTTTGAGTTGACGGCGGAATGGAAGTTTCCGACCGACACGGACGGCAACAGTGGTTTTCTGATTCATACGCAGCAGGAAGAACGGATCTGGCCGACATCGGTGCAGATCCAGCTGCACCAGCCGAAGGCGGGCAGTATTTTCCCCAGTGGCGACGCGATGACGGACAACATTCTGGACGCGCCTCCGGATTTGGCTCGTCCCATCAATTCGTGGAACGAGTGCCGAGTGGTTAGTCGATCGGGGCGATTAACGATTGAAGTGAACGGGAAGCGTGCCGGGGAAGTGACGGGGGCCAAGCCATCGTCGGGGCATTTGGCGCTTCAGAGTGAGGGATCGGAAGTGCATTTTCGGCGGTTGCGAATTCGTCGGCTTTCGGCGACGGATTTGGAAAAAGTCGAGCAGACGACGAATGCAAGCGATTCTGCTCCTGCGGTAAAGCCCTGAATGACAGACGCCCCGGGCCTCAGCCGTACCAGTCTGCCCCGTTTCATGGTGAGAGCCGTCTGCTGAAAACCCATTGCGGGTTTTGCGGCGATTGTGGTTGCCAGGTGTTGCCGATGTTCGTGGGGGCCTGTGGGTGACGACGTTCGCGGGTGAATTGCGGCGGGATTCCGATTTGTGAACCGACGTGGTGCTGGCTAACATGTCGTTCTGGTCGTGGTCCGTCACAACAATCTGATCTGAACAGGTGAGTGCACACGTGGCGTTGGATACTGAGCAATTGTGGAAGGATCGTGGTCAGCTGGAAACTCTGCAGCAGCAGAAGCTGGTGGAACTGTTGAAGGCGATTGTTCCCCGCAATCGTTTCTGGACAACTCGACTGCAGTCTGCGGGAGTGGACATTCGAGCGATACGGACCGTATCTGATCTCGGACAGATCCCGTTGTGCACCAAAGCAGAGCTGGTGTTGGATCAGGCGGCGCAGGCGCCTTATGGATCCAACCTGACATTTCCATCAACACGTTACCGGCGGTTGCATCAGACATCGGGGACCACCGGTCGACCTGTTCGCTGGATGGACACTCAGGAGAGTTGGGACTGGTTCATGGAATGCTGGCGTCAGATCTACACTCTGGCGGGGCTGACGACGTGGGACCGACTGTTTTTTCCATTTTCCTTTGGACCGTTTATTGGATTCTGGGCGGCATTTGAGGGGGCTTTGCGGTTCGGCAATTTCTGCATTGCGGGCGGCGGCCTGTCCACCTCTGTGCGCCTGCAGGCCATGATTGAGAATGAAGCCACCATTGTCTGTTGCACTCCCACCTATGCCCTGCGTATGGCGGAGGTCGCGGCTGCAGAGGGAATTGATCTGAAGGAGACTTCGGTCCGTCTGTTGATTGTGGCGGGTGAACCAGGCGGGACAATTCCAGCGACGCGTAAGCGCATCGAAGAGTTGTGGGAAGCGCGAGTGATTGATCACTGGGGAATGACGGAACTGGGATCGCTGGCCGTGGAGAGTGAAGATCGACCGGGGGGGCTGTATCTGCTGGAGACGGAATGCATCGCGGAAGTGGTGGACGATACCGGGAATAGTGTGCCGGCTGGAGAACCGGGTGAGTTGGTCATTACGAATCTGGGGCGGACGGGAAGCCCGTTGATTCGGTATCGCACCGGGGATCTGGTGCGACTGAGTGCAGCCGCGGATCCGCATGGTCGAATCCTGAAATGGATGGACGGTGGCATCCTGGGCCGTGTGGACGACATGCTGATTGTCCGGGGGAACAACGTCTATCCGTCCAGTATTGAAGCGGTACTGCGTGAGAATCCGGGGGTTGCAGAATACCGAGTGGAAGTGCGCACAACGCGCGAGATGAAAGACCTGACGATCGTGGTGGAGCCTGCTGCGGACTCGGAAGCATCCGCAGAGACGATTGAAAGTCAGGTGCGTGTGGCTCTGCAGCAGCGACTGGGATTTGCTGTTGAAGTACGCATGGTGGCAGCGGGGACTCTGCCACGTTTTGAAATGAAGAGTCGTCGAGTGGTGGACGTCTGAGACATCGCTGTCGGAAATGCCTGAGCAGGGGCATGGGCGGGATCCGGGACGTTGCGGGGTGTTGGAAACTCGTGGAGGATCAGCGATGACACGCGGCAACGTTCTTGTCCTGTTTTTGTGTGGTATGTTCATGGGCGGGATCGTGGGGCCTGAGACGCCTGCGGATGAGACGGGGGCACCAGCCAATGAAGTCACAGCCCCGCTCAGTGACTCGGGCCGAGAAGTGATTCGTCTGTTGAAACCTCTGGCGGGTTGGGTGGGCGAATGGCGTGGAGTTGTGCAGCCGCGGCGGGGGTCCAGTGCTGGTGCCTGGACGGAGAAGGCCACGGTGGCGTGGGACATATCGGAAGTGAAGACAGAGTTGGTACTGGCACTGGAACCTGGTCGGCAATTAAGTCGACTGCGACTGACAGTGGACGAAGAGACGCAAGGTTTGTTGGCGATACTGGAAAGTGCCGGGGGGGTTGAGGAGCGGTTGATCGGGACGCCAGCGGAAACAAGCGGCGCGCCGCTGGATCCGGGAGCCTCGGAGAGTTCGGGGGCGTGGGTATTCACCGCGGTGGAGGGGGCGGCTCGTTCGCGTCGGGTGACGATTCGTCTGTTGAGCGGGATTCGCGCCACGGTGTTGCTTGAGGAGCGAAGCGCGGAAAATGCGACCTGGAAACGGCAGTGGGAATGTGGACTGACGCGTTCGGGGGCACGGCTGGGGGCCACCGGTAGCGGCGAAAAGCAATGCGTTGTGACGGGCGGTCTGGGCGCGATGTCGGTGGAGTTTGAAGGGGAGACATATTTTGTCTGCTGTGAAGGCTGTCGGCAGGTCTTTCAGGACGATCCGCGGGGCGCTTTGGCGGCCTATCGTCAGCGACTGAAGACTGAGTCGGACAGGTAGGTTGTGGTGAGCGACGGGGGGCGCGCGGTAATGTGCGTTCAGGGAACTGTCGCCCGACGGAATCGAATTTAACGGTTTTCACGATTATTCGGCCCGGAAGTGTTCGTCTCGGGACGAGAGTGATTCGTCCCGCGAGTTTTTGCCGCTATAATAGAGCGTTCAGAATGGTGTTGGTGATCGCAGCGAGCCTGTGCACCACCGGGATGGCGGCTCGGCCAGGCGAAACAGGGTGTTTTTCCTGGAAATACCGCAATTTCATCCGCAAATTGGGTGAGAATACGACCTGAAGGACTCTTCTGGGCTTCGGGGTTGTCATGGGAGAATCAGTGACTGTGTCGGGTACAATTGCTCAGCGGAAATCGGTCCTTATTGTCGAAGACGAACCCATCATTCGGGAGACTCTGGCAGAGTTCCTGATGGGTGAAGGGTTTGAGGTGCGCACGGCCTCGACAGCAGCGGAAGCTATCCGCGTTGCTCAGGAACGTGACTATGACGTGGGGATTTGCGACATTCAGTTGCCAGACGGCGACGGAGTGCGTGTGCTGCGTCAGCTGCACCGGATCAATCCGGCGATGTTTGTGATGATCATTTCTGCCTACGCGACGGTGGAAAACGCGGTTGAAGCCTTCACCGCGGGGGCCTTTGACTATCTTGTAAAGCCCGTGCGTTTTGAAGAACTGGTCAAACGCATGCAGCGTTTGTTCAAGTTCCAGGACCTGTACCGTGAGAATCAGAAGCTCCGCAAGGATCTGACTCGCAGTGCCGGCTTTGATCAGGTGGTCGGTTCCAGTGCGATGGTGCAGGACCTGTTGAAGACCATTCGCAAAGTTGCGGCCACAAATTCCAACGTACTGCTAGTGGGAGAAACCGGGACTGGCAAGGAATTGTTTGCCCGGGAAATTCACCTGGCCGGTCCGAATCACGCTGAGCAGTTCATGGCCATCAGCTGCGGGACTCGCCCGGTTGAACTGCTGGAATCGCAATTGTTCGGGACGGGTGATGGGCAGGATGGTGCCTTGGTCACGGCTGGATCCGGGACGGTCTTTCTGGACGAGATCGCGCAGCTTCCATCCGGAACTCAGTCAGAGATTCTGCGGGCGATTGAGTATTCGGAAGTGACGCCTGTCGGTGGCACCCGCCCCGCTCGGGTGAACGCACGCATTATTGCGGCCACTTCACGCGAGTTGAGCCAGGAAGTCTCTGACGGCAATTTCCAGGAGGACCTGTTCTACCGACTGGACGGCGTGAAGATCCGCATTCCGGCGCTACGTGAGCGCCTGGACGACATCCCGGAGCTGGTCGAATACTTCATTGTTCGCCACCGTGAATCGATGGGCAAACGGGTGACGGGAGCCACCAGTGAGACGATTCGGACGCTGATGGCGGCGCACTGGAAGGGCAACGTCCGGCAACTGGACAATGCCATCGAGCGTGCGGTGATGATGTGCGAAGGCGAAGAGATTACTCCTAACGACCTGCCACCGGATTTGCTGGGTGGAGGTTCCTCATTGCCGGACACCGACGATCTGCGTTCAGCGTTGCGGCACTACGAGCGTTTGCACATTTCGCGTGTGTTGCGGCAGTGTCCTGACAAGAAGGAAGCGGCTCGCCGGTTGAAGCTGGGGTTATCCAGTTTGTACCGCAAGATCGAAGAGCTGAAGATCGAGATTTGAAGGGTCCTGGTGCAGGTGATCAACGAGGGGCTGGCCTTGTGAAAGGCCTCCCTCTTCACCTGGTCACCGAGGCCAGCGTCCATCGTTGGCTGGCAACACCGGTGTGAATCTCGTCCTTCGACGGCCCGCACTTGCTCGCAAAGTTTCGAGCAGTGTCACCTGCCGCTTTGATTGCATGGCGGTGGGCGGTGGGCGGTACGCGGTGGGCAGTTGGTCGTCTCGTGGAAGCCTGCGGGGTACAGGACAGTCCTGAGTCTCTGGGTCAGCAGTTGAAGCACTTTATCGGGCACGAAACTCATGGATCTGGCGGAAATCAAAGAGTGTATTCCACATCGCGATCCGTTCCTGTGGCTGGACACGGTCACGGAGTTGACTGAGACGCGGATCAGGGCCAGCAAGACGCTGCAGCCGGAGTTGCCAGTCTTTCAGGGGCATTATCCGAACTTCCCGATTTTCCCGGGTGTGTTGCAGTGCGAGGCCTGTTTTCAGGCTGGGGCAATTCTGATCTCGAAGCTGGTGACCGCCGCGAATGGCGACGTCCCTGTTGTGACACGCGTCAATAATGTGCAATTCCGTCGCATGATTCGTCCCGGCGAAACCGTGGACGTCGAAGTGGAGTTGACGGAACGCATGGCCAATGCGTTTTACCTGAAAGGCAAGGCCTCGGTTGGCGGGAAAGTTTCCGCGCGGATGGAGTTTGTCTGCGCGACGGCGGCGGCGGAGTAGCGGGCCGGGTGTCGGCGATCAGCGGCGAGTGAACCACAGGCACAGCCACGCCAGCAGCGGGAACAGCACAAAGATCAGCAGAAATCCGATCAGTGTGGATCGAGGATTATCGGGCCAGCGACCCATGGATGGCGACCTTTCAGGAACTCAGAGTATTCTGACGAGCAGAGAAGTGCTGTCCGGGAAGATTGCAGACGCGGCGATGTCCGAGGCGGGGTCCCTGAACAACCTCCAGCCCCTGTAGTGTGACCGAAACGCGGTCAAAGGAAAAACCATCCTGCGGTCATCGGTCGGTGTTCCCCGTCGTGAGAGTTTCGGGGAGCGAGACACCCGGTGCGAGGGATGCGAATTTTGAACGGCAGTAGTCGGTGGTGATGAGTAGCTGGCGTCGTCAATCCGGATCGGGGCGGACTGTTGTGACGCCGGGTCTCGATGAAGAAAAGCGGGGTCTCCCGGGGAATTCGGGTTGAACCCTGCCGTCAAACAATCGATAGTTCGGGTTTTCCTGATCACCTGACACATTCTCGCTGTCGAACCTGTTGCCGCGCACGGGTTCGCTGGAAGTTCTGCCATGACGACGATTACGGGATTTGAAGCGATCGATCTGCGGTTTCCGACGTCTCAGCATCTGGATGGTTCCGATGCGATGAATCCCGATCCGGACTATTCCGCCGCCTATGTGATTCTGCGGACAAGTTCGGCCGAGCACAGTGGTTATGGGATGACGTTCACGATTGGACGGGGCAACGAGTTGTGTGTGGCCGCCATTCGCTCATTGGCGACGCTGCTGGTTGGACAGTCGGTGGAATCCCTGATGCGTGAGCCGGTGGCCTTGTATCGGCGATTGACTGGCGACAGTCAGTTGCGGTGGGTGGGACCTGAAAAGGGGATCATTCATCTGGCGGGCGCGGCCTTGATCAATGCCGTGTGGGACTTGTGGGCGCGGATTCAGCAGAAGCCTGTCTGGCAGTTGATTTGCGACATGTCGCCTGAGCAGTTTGTGGCCAGTGTGGACTTTCGCTATCTGACGGACGTGCTGACACCGGGGCAGGCTTTGGAACTGCTGCAGCCGCATGTTGGGAAGCGACAGCAGCGGATTGAAGAATTGCGTGCCAGCGGCTACCCCAGTTACACGACGTCAGCGGGCTGGCTGGGATATTCGGACGACGCTTTGCGGCAGAAATGCGCTGATCTGAAAGCCCGCGGCTGGAAACATTTCAAGATCAAGGTAGGGCGGGATCTGGCGGACGACCTGCGGCGTTGCTCGGTGTTGCGGCGTGAGATGGGTGACGACGCCTTTATGATGATTGATGCCAACCAGGTGTGGGACGTTCCACAAGCGATTGAATGGGTGCGTCAGCTGGCTCCGTTTCGTCCGTGGTTTGTGGAAGAGCCGACATCCCCGGACGATATTCTCGGGCACCGCGCGATTGCGGAAGCGATTGCTCCGATTCGCGTGGCAACAGGCGAGATGTGTCACAATCGGATCATGTTCAAGCAATTCATGCAGAGCAACGCGTTGCAGGTCTGTCAGCTGGACTGCTGTCGTCTGGGGGGCGTCAACGAAGTGCTCGCAGTGCTGCTGCTGGCAGCTCGCTTTCGCATTCCGGTCTGCCCGCATGCGGGAGGAGTGGGGTTGTGCGAATACGTGCAGCACGCCAGCATCATCGACTACGTCTGTGTCAGCGGGACGATGGAAGATCGCGTGGCGGAGTATTCGGATCACCTGCACGAGCACGTCTGTGATCCGGTCGTGATGCGACATGGTCGCTACATGCCACCGGAAGCCGCGGGATACAGTGTCAAGTTTACCGACGCGGCTCTGGCTGGCTACACATTTCGAGGTTGAAACTGGCAGGCGACTGTTGACGGCGCAGTGTCTGCATCGGAAAGCCTTTTTGATCAGGCGTCGACGGTGCTGGTGAGGCTGCCGGAATTCAGTCGGGTTACGATGCGATCTCCGGGCTGCACCTGGTCTGCGGACTGCACGACTCGCCCGTCAGCGGTCAGTGTGAGCGAATATCCGCGGGCCAGCACCTGCAGGGGGCTGAGTGCCTGCAGTGAGGCGGCGATGGAAGCCAGTTTCTGACGCCGTCGTTCGACCATCAGTTGCAGCGATCGCAGCGCGCGTTCGCCCAGTTGATCGCAATCCTGTCGTCGCTGATTGATCAGATTCTCAGGCCGCTGCATGACCGAGCGGGCTTCGATGGCTGCCAGTTTCAGGCGGAAGCGTTCGATGCGTCCCTGCATGACCGACCTCATGCGATCGACGGTCTGGCGCAGGGATTCGCGGAGATCGGCGGCGGAAGGAACCACCAGTTCTCCGGCTTCGCTGGGAGTTAAAGCCCGGCGGTCGGCAACGAGGTCTGCGATTGAGACATCGATTTCGTGTCCGACGGCGCTGATGACGGGAAGTTTGCAGGCCGCGATCGCTCGGGCCACGATTTCTGTGTTGAAGCACCAGAGATCTTCCAGGCTCCCACCGCCTCGTCCGGTGATCACCACATCGACGTCGGGGATACGATGCACCATTTCCAGGGCCCGGGCAATTTCTTCGGCTGCTCCGTCACCCTGAACTCGCACGGGAACAATCACGAGACTGGCGGGCGGCCACCGTCGGGTGATCACCTGAATCATATCGCGGACCGCCGCGCCGGTGGGGCTGGTGATCAGCGCGATGCGACGTGGAATGGTGGGCAGTGGTCGCTTGCGTGATTCGGCAAACAGTCCTTCTGCCGCCAGTTTGTCACGCATCTGTCGAAACGCCAGTTCCAGTTCGCCGATTCCCTGAGGCATCAGGCGGGAGATGGAAAACTGGCAAGTGCCTTTGGTGACGTAGACCTGCAGCGAACCTGTTGCCAGGGCCTGCATGCCGTCCCGGGGAATGAACTTCAATCGTGCCGCGGCACTGCGCCAGATGACGGCCGGGATTTCTGCTCCTTCATCGCGAAGTGTCAGGTACCAGTGCCCAGCGGAGCTCTTCCGGCAATTGGAAAGTTCCCCTTCCACAATGCAGGCTGGCAGCGCGGTTTCAATGACTTCACGAAAGGCCGTGACAAGTTCGGTGACACTGATAACGGGAAGTTCATCCATGGCGTGCATCCTGTTCTCGCGGAGCGCGAAAAATGATGGTTCCGGCGGACCGCTGTGAATGGCCGACGTGATGGGCTGCTGTGCTGTTCATGGGGCCAGGGCCTGTTGTCGGCGACACTCATACAGCAGGATACCGGCAGCAACAGCCGCGTTCAGTGAGCTGACTCGACCGAGCATGGGGATCGCAATGCGCAGGTGACACAGCTCGAGAAGTTCCTGAGCGATGCCGTGAGCTTCGGAGCCGATGACCAGGACCTGCGGTCCCTGAAGGGACGCCTGCCACAGTTGTGTCGATGCTTTTTCGGAGGCGGCCAGCACCTGATACCCGGCAGCACGAAACAGCCGCAGGGCTTCTGTGGTTGAGCTTCCGCGGAACAGTCGCAGGTGATTGACGGCGCCGGAGGAGGCACGTGCGACGTGTGGCGTCACGGAGACCTGTTCGCGTTCTCCCGTGACGATGCCGTCCACGTGGACCGCATCGCAGCAGCGCAGGATCGCACCGAAGTTGTGGGCGTCCTGCAGGCGATCACAGAGCACAAACAGTGGAGCCGTTCTTTGCGAACCCGTGGTCACTTTCACGCCTTGCGCAGACCCTGCGACCGAAAGGAGTGCCGCGAGATCCGTCAACGACTCCCAGGGAAATTCGCCCATCCGGGCCAGCAACCCCTGGTGATCGGAATGCCGACACAGTTGCTCAAGCCGCCGACTTTCTGCCAGCTGCACAGGAATCTGCTGCTGGGCGGCGAGCACGCGAACACGCTGCAGAACGTCCGGGGGTAACTGAGGATCGGCGAACAGTTCGATGACCGGCCAGCGACCCGCGGTCAGTGTCTCCAGGACCGCATGATGCCCACGGAGCCAGGAACGCTGATGGCTGGCGGCATAATCACCGGCACGGCCACCGGAATGAGAACGGTTCGGCGACACAGGGGGGATTCCACTGAAATCTGCAGAAATGAACAGCGATTTTTCGAACTGATTGCTGAGGGGGCGGATTGTAGCAGGTCGCCGATAATCCGTCGCCACCGGCCACGATTCGTTTAGGGCAGGGATTCCAGCCATGCCGTCAGCAGCGTGTGATAGGAATGCAGATCGTCGAGATGCGACATTTCGGTGACTGTGTGAATGTACTTGACCGGGCAGGCCAGGCAGATGGTGCGAACACCGCGACGACTGCGCTGGACAGCAGCGCCATCCTGACCCCCGCGGGGCAAGATGGCCCGCTGGCATTTGATACTGCGTGCCTTCGCGATGCGTTCGAAGTCTTCCACAAGCCCCATATCCGACAGCATGGATCCGTCCATCACATGCAGGCAGACACCGTCACCGGAAACCGAGATGCGGTCTTCGTCCGGGACCCCGGGAGTTCGGCAGCAGAGTGTGGTGTCACAGCTCACACCGATATCAGGGTCCACGCCATAGGCCGCAGTGAACGCACCCCGCATGCCGACTTCTTCCTGAACGGACCAGACCGCATGAATTTCACACTGGTGGTGTGTCAGGTTTTCGATGGCGCGGATCAGTGCCCAGCAGCCAATCCTGTTGTCCAGGCATTGCGAAACGACCGAATGTCCGACCGTCTGACAGGGGCCATCGAGGACGACCATGTCGCCAATACGAATGCGTGATTTCGCTTCGTCAGCAGACAGGCCGCAGTCCACAAAGAACTCGGTCACCTCAGGCACTTTTTTACGATCGGCTTCTGAGGCGAGGTGAATGGGTTTTCCGGAGGCATTCATCACGCCGGGAAGATCACCTGTGGCCGTGCAGACCCTGACAGACCGCGCGAAGAGATTGCGTGCATCAAAGCCACCGGCCGGATTGACTCGCAGGTACCCCTGATCGTCAATATGTCGCACCAGAAATCCAATCTGATCCATGTGGGCGATCAACAGGACCCGAGTGGGCTTCGCGTTCACGGTTGCCGTTGAAGGGCGTGGCTTGCGGACCGCAATCAGTGAACCCATCGCATCCACACTGATTTCATCGAAGGCCCCCAGCGAACGCAGCTGCTGATGTATCACCTCGCGAATCCGATCCTCGCGGCCGGGGACTGAGGGCGTCTGTGTCAGTGTTTTGAGCAGATCCAGATCCATAGGAGCAGAGTCCGGGAGAAAAGCAGGTTGGTGATGCGGGAAGTCAACGGTCATGAAAGACAGAACGAAGAACTGACGTGGTCTGTGCCAGACGCTGCAGCGGAGACGGCCGGCGGCCTGGCGAAGTCTGAAAAGATTGAGTTTCCGTGGTGCTGGGTCGTGCCTGCTGAGCAGATTCGCCGACGCCTCCGGGAGATGCTGACGATCACCGGTGCAATGCCGCAGTCTGACAAACAACCCAGCCCCTCTGTCGTGACTGATAGAGGCCAGTTGTCAGTGAAGCATTCGCGATGACAGCAGGCCGCTGCGGCGTCACTGTTAAACGGAAACGGCAGTCTGACAGGGTCGGGAGTTTAACAGAAAAGGCAGCCTGACCGAAACAATCGCCCGGTGTTCTTCGATTCTGACGCAGAATTCTGCTCCCTCCCGGCCTTCGCTACTCAGCCGCTGTCTTCGCCGGTAACATGCGGCTGCCGGCATGGACAACCCGCGATCGCTTGTGAGCGTGTCGCGGGGGTGTTCTTCCGAGGTGTTCCCTGGCAGCGGGGCCTGCGTCTCAGCTGAACGCTGTCGGTGTCGTGCGTCCCGGTCTCCGTCTTCGATCCATGATCATTCCACATCAATCCACGTCCTGAGGAAATCCCGCCATGCAACCAGACCAGTTCTCGCGTCGCTCGTTTCTGCATGCCTCTGCCATGACCGCCGCCGCAGGTTCAGTCCTGACCGGCGCCGCGTCAGTTGTCGCTGGCCCTGCTCCGGTTGCGATTGCGGAAGAGGGATTGAAGGGACGAGTCTGGAAGACGCTGAAGATTGGCATGGTTCAGGTGAAGGGAACGCTGACGGAAAAGTTCACAGCGGTGCGTCAGGCCGGATTTGACGGGATCGAAATGGATTCCCCGGGAATGAACGTGGAAGAGACGCGCCGGGCCATCGCGGAGAGTGGACTGCCGGTGGACGGCACGGTCAATTCCACGCACTGGCAGATTCGCCATACCGATGCTGATCCGGCCGTGCGTGCCAAAGCGCTCGATTCACTGAAGACGGCCATTCGCGACACGCATGCGGTCGGCGGACACTCGGTGCTGCTGGTGGTGGGACATGGTAAGGATGGAAGTGAAGAAGACAACTGGAAGCGGTCCATCGACAACATTTCACTCGCTGTCCCCACGGCCGCTCAGTACGGCGTGCAGATTGTGATTGAGAATGTGTGGAATCAGTTTCTGTATAATCACGATGGGGACCACACACAGTCGGCAGAAAAGTATGTGCGATACGTGGATCAGTTGAATTCGCCGTGGGTCGGTATGCAGTTCGATATCGGCAATCACTGGAAGTACGGCAGCATGGGTGACTGGATCCGCCAGCTTGGCAAACGCGTCATGAAGCTGGACATCAAGGGCTTCTCTCGCGCACAGAATCAGTTCACACGGATTTCTGAAGGTGATATCGACTACGCAGATGTCCGCAAGGCACTGCGGGAAATTCAGTTCTACGGCTGGGCCGCTGCCGAAGTGGGCGGAGGCGATGCGGCGGAACTGAAACGGATCGCCGGCGAAATGGATGTCGCTTTCGGTTTGATCTGAAGATCGGCCAGCCTGGCTGCGGGCTGCTCCATGGCGGATCGAAAACGACGATCCGCCATCTTTGTTTTGAGACCTGACACCCTCTGCAGGACGCGTCACACTGTCGCTGCTCAGCACGAGACGGACGCTGACCTGAATCTGA
>CAIYBH010000163.1 GCA_903924405.1 uncultured Planctomycetaceae bacterium | reverse complement strand
TGTGTTTGCAGCGTTCGCTGTCGTGTGAGTTGCTGGCTGAAAACGATGGCCAACTTCGGACCTGAATCGTGACGGCAGAGCAGTGGCGGATCAGAACGGTGGATAAAGTAGAATGTCCCAATACTGTTCGGCACGATAGTTGTTGGCAGTCTTCGAAGTGGAATTTTTATCGTGATTAGAGCCTCAGTGGCGGGGGCTGGCGGGAAAGGGGCGGCGGTGCCTGCGGAGGCAACCGTGTGAAGCCACTCTGGATTAAAATTGGCGCAGCGTGAAGCGGGACTGGCGACGCAGACGGACTGCCCCGCGAACTTAAATGATCGGTTTTCGAGCCTCGGGCGGTTTCTTCAGTCGTGCCAGATGTGCCAGCAGTTCTTCCTCGTCGGCCATGCCACAGAAGTACCAGCAGATCATCTCGTGAGTCCGAAGCGTTGGTTTTCGGCCTGTCCAGAGGCTGATCAGCATGCAGGCGATAATCGCACAGTACACCTGCACTTCGATTCCGTTCTGCGAATGACTCAGCAGATGGCGGCAGCCCAGCAGATGCTTGAAAAAGCGAAAGAATATCTCGATGGACCAGCGGTAGTGATACAAAATTGCAATGATCTCAGCAGGCACGTCCAGCAGGTTCGTCACAACACGAAGAAAACCATCGCAGTTTTGTCCCGTCGACCCAGTTCCGGGGCGACCTTTAGACTGATGCGGCTTCGCCTTGATCATAACCAGACGCACGGCATGATTCGGCTTTTCTTTGGCGCCGCTGCTGCCAAGAGTAATCATCTGATCCGAAATCACGCGAGCTGCTCGATCGGCATCAGTCAGTGCCTTGTCTTCGAGGACCGTGAAGACACTATTGTCTCGAATGCGGCATACGTAACTGCTACCAGCGTCCACAATTCGGTTGAACAGTTCAAACTTCGCATAACCGCGATCCATCGCGTATGTTCGATTGGATTCGATCATGCGGTCCATCACAGCTCGTTCGTCGTGCTCACCTCCCGCTGTTGGCGTTACTTCTATCTTTGTGGGAACGGAGCGATCCACCTCAAAGTGTGTGTGCAGCGTCCATTTCATCTTCTTCCCACTGCCCGACTGAGCATCCCGGAACGAAGCCATCGCGATGCGTGGCAGCGCTTCCACGATACTCCCATCCACGAGTGTCAACGTGTGCTGAACATCCTTCAACCGCTTATCGGCTGCAATTGGGACTAGCTTTTCGCCAAGCGATTCAATGATGGGCTTCAGGCGTTCCGAGTCAAACACAGCCACGGATTCCGAAAGCGATCCCAACGATGCTCGTGCACAGCCCAGCTTCTTCTGCACCTTCTTCAGCTCACTGGCCTGCTGCAGACCTCGCAGCGATGTCACCACCGGATTGAACATGTAGAGCAGAATCAGCATGCAGTACTGATCCATATGCAGCGAACGATTACCCGCCCGATCGCGTTCGCAACCGACGTCATGCAACTGCTGCAACAACTCGCCCAGCTGATCAAAATACTTCAGCCCGACAATGTCTTTCTCTTCGATTTTCTTGTCCGCTTTCTCTGCCATGCCCGAAGCCTGGCAGAACCTCACCAAAAGCGCAAGTTAAGATTTTGTTAATTTTTCATCCCAAAATGGTATGCAGAAGTCGTGCCGAACAGTATTGAGAACGTCCCCTTTTTGATTTTCCCCAGCCGTGATTAGACTCCGACAATGAATATTCACGACCACCTGATCGGCGACGTCCTCAACCGACTCAATCAGCAGGAACTGGCTGAGACGGCTGCCCAACCTCCACACCACCTCAAAGTCACTCCCTCGATAGGGAGATTTCTGGAATTGCTGATTGAGGAACAGCAACCAGCACGCATTCTTGAGATCGGTACGGTCCCTGGCTACTCCACTATCTGGCTGGCACGAGCCGGTCTGCACTGCGATGCCACAATTGATTCCGTGTGCGACTGTCCTGCCACGCTGCAAATCGCCACTCAAAACATTCAGGAATGTCAACTCCTGGATCGAGTGAATCTGCACCAGTCGGCACCAAACGACTTCCTGTCACAGGCCCCCGCCCAACATTGGGATCTCATCTTCCTGAACTCTGATCGCCACGCATACGCCTCATGGTGGCCCCACATCCTGCGTATCTCCCGAACACTTCTCGTGGTCTGCAATGGCGCTGTGAAGCAGGCCCCCGACTTTCAGCCTCTGCTGCAGACTGTTGACCACGATCCAGCCCTCGAACGCACCATTCTGACGATCGGTCACGGACTTCTGCTGATTCGCCATCGCAGCGTCACCCCAATGGCGACTGATCAGGTCGACGGACGACCGCTCCTGATGCCGCGAATTCCCAGCCGCTCAACCTGACGACTACGGAATCTGAACTCCGCGAGGTGATTCAAAGCCCCCCACCGCCCCGCCATCAACAACCGCCCGAAGCCCCTCCGCTCCAACCTTTGCCACGCACTCTCCTCGTCAGCATAAGAAGGCCTCGCGTGGCATGCCCATCTTCTGTACGCACACCGTGAACGTTTTGCTCCACTTCGGGAACGGTACTTCGCACCGCGTCCCCTTACCGGCCCCGAAATTGGTTGCCTATTTAATCGACATTTGTACAGAATTCGGGCAGTACCAAAGCTACCCGTGTGGATTCCCGGTAGTGCTTCCACTTCCAGCATTCGAACATGGCGATTGACCTCATTCAGAATCCCGGAAAACCAGAATCTTTTCGATCAAATTGTTCAGCTTCGGTGTTTTTGAAACGAACAATGCATCGTGCCTGGCGGGTGAACGATACCAATACACATTTCACAGATTACAGATTAGTCGCTCAATATGTCGGACGGAGTTTCTCAATCGTCGGTCGATCTGCGACGGCATCTGCTCTCACAGAACGCCGTCACGATCGTCTCGGCCATGCAAAAGGCCGGTCTCCCAGACCCCGTCGGTCTGATCGTGGAGATGATCGACCCTTTTGGCAAGCAGTTGATCTACGGCATCCTCGAAGCCCGCGGACTACAGAAATCAGAGATCGCCGAACGGATCGCTTCTCTGTCCAGAAATGCGATCCCGACATTCACCGCCGTCGTGAGCTTCGAGCAGGCCAAACGAACGCTGTCACTGTCCTCTGACACCGCTGAACAGAATCTGGCAGCAGCACGCCCCCCCGGATCCTACTGGATCGTGGTCATCGCCGGCGGAGGGAACAGTTATTCCCTCGTGCCGCTGCCATCGCTGAATTCCGATCGGAACTGAGACGCACGCTCTAATCAACCGGGCGAGGATCGCAGGACGCGAACGACGTTCAGATGCTGCAGACAAGCCCGGTCCAGTTGCTCATGGCTTCTTCAGAGCCTGCCGCAGAGTCGGCACAAGATCGTCCAGCTTCACGTTCGTGGAAACCACTTTTCCGTTTGCATCCACCACCCAGATGGACGGACACGTCGCGATTCCCCAGAATCGCACCAGCGGACTGTTCCACGATCGCTGCTCGGCATTCGGAAAGAAAATCTGCTGCCCCGGCACAGAATGCGATTCCAGCCACGCATTCAAAGCGCCCTCTTCCTCATCCATGGCCACTCCTACCATCCGCAGGCGATCCGACGGCAATTGGGCTCGAATCTTTTCCAGCTCGGGAAGCATCTCCCGTACAAACTCGTCGCTCTCGGATTCCCAGAAATAAATCAGCGTTGGCTTGCCGCTGAATTCGTCAGAGCTGACGTAGCCGCCATCAACCGTGGGCCCGGAAAATTGAGTCAGCGTCTGTCCGGTGACCGCCAGCCGACGCAGTGACGCCGTGGCCTCCTGGCCCTGATCCGAATTCGGAAACTTCTCCGCCAGAGTGGTGTAGCACAACTGACTTTCCGTCATCAGCCGCTTCGATAATTCCTGATCCTTTGTCGAGACGGCATGCAGCTCACAGCTGCGGCCGGCTCCAAACAGCAGCGTTGTCGCACGTTTCTGCTGATCCGGAAAACGGTCTGCAAACTCCCGCGCCCAGCGAGATAATGTTTCAAACCAGACCGGCTGCGTATTCCCCGTCAGACTGGCCTTTGTATGCGCAAAGCGTGCAATGTAGTACACACCTTCGGCGGCCGCCGTCGACTTCGGGTCCCGATCGTTCAGCGCCTGAACATCCGAATACAACGCCTCAATGTCTTCCTCTGTGCCCGTCAAGGCCGTCTGAAAACGAGCTTCCAGCAGATGACTGATGGCCGCCTGAAACTGCGGCTTGCGCGATTCGTCTTCCATGGTCAGGCGAATGACACGCGTCGCCATGTCCACGATCCGTGCATTTCGCTCCCGACGCGTTTCCCGAGCCTTCTCCACATCATTCGGCAGTGGAGAAACACGCAGTTGCTGAACTTCTCGCAACGTCTTCGTTGCTTCATCATCCGGAAACGCCGATTTCCCCGCAACCGCCGCTGGCGATTTCTCAGCCCCCTCCTGCGATGCTGCCGAGGGCTTTTCGATCGAAGCCGTCAATCCGGCAGGCCGAATGACTGTTTCCTGAGCCTTCGTCTGCTCTCCAGATTCAGAACCGGACACCGCCGGCGCAGCCGCCCCGACTTCGGCCTGAGGCGCACTGGCTCCGTCTCCACCTCCGCCGCAACCCGCGATGACTCCGGAAACGACGACCGCCAACCCTGCCTGAAGTAACTGATTCCGGGACATTTGCTCCATCCTTCCCCGGGGGCCTTTCCCCCTCCACAGACATCGGCTTCCGACCGAACGTCCACTCAATTTCCTGAAACGCTGAGTCGCCTTCGAAAAGGTTTGAGCACCTCCGGCTCTCGCCTTTCCAACACCATGTTCTGGTCGGAGACTATCGAAAACCGGAAATCAGGGGAATATGAGTCTGCCAGTCAGGAATCGACCCGACGCCCCGAAAAACCGCTCGAAAAGCCCCCAGAGAAAAAACCAGCCAGCCCCACTCAGGCCCGGTCCGGTTCCACGAGCGTCACGGCGTTTTCGCTGTCACGCGGATCCCAGGGCCCGCCAGCAAGGTCTCGCCCGGCCTCAGGCACGACGCCGATCCAAACGATGACGCCACACGCTGACCACCTGAAACAGCAATAAACACAGGCCGGTCCCTGAACTGAGAATCGCTCCGTACCACACCGATTTTGGTTGATAATGCCACTTAACGACTGAACGCCCGGCCGGGATCGCGACAACCCGACCGAAGTCCCCCGGCTCGACCGTTGACTGGCGGCCCTGAGCGGCCTCGTCAGCAGACTCATTCGTCCCGACCGGCGCCGATTCAACCTGCCGCTCCACTGTCACCTCCCAGCCGGGCATGTTCAGGTCGCGAACCACCAGTTGCCCCGGTCGATCAGCCTCAATCTGCACAGTCAGACTTCCAGCCGTGCGTTCCATCATCTGAACTTTCGCCCGGGGCTGCTGTGGCTCCAGCTCGATCCTCGCTGGTGGATCCCGAAACTGGTACAGAAAACAAGGTGCACCGCCACGTCCCCACACGCGATTCAGAAATTCATCCGGCCCCGCCCCCACCAGCTCCAGACTGGTCGCCGGGACCGGGATCGGATCCGTTGTCAGCACATGCGTGACCGCAAGCCCCCGCAGGCGCTGTTCCAGCTGCGGATCGGGATAGGGTCGCGGCGATTTCCCATCCGGCCCGGGAAGCTGAAATGATTCCCCGAAATAGGCGGCAGGCCCCAGCCCCAGATACTGCGGAACGCTGCTCACACCAAACAGGTTTGCCACATTGGGTCCTGGAGCCAGCACACGCACCGGAAATCTCTCATCCGCCCGCCGCAGCTCACGACCCAGCCAGCTTTCTCCAAGCGATTGCCACGGCGGATTCGAGACCACCACCGCGTCGGACACAACACGTGAGGACCATTGCAGATCCACAAAGGTCAGCCCCGCCACACTCATTACAACCAGTAATCGCATTCCCCGGGATCGTCGTCGCAACAACACTTCAAGACACGCCCCGGCGATCAGTGACAGACCCATCGTTCCCACAATCGTGTAACGCCCCGGGCCCATAAAGAAACCGAATCCCGGCAGGTGACGAAACAGCGGAACCAGCCAACCAAAGGCATACAACGTAGACAGGATCGTCAACAGCAGCCACCAACGACGGATTCCCGGAGCAACACGTTGACGCACAGCAGAGTTCAACAGACACAGGCACAATCCGAAGGGTAGCAGCCCGACGTAGAAATGAGCCTCCACGGCATTTGTGTCCGCCGGACTCTGCAATGGCGTCTGCAGCATCGCCCGCGTCTGAATCAACTCCGGCGTATGCCAGTACCACCACGAAGCCAGCAGCTGAGTCACATACACCGGTGGCAGATGGCCGTAACCAGGGTTGAAAACCTTCCCGTGGCTGTCCCGTTGTCCGTCCCGCTGACTGGACCGCTGCAGCTCCAGCGTGGGCAGCAACTGCACCGAAGCCAGCAGCAGTGCCAGTACCAATGCGAGTGACGTGCTGCCCAATGGTCGCAACCGCATCCGCCAGGCAGCCCACGGTGAGCCCCCGGGGCGTTCCACCAAACCCACCGTCCTGTCACTCCCGGACATCAGACTCCAGGCCAGACAGGTCAACTGCGTGATGAATGCCAGAGTGAAGTGTCCGGCCAGCAGATGGCAACCCAGCGCAGCCGACAACTGCATCAACCGGAAAAAAGTCGGTCGGCGAATCAGACGGTCGGTTAACCACAGGCAAAGCGGAAACCAGACGCCCCCGACAATACTCCATTCCAGCGAGGAACGCGCGGGAAACCAGCCATAGACAAACACCATGGCCACAAACAACGCCGTCGGCTGCGGCAACCCCTGATTGCGAGCAAAACGCCAGGCGAATAACGCGGCAAGCACATAGTGAATCAGCAGATTGACATGATAGGCCGCGTGCGCGTCACAAACGCGATACAGCACCTGCGTGAACGGATAAAACACCGCCCCCTGGCTCTCCGCCAGCAACGGGTAGCCCAGCGCTGTTCGATCATGCCACAACGGTATCCGTCCCGCAGCAAACTCTTCAGCCAGCAATTGCTTCTGCGGCAGGAAATACGGATACGTGTCGCCACCAACCAGGCCCCCTCCCAGCAGAAGGGGCCACCAGTAAACACAGGCCAGGCCGATAGCAACCAGCGTCGCCATCAGCCAGTCGCCGCCGGACGTCTCACTTCGTCCCACCCCGCCGGAAGTACTCATCGGATAACTCCGGTAGGTCGTACCCGCTGATCAGGTGACATCCGCATCAAAGACGCGCACCTGCGCCCATGAGTCGCGGTGTTCTTCAATGAACTTCACGTGATCCGGGGCCGTTTGGTACTGATCGTGTGTCGCGCGGGAATCAAACACGACGTTCAGACACACATGAAACGCGCGGTCGTTCACAGGTCGCGCATATTCAGGAGCAAGTTCTCCGGCGAAAAATGCTACCACACCCGGATGATTCTTCAGGTAGCGGTGACAGGCATCAACCAGTCGGGAAACTGCTTCTGGTGAACCGTCTTTCAGAGTGAAAAACACCACATGCGACAACTTCTTTCCGGACATTTTCAGACTCGCACTCAGAGCTATCAGAAACAACGACAATCGGATTTATAAACCCTTCAGCCATCCATTCCCGGTGGCCGTTGTCCGCGGGACAAGGCAACCTGTTACGGGGAACCGAAACTCCGTCCTCCCATGTGTTGCGTGCCGCCTTGTCGAACGAGCGATTCTCGTTTCTGTGCTGCTGCCTGAACGAAGACCGCCCATCATCTCACAGAAATTTATACCCTCAGACACACGCACATGGCCCTCGTCCAGTCACCTCAGGGCAGAGCACTACTCGGCAGCCTCTTCGGCTTTACGGTTGGCGTCAAACAGATCGTTCTGCACAGGAATCAGGCAGTCCAGAATCGACCGCAGCACTTCAGCCGGAGAACCGTTGGCATCCACCTCGTGAATGATCGAACTGTCATACTGCTCAAGCACCAGCGCCGTGACTTCACGATACACACGAAACCGATGACGCATGATCTCTTCATTCGCATCATCAATCCGGTTTTCACGAATCGCGCGGCGACGAATACGGTGAATCATATCCTCTTCGTCGGTGCACTTCAGGTAGATCACCTTACGAATGTCAAGGTACTCTTTGACCATCTCGACCTGATGCACATTGCGAGGCATCCCGTCCAGAATCAGCAGGTCTTCGCGAGGCTTGAACCGCGACAGCGCAATGTACGCCTCAACCGCTTTTCGCCAGATCTTGATCGTCAGCTCGTCCGGCACAAGCTCGCCCCGGGAAATGTGCTTGTACACTTCCCGACCGTGATCAGACCCAATATCGATCGAACGAAACACGTCGCCAACCGAGAGGTGAAAGAAGCCGGGGATATGCGCCAGAATTCCGCCCTGAGTCCCTTTTCCGACTCCGGGTGGTCCAAAAAGGGGCACACAAACATAACGAGGATTCATTCTGGCGTTCCATGGAAATGTGCAGATGCAGCTGCGACGAGCGGCACAATCTCTTACTATCGGCAAACGGCCGGCACAGTATGACACCAATGATGGCCCTGAGCCAGCGGTTCAAGCGGAATCACTCCCTCCTCGCCAGAGTTCTCAGCTTCAAAAATCGGCGAATTTTGCTGATATTCCGCTTCCGCACGGCGCCCCACCCGTCCCCCATCGCACTTTTCACCCCATGTCAGCAGCGACGGCGCCGTACTTCAGAGGCCCACAAACAGAGGCCCACGAAGACGCCTGCCTCACTTTTCCGCCTTTGCGAACACAGCCAACTCCTGGGATCCACAAAGCCCACGGGAAGGACTCGCCCACAACTGCGAACCAGTGCCCGAATCACTTCGTCAACCATCGGACGTTGTTCCAGCTCCACTGTCCGCCGCTGCTACCTGACAAGACAGCACGGAACCGCCGAAAACAGCGCTCCCCCTCATATGCGGGCTGCATTGGTGACTCAGGACAGTAAAACCCCTCGCTGGCCAAAGTCACGAATTCAGGTATATTTTTTGGTCGTCTGCGGGAACACCTTCTTCCTCTGCGGATTTCAAAGGGTCGGTTGTTTTCAGGAGCAGCAGCCATGCACCAGCACCAGCCGACAGTTGCCAGCCGAGTGACGTTTTGCCCCTGCTGCCGCCTCAAGCTGGCTGCTCCAGCAACGTCATCGCAAACGAGCCGTGGTGGCAGCGGTTGGCTGGGTAAACATGGCCTCATACTGCTGATGACCATCACCCTCCAGATCAGCCTCAGCCAGAATCTCTCCAGCCAGACCACCACACGTGCCAGGTCTCCTCGTGACGGCGTGATGGATCAACTGAAACTCCGCGATGGCACCACGCTGCTCGGTCTGGCAGTGACAGAAACTCCGCCGCGGCTGCTGGTCCGCACCGATTGGGTCAAGGCAAAGTCGCCGACACTGATGTCCAGTCGGGTCCTGCCCGAAGTCAAACACCAGAGCGAACTGCGGAATCGATTTCTCCGCGAATTCCTGCAGCAGGAACGCGTCCGCCTGGAACCGACCACTCCCGAATCCCAACTGCGTGCTTCACTGCTCAAAGAACTCGAGGAACGACTCAACCCCGAAGATCCACCGTTGCCACGCTGGATTCTGTTTCAGGCGGCTCGGGAACAGTTTCGTCGCGGTGAACTGCAGCCCGTGCAGCGTCGTGAGGTCTGTCGCATTGCCCTGCGATACGGTATTCCTGATCTGGAGGAACGTGAATGGAAGTCGGTGGTTCAGGAAATCCGCTTGCAGCAGGCGCCGCCTTCGATCCTGTTGCCGGACATTTCACCGGCCTCGGACACTCCCTCGATGGAACAACTGCGCGATCAGATTCTCGCGGCCGTGGATGTGCGTCTGAATACAGTCACCAGACTCATTCAGAGTGGTTCCGTGTTTCTGGATGAGCAACAGCGGCCGGATACCGCCGCTCTGATTCAGATGGCACTGAACCAGAATCTGGAGGGCACGCTGCAGGAACTGTTGAACGAAGTCGGAGGTGCGATCTCGTCAACCGCGTCCTCGACTCAACCATCGCTCGACAAGGCTTTTCAGCTTGCCGAACGTCGATCACACCGCACGCTGATCATTTCCAATCTCCGGATGCAGCCCTCGGCCGGTCAGGCCACCGTCTCTCAGAGCCTGTATTTTCGAGATGCTGATCAGCAGTGGAAACTGTTGTTCGAAGTCATCGGAGAGGGATCGGCCGCCAACGTTGACCCGGCACAGATTCAGCCGCTGGAAAATGACCCACAGATTCAGCAGATCGTGACCGTAATGCAGGGGCTGGGAATCAACGAAAATCAACTGCAAGTGGCATTTCGCATGGGTGCCGTCGTTCAGGCCGCTCAGAATTCCGCCGCAACGGCCCTGGCCTCCCGAATTCAGGATCTGCTGACAGCGCGATGGGATGCAGGCGGCGCACTGGTACGAATTCAGGACGGTCCCTGAACAATCCGGGCCGTTCATCCTCTGAATCTGCGTTTCCGACATGGCGACGCACGGTCGACAGGAACAACCGAATCCGGGCCGATCGCAATTCTCCTGGGAAAAACGGCATTGAGTTCGGTGTGCGTGGCGTTTGACTTCCACGCAGACTGCCCGATGTCCTGCCCGGTCGCAGCAGACGACTCAGCGAACAGCCACGTCGTAGTACAACGATCCGGACGACAACGCTTTCGGATCACAAGCGGCGGACGTTAAGGACCACGGGCGTTGAGAGCCTCAGGCATTAATGGCAGGGCAGGGCAGGGCGGAGCACAGCCAGTCAGGATTCACGCGAAGCGGGCGGCTTGCCTTTTCCCGCACGTACGAACTCTGCTCGATCCGCCGCGTACTGTTCGGCTTCGATTTCGATCGCGGGCGGCGCATTGACAGCTGCCGCATCGAATAATTTTCGCAGAAAAGGGACACACCACCCGCAGCCCGTTCCGGCCCCGCCGCATTCACTGATTTCACTGGGCACGCGTGGCCTGTGCAGACGAATGAAATTCACCACCTTTCGCTGACTGACATGAAAACAGTAGCAGAGTTTGTCGTCGGGCTTCATGATGGATTACAGTTCCCGCAGAATGATACCGTACAGGGCAGAGATTCCTGCCGCAGAAATCCCCCCACGCGATTCTATACCGAGGTTCCACGCAAATGCGAAGTGGTCTGCTCATTTGGTCCTTGCTGCTGGCGATTTCCGGCAGCAGCCCGGTATTCCATTCGACCGCATGGTCCGAAGAACTGCCGGCTCTCGAGGATTTCGACGGCATCGGCGGCACGATTGTGGCCATCGGTGGCGGCACACCTCCCGTCGAAGTCGCCGACCAGCTGCGTGAGCACCTGCGGGACGACGGCGACGTCCTGATTCTTCCAGATGCTGCTCAGGACCCGCTGCTGGCCAGCGAAGAGGTAAACAACTGGTTACGAAGTCAGAACATCACCCGCGTGCTGACGCGTACGCTACCACTCGACGATGCGGGGCGGGCCCGTGTTCTCGCGGATGTTCGCACAGCCTCCGCTGTCTATCTCTGCGGGGACTCAAGGTCACGTCTGATCCAGGCATGGTCGGGCACACCGATGGCGCAGGAACTGCAGCAGCTGTTACAGCGTGGTGGGATGCTGATTGGCCAATCGGCGGGTGCTGCCGTTCTTTCCCGGAACATGATCGCTTCAGGGACCACCGAGCCCGCGCTGGAACCGGGATGGGGCTTGTTGCCGGACACAATTGTGGAAGAAAACTTCAGCGAACCGTCCCGGCTGGAACGCAGTCGGGCAGCCGTAAGTCGGCATCCCGGAACTCTCGGGCTGGGGCTCAACGAAAACACCGCCATCATTCTGCGTGGTCGACAATTTCAGGTGGTGGGAACGGGGCGGGCCACCGTGATTCTTGGTGCCTGCAGCTATCGCCCTGAGGAGATCCTTCCCCTCGAATCCGGTGAACGAGCAGACCTGACACAGCTTCGTCGTGCTGCTCGGCAACGGATGTCAGAAACAGACCCCGGAATCACTCAGGCGGCAGCCGTGCAGGTACCATCCGGAGCCCTGATCATCGTGGGGGGAGGGATCATGCCGAGGGATGTCGCCGAGCGATTCGTGGAGCTTGCCGGGGGATCGCAGGCCAGAATCGTTGTTCTGCCCACAGCCACTCCACGCGACCAGACGGACCTGCGAGTTCCCGGGTTTCTGCAGAGTGCGTCAGTTCAGCGTGTGACAGTGCTGAACCAGCGGGGCAAATCAGAAGTGCTGTCGCCGGAATTTCTTGAAGCCCTCGAAGATGCCACGGGAATCTGGTTCGGGGGTGGCCGCCAGTGGAACTTCGTCGACGCCTATGAAAACACCCCGGCAATCGCCGCTTTTCAGCAAGTGCTCAGCCGTGGCGGGGTGATCGCCGGGAGCTCGGCGGGGGCCACGATTCAGGGAGAATTCCTGGTACGGGGACATCCACTTGGAAACACGGTGATGATGGCCGAGGGCTACGAACGCGGGTTCGCATTTCTACCCGGTTCAGCAATCGACCAGCACTTTGCTCAACGGCAACGCGAACCGGACCTGCTTGCCGTCATTCATCGCCACCCCGGCTTGCTGGGAATCGGACTGGATGAGGGAACTGCGATCGTTGTTCGTCAGGGACGCGCAGATGTTATCGGTCTGCACAGTGCACATTTCCTCGCGGGCCAGCGACTGGCCGGAATTCCGGCAGAGTCCCTGCCAGTGACAGCCGCGGAGGCGAAATCCTTCTACGTCACAGTCCCGACTGGTGGTTCCATCAACCTGCAGACCCTGACACCTGACAGTCCCTGATCATGCGGCGGAGCTTGTGCGGGTGAAAGACCGGATCCGCCCCAGAGGACGACGCCCGGTCAACGCTTGCCAGACAAAACTGCAGCCGACTATGCTTCCTGCTGACCGAGTGTCAGGATCGCAGGGCTGTAGTTCTGCGGACGACTGGTCTCCCGATTCCCAGCTGAGGATATTGTTTCATGCGCCCGCTCTCCGGTACTCTGGTGATTCGCAACGGTCAACTGGTGGACGGCAACGGCGGCGCTCCGATTCCGGCCGCAACAGTGCACGTCCGTGACGGTCGGATCGCGTGGGCAGGGGCCGAGTTCGCGGCACCGCCGATTCCGGAAGGCGCAAGAGTGATCGATGCCCGAGGAGGTTCAATTCTGCCGGGACTCGTGGAGGCGCATTTTCATCCGACCTACTTCAATGTGGCGGCTCTGGAAGATCTGGATATCAAATATCCGGTTGAATACGTGACGCTGCTGGCTGCAGCCAACGCCAGACTGGCCCTCGAATGCGGCTACACCTCCGCCCGCAGTGGAGGCAGCCTGTTCAACATCGACGTCTGGCTGAAAAAAGCCATTGAAGCCGAACTCTGCCCGGGACCGCGTCTGTCAGCCAGTGGCCGTGAAATCTGCGGTGTAGCAGGACTGATGGACTGGAATCCGGACTATCGAAAAATCGGTATGGAGGGACTGGTTCTGCTCATCAATGGTCCAATTGAAGCGCGAGCAGCGGTGCGCAAACTCGTCAAAGACGGTGTCGAATGGGTCAAGACATATCCCACCGGAGATGCCGCAGCGCCGGACACCAATGATCATCACACCCTCTGCATGACATTTGAGGAAATGCATGCGGTTGTCAGCACAGCACATAACCACGGACTGAAAGTCACCGGGCACTGTCGCGCCACTGAGGGCATTCGCAATGCCCTGAAGGCTGGCTACGATGCCATTGAACACGGAACTTTCATGGACGCGGAATGTCTCGATCTGATGCTGTCGAGAAATGTACCGTGTGTTCCTGCGCTCTACTTTGAATATGCCAGTATCCAGAGGGGACCGGAGTTTGGAATGCCGCAGAACGTCATCGACGGACACCAGGAAACGCTCGACGGGGGCGCCGAAAGTGCACGCATGATCCTCAAAGCCGGCGGCTGTCTCGGTATGGGAGGAGACTATGGATTCGCGTGGAATCCTCACGGGGACTATGCGCGGGAACTCTCCTTCTTCGTGAACTACGTCGGCTTCAGTTCGCTGGAGGTCCTGACGTGTGCGACAAAGAATGGCGCAACACTGCTCGGCCGTAGTCACGAAATCGGCACCATCGAACCTGGAAAACTGGCGGACCTGCTCATCGTCGACGGCGATCCTGTCGCTGACATTACCGTCCACGAAAAACGTGATCGCTTCATCGCCGTCCTGCAGGGAGGCGTCATTCGTGCTGGACAGTTAGCCACCCCCGGATAAAACGGGCACATGACTCAGCCAGTGAGTATCAGGCGGCCTCACGAAATCGCAGCGATGGTCGCTCGATTGTCACAATCGTGTTGGGGGGAACACTGCGATTCAGTGAGACGCTGGACCCTATCTGGGATCCGGCGCCGATCACCGTCGTGCCCCCCAGTATCGTGGCATTGCTGTAGACCGTCACGTGGTCTTCAAGCGTCGGATGCCGTTTGGCACCTCGAATCAGATGACCATCTTCATCGCGCGGGAACGACCAGGCCCCCAGAGTCACGCCCTGATACAGAGTGACTCCTTTGCCAATTTCACAGGTCTCACCGATCACAACTCCAGTGCCGTGATCAATAAAGAATGATCCCCCGATCCGTGCTCCGGGATGAATATCAATTCCGGTCTGGCGATGCGCCCATTCCGTCATGACCCGGGGTAGATACGGGACGCCCAGCGTCAGTAACTCGTGCGCCATGCGATAAATCGTGATCGCCTCAATACCCGGGTAACACAGAACGATTTCGTCTCGTGTTTTCGCCGCCGGATCCTTTTCAAACGCAGCAGAAACATCTGATGACAGCAGAGTCAGCATGTGCGGTAAACCACTCAGAAATCTCGCCGTCAGTTCCGCCGGATGATCCGCACTTCGCGTCGAGCCGGAATGCAGACGCGGTGCCACCTGACCGGCATGCAGCAGCGCCCTGCCAATTTCACTCTCAAGTCGCTCATGAATCGACGAAAGCTGTGCAGCGTAACTCTGCACGATCGTCGTCTCTGACAGAGAACGCTGGCGATGCACCCCGGGGAACAGGAGATCCCGCAGGTCATGTGCAATCGACATCACGCTCGAGACACAAGGGAGCGGCATCGACTCCGGCAACTTCCCATCCGCACACCCCTGCAATTCCAGCAGATTCAAAGCAAGTTGCTGGAACGACAGCTCTAATGAAGTTTCATGTCGCATCGCGAAGTCTCTGAGCAGCACCGTTGGCGCAGAACACCCTGTTAATCTTCCCCGCGAAACATCGACATTCCCGGGCTGAAAACTACACGTTCCGATCGTTCCGACTGTGCGGATCCTGCGAGCCACACGTCAGGAAGCGACTAATCCCTCGCATCGAACAGAAACTACGCAAATCGCCCAAACTTAAACTCAGGCAGAGACGTCCCAACCTTGCCGCACCCCGCAAAGTGGCTCAGAAAACTTTTGGTGATCGAAACGGGGCCTCAGGGGGCCGACACAGAGGGCGTCCCGATTGTTCCAGTTGAGTTCTGCAGACATAGACCAACCCCGAATTCCACTGCTCCCATCCCACGCGGGACCTCAACGGGCGAATCAGGCCCAACTTGTCAGGCCTCATTGGCCACACCCACAGAATGGCACCAGTCCCCGAGCCCTCTGAAAGATTTTTTCCACCACTGCAGGCACACCATCTGAACGCCCCAAAATTCAATAAAACACGGGGAAACACGACTTACAGTCACCACAGAATCGTCCCGCTGCCGCCCTCAAGCAAGTCGCGCCACGGCACCCCTTCTACTTATTTCCCCCATTTACTCAATTTTGTTTTGACGCCGTCGGTGTGAGACCTATGTTTCAACGTTCCCGGTGGAACGGACGACCGATTCGCCGACAGACCGGGCCCCGGAGTCAATCCAGGGGAAGAAAACTCAGCAGCGCGGTAAGGAAAGCTGGAAGCTTTGAGGGGACCTTGCCGCGCTGCTTTTTTACACAAAGTGCAGGGATGCGATCTGACTCGAAACGCTCCTCCGATTGTCGAAACACGGCAAGAATGATCCAGTAGCAAGTCTGTCGGATGCAGGGCGATCACTCTGGACGCTCGATTTCTCGCGTGATGCCTGAATTCAGGCTCCCGGAAAACAGAAAACTTAAACAGCGCGGTGAGGAAAGCTGGAAGCTTTGA
>CAIYBH010000162.1 GCA_903924405.1 uncultured Planctomycetaceae bacterium | reverse complement strand
GGTGGGGAAGGTTCGATAGGCGCCGCAGGATTAGGGTTGCGGCTTGGCGGGAGCCGCGCCCTCCCGGATGCGCGCCGTCCCGGAGTGCGTCCACCCAACACGCGGTCCCGGAACATGCTGTTCCGGGACGGCGTCTGCCAAAGCCGGGTTACTTTTTGAAGTTCGGGTGACGGGGGTCGCCGAAGGATTCCATGTAGGCCAGCAGGTCCAGTATCTCGTCTTCTGTGAACGAGTTCAACAATCCAGCAGGCATCGGGGAGACTTTCGACAATTGACGTGTCTCCACCTCCGATTTCAACACCGTGACCGTTTCCGGTTGCAGGGGATTCGGTCGCAAGGTGATCTGCTCTTCCGTCTCTTCCGTGATCCGGCCCACAATTACCTGGCCGGCTTTCGTTTCAATCGCCGTGTTCATGTACTGCTCGGACAACACTTTGGAGGGCTCCGTGGAGGATTCCAGCAGGTCCTGGCGTTTGAATCGCGTGGAGACGGCCGTCAGGTCCGGCCCGACTGCACCGCCCTGGTCCCCGTAGCGGTGGCAGGCAATGCACTGCGCGTCGTTGAAGATCTTTTTGCCTCGTCCAAAATCACGTCCGCTGCCGATCTGGTCCAGCCGAGGCTGCAGGTCCGAGGTCAGCCATTCCCGCACCAGTGGCCGCGGAGGTCCCGGAACCCAGGCCTGGCGGTTCGAGTGCAGGGTGTCATACTGCGACAGCACGTCCGCCAATGCGGTGATTTCATCGGCTGTCATGGTGAACTTGGCTTCTTCATGGGCATGGGACAGAAAATTGGCGAAGCTGGAGCCGTTGTTGAAGCGAATTCCAGCCTGCTCAAACCACTGATTCACCAGGGCCGGATGCTCCATCGAGCGTCCTTCATTCCACCACATCATATAAATTCGGCGAAGTTCAGGCGTCCAGCCGGTGCGCACGTTGCGCAGAGCGACCACATAGGCCAGCTGCTCTTCCTGTGTGTCCGCAGCCTGCAGCAGGGCAATCGTACGTGACACCGCCTGCGGGGCATTCATCGCGATCAGGATCTGACACAATTCGCGATTCAGTGACTCAGTCCCCGCCGGGTACAACGGATTCACGTAGGCCAAAAATCGCTGGGCCGCGTCACCCGTGGGCACTCCATGTCGCGCAATTGAAACCTCAATCACCCGCAGCAGATTCAAGGCCTGTTCGTCACTCAGTTTTGCCATTGGAAATTCAGTCAGTCGCGTCAGCAGCGCCGGCTGAATGTCACTGGTCCCCAGTCGCGCAAGACTCAGCAGCGAGGTCAAGGCGGCATCCGGTTGCTGTTCGCTCAACGCCCGCTGCTGCCACTCAGACACCGGGTTACGTTCGATGGCCATCCGAGCCGCGTAGCGAATAAATCGGTCGGGGCTGCTGAGGTGCGGCCAGGCAAACGGGACAGCCGCGGCGTCGGGCTTCACATTGAATGCTTCCAGTTGCCGTCGCAGATCGCGAGCGTCAGCGCCGGTCGTGTTCTGCAGTTCGGCGACCGTCTGCGGTTCCGCCGGTTCACTGCCCGTGTAGGTCACTCGAAACAGGGCTGCCTGAGTTCCACGGCCACCAATCGTGAAGTACATGGAACCATCATCGCCGATCACCAGATCTGTCAGGTTGAACGGAGTGCGTGGCCCTTTGCCGCTGAGCGCCTTCGGTGCCACAAAGTTTTCAAAAGTCCCCGTGTAGCTGGCCCCCTGTGGCGTCATGTGTACGGCGATCAGGCGTCCGTAGGTCCAGTCGCAGATGTAGAAGGCCTTCTGGTATTTGACCGGAAAACGACTTCCCGTTCCAAAAACCACGCCCGTCGGACAGCCAATCCCGATCGTGGTGGTCTGAGGCAGGCCGTCGGCATAGTACTGTGGCCACTTGGCTGTCCCTTCTCGGAAGCCATGATCGCCACCACGAACCGCGTGGAACACATGCACCGGACGGTACCACGGAGTTCCCCAGTCCCATTCCATGTCGCTATCAAAGCCGAACAATTCTCCGTCCGGGCTGAAGCCGATGTCGTAGGTGTTGCGCTGACCAGCGGAGAACATTTCGATGTTCTGTCCGTTCAGATCCATGCGGGCCACGTAACCACCCGGTGGGCGGGCGCCTGCACCAAATCCATTTCCGTCTTCCATGCGCGGCAGTGCGAGGTCATCGCCGTAGTTGCGATGGGGTGAACTGTCGGTCAGGTCGTTGGGAACCGAGGTGAAGTTGCCGCACACGGCGTACAGCATGCCGTCAGGGCCCAGGACCAGCCCGTGTGACCCATGCTCGCCGGATCCACCCGGCCACTCGCGCAGAAATTCGACGTCGTCGTAGCTGTCATCGCCTTTTGTGTCTTTGCAGCGGTACAGCGCGAAACCACGGCTGCCCTTGCCGCTGACATACAGGACATCGCCGACAAACAGCATGCCCATCGTTTCACTGACCGGAATTCGCAGCACTTCCTGCTTTTCGACGCGGCCGTTCTTCAGCGTCACGCGCGTGATCGGCTGAGAATCCTGTCCGCCCAGCAGCAGCCGGCCCTGCGGATCTCTGGCCATGCAGATCCACGAACCATTCACGCTGCCATCCGCGCTGAGAATGTGCTCAATAGTGAAACCCGGGAGCGTGTCGAGGAGCTCTGACGCGTTCTCAAGAGTGACGGGCTTTGAACCGTCGGCCGGGCCGTAGATGGCCTTCAGAATCACGAGCTTGCCGGATTTCGGAGCGGGAATGGTGATGGAACCGCCTTCCTGCGCTTCAGCCACCTGCTTCTCGTCACCCACACGGAATTCCACCGCGAGTTTCTTGGGCACACCCGGAGCGGTGTCCCCGAACGCCTCGTTACTGGCATCAATGGTCAACGCGTTGTCACGAACGGCCGCCGTGACCTGTGTGGTCACATCGGTTTTGTCTTTCGCGGCGGCCGAAACAGGGCTGATGAACACAAGGCAGGCAGTCACCGTAGCAACAGCGGCGCTGTGCAGGAAGCAACGAAAATCGCTCAGCATGGAACTGGTTCTCGGGAGTGGGAGGGAGGCATTGCAAGGAACGCAGCCCCGCATCCTAACCCGTCATCGCGCAGATTCCAACGATCACCGGTGGTAGGCGGGTCGTCGTCGCTGGGAGGGCGAGGTTCCACCCGAGCCGTAAAGTCACGTTTTCAATGGGAGGGCGAGGTTCCATCCGAGCCGCGAAAATCACGTTTTCAGCGGGAGGGCGAGGTTCCATCCGAGCCGCGAAAATCACGTTTTCAGCGGGAGGGCGAGGTTCCACCCGAGCCGCAGGGGCTGGTTTGCGGCTTGGCAGGAGCCGCGCCCTCCCGTAGTGCGCCGAGCCCTGCCGTGATGTATCGCGTATTCGGGTTCGCCCCTTATTCTTCTTCGACCAGTTCAACGTTGAACAACGCGGGGTTCAGGAACGGACGCAGTTTTTCGAGGGCTTTGATCTGCAACTGACGCACGCGTTCTTTGGACACACCCAGATCCGCCGCGATTTCTCGCAGAGTCCGCGCTTCTGAATCCCCGGAATCGCTCAGACCGAAGCGATGCATCAGGATCTGGTACTCGCGATCGTCCAGGACATCCGGAGCGATCTCCAGCAGTTCTGCAACGACACGCTGCGGATCTTCGCAGATTGGCAGGTCCTCGTTGGATTCTGCTACCTCAACCAGAATCTCCGCCGAAGTGCAGGGGAACCGCTGCTTGCGGCGCTGACGCACCTTCCAGGCGCGGAAGAAATGTCTCTGGATCGAATGAGTTGCGTAGGTGCTGAAGCGAAACCTGCGGGAATAATCGAAGCGGTCGATCGCTCCCAGCAGAATCATGCTGCCATCACTGCTGAACTCATCCACATCATGGTGCGACGCTGAGAACTTGCGGGAGATGGACGACACCAGTCTCAGGTTGGATCGCACCAGCTGGCCCCGGATACGCTCGGACAATGCCAGCATCTGGCGGATTTCGCGGATGACAGATTCGGAAGGGGACGTCAGCGACAGGCGGCTGCGGAGGCAGTTCGCCCGGTACCGGAGCAGATTCAGAGCTCGAAACAGCACTTGTTCCTGTTCGAAAGTGAGCAACGGATCCGCGGTCGTCCAGTTGGGCACCCCACCGGAGTCAGCCAGTTCTGCCACCAGATCCGCTGAATTCAGAGAAGTCTGACGCAGTTCGTCCAGCATCTTTTCAGCAGCTCGGATGGGCTCTTCGCTGCCATCCAGCTTCTCGAACTCTGCGGCGTAGACGAAGCGAATTTCGTTACCCAGCAATTCCTCAGCATCACGTCGCAGTTGGGCCTGTTTTGGCGAGGGTCGGCTGGGGGAAGTTATTTTTCGGCTGCGAGTCGTTTTCGGAGCTTTCAGACTTTCGGCGACACCTGAAACCATCGTCCACCCCCTACTCATATTCGTTCAGAACGTTCAAGAAACGTCCACATGATCTCTAAACGTTCACTTCGTGTCAACCGTACGTTCAACTTTAGTTTAACCATTTTAATTGAAAAAAATGAAATACATGCCTAAAACAACGGGTTTGAGCTCAAGTCCCGAATCGTTCGCCGAAACACGAAAACGTGCAAACCAATTAAAAACGTGCAGCAGCATTCAGAAAACGTCCAGACACACAGGGCTCTGACCGTTTTGCGACCGGTAGGAATTTCGGGCACTGGCAAAGGGCAACTCGGGAGCACCCAGGTGGGATGATTCATGGTGGAGATGGGGACTGGGATAGCGAAACGGCGGCAATCCAGGAGTTCAGGGGCGTTTTCAGCTGGATGGAGCCAGGGATTTGAGTGCCGGGTTCGGCAATGAAGACGCGGGACGTGCGTTCCGACGGAGCGAAACGCGACTCTCTGCAGGCTTGCCACTGTTTCGCCATCTCAGATCGGGATGCGTGGCTTGTTTCAGATCAGGCTAGATCTGTCGGATCAGATCAGACTGGTTCAGGTTCAGGGTGACAGTCGACCTGCGACGTGGTGCATACCGCGGCGTGGGATTTTATAGAAAAGACAAAGAAGAAGGTCAGACCGATGGTTGGAAGTGGTGGAGTTCCGGCGGTTCGAATTCAGCGTCTGAACCAGCGGGAGCCGTTGGCTGCTGGTGATTATGTCGTGTACTGGATGACAGCCAATCGGCGGTTGACGTGGAACTTTGCGCTGGACCGCGCGTTGGAATACTGTCGCCAGCTGAACAAGCCGTTGTTGATTTTCGAAGCCCTGCGGTGCGACTACCAGTGGGCGAGCCGACGACTGCATGCCTTTGTGCTGCGGGGGATGCAGGACAATCAGGCGGTTGCAGAGCGGCATGGTCATCAGTATGTGCCGTGGGTGGAACAGGAGTACGGCGGTGGCAGTGGTCTGCTGGAAGCGATTGCTTCGCGCGCTGCCGTGG
>CAIYBH010000161.1 GCA_903924405.1 uncultured Planctomycetaceae bacterium | reverse complement strand
GCATCTACCCTGCGAACTGAGCTGAAAACGTCGGCTGCACCGGAGTCTGCGTTTTCTATTTCCCGTCTTCATGCTCCCGGTGAAACCCATCCATCATCCTGTCCCGGAGGCCCAGCGCGGCCATGTCGTCCAGAACCCCCCGTCCAGAAGATTCCCGTACCGGCCATCCTCGCTTGCAGCGTCGATCTGATGAACGCACGCCTGCTGAGGAGCTTGACAAGCCGACGTCAGAAGCGTTTGCGTTGCCTGAGGAAGGCCAGATCAACATTGCTGATCTGCAGCGAATGTCGATGAAAGAGCTGATTGCGATCGCCGAACAGGATCAGCTCACGGAATTCCACGGTTTAAAGAAACAGGATCTGATTTTTCGGATTCTGAAAGAACGCACCCGGATGAACGGGTTGATGTTCGGCGAAGGCACGCTCGAGATTCTGCCGGACGGTTTTGGGTTTCTGCGCAGCCCGGACTATCACTACCTGCCCTGCCCTGACGACATTTATGTCAGCCCCAGCCAGATTCGACGGTTCGGACTGCGAACCGGGGCCACGGTGGCTGGACAAATCCGTCCGCCGAAAGAGAACGAACGCTATTTTGCGTTGTTGAGGGTTGAGGCGATCAACGGGGAAGACCCGAATCTGCTCACCAACAAAGTCTTCTTTGACGATCTGACGCCGCTGCATCCCGAGCAGCGCCTGCGTCTGGCCGACAATGCCGAATTCATCAGCACGCGGGTTGTGGATCTGGTGGCCCCGATTGGGCTGGGTCAGCGCGGATTGATTGTGTCACCGCCGCGAGCCGGCAAGACGGTGCTGTTGCAGCAGATGGCGAAAGCGACGCTGCAGAATCACCCGGACGCTTATGTGATTGTGCTGTTGATCGATGAGCGTCCTGAAGAAGTCACCGATATGGAACGCAAGCTGAAAGGTCGCAACTGCGAAGTGGTCAGCAGCACCTTTGACGAGCCTCCATCGCGTCACATTCAGGTGGCGGAAATGGTGATCGAAAAAGCCAAACGCATGGTGGAGTACGGTCACGACGTCATTATTTTTCTGGACAGCATCACGCGGCTGGCTCGGGCCTGGAATACCGAAATCCCCAACTCAGGAAAGACGCTTTCCGGCGGCGTGGATGCGAACGCGCTGCAGCATCCGAAACGCTTCTTCGGAGCCGCTCGGTGCGTGGAAGAAGGCGGCAGTCTGACAATCATTGCCACAGCGCTTGTCGACACCGGCAGTCGCATGGACGACGTGATCTTTGAAGAGTTCAAAGGGACAGGCAACACCGAGCTGCACCTTGATCGACGGATGGTGGATCGACGTGTCTGGCCGGCCATTGATGTCAACAGTTCAGGGACTCGTCGTGAAGAGTTGCTGTTGAACGAGGACGAGTTGAAGCTGACGTGGGTTCTGCGTCGGGTGCTGAATGAAATGAACCCGGTGGATGCCATGGAACTGCTGGTCAACAAATTGAAGCGAACAAAGTCGAATGAAGAGTTTCTGTTGTCGATGAACCTCGGATAGTCTTCAGGGGCTCGGCGTACTCTGCCTGCCGCTTCCGAAGGTCTGCACCAGCTCTGCCACATTGTCTGAACGTGAGAAACTGTCACTATGAATCCTCAAGCCACTGAAATCTCAGCGACTCTGACCGCCAGCGACGCTCGATTTGCCATCGTTGTCTCCAGATTCAACGACCTGATCACGCGACGGCTGCTGGAAGGCGCGATTGAGACTGTGGTGCGGCATGGCGGCAGCGCACAGGCGATCACAGTTGTCTGGGTGCCAGGTTCGTTTGAAATCCCTCTGGCGGCATCACGTCTGGCCAAGAGTGGGCGCTATGCGGCCGTGGTCTGTCTGGGGGCTGTGATCCAGGGTTCCACATCGCATCACGAGTACATCAACAGCCAGGTGGCTTCGGGCATCATGGCGGCGATGCAGCAGACAGGCGTTCCCATCACATTTGGCGTGATTACCTGCGAATCGATGGATCAGGCGATCGATCGAGCTGGCGGAAAAGTGGGGAACAAGGGCCACGAGGCGACTCTGGCAGCCATTGAGATGGTCAATCTGTTGAAACTGATCTGACGACAGATCCGTGCGGTGCGACTGAAGTGCCGTCGAGTGCTGAACAGAGGCTGTGGCTGCGATCCTTGTAAGCAATCCTTGTGCGGGCTGGTGTTGTCCGGACAATTCAGGTCTGGTCGCTGCCTTGAATTCCCGAGGAACCGCGTACTTCTGCCCTGCCCTGTCTCGCCCGGCCCCGCCTGATTATGGATGCATGGGCTGACAGGTGATGGGAATTCGCAGACCGTCATAAGCGGGGCGAATATGGTCTGGCAGTTCGCGGACCAGCTCGTCGTAGTCCAGTTCGTGGGACATGTGGGTGAGGAACGCCTGGCGTGGCTGCAGTTGGCGAATTAGTCCGAGGGCGGCATCCAGGTGAATATGCGTCGGGTGTGGTTCGCGTCGCAGGGTGGACAACACGAGCGTATCCAGTCCCTGCAGCAGTTCCCGACTGGCGGCGGGAATGGTCGTCACATCGGTACAGAACGCCACATTGCCGATGCGGTAACCCAGAATTGGCAGCGGACCGTGTTTGATGCGGAGGGGCAGGATTGGCAGTCCGAGCAACGGGAAAGGGGCTTCCGGGGCGATGCGTTCGAACCGAAGTTTGGGGGCTGCATACTTGTGAGAGTGTGTCGCGGGATCGGAGAAGGCATAGGAAAACGACTGTCGAATCTGGTCCTCCACCGGGGACTCGCAGTAGATCGGAATGGCGGCATCCAGGCGAAAACCAAAGATGCGCAGGTCATCGAGCCCCATGATGTGATCGGCGTGGGCATGGGTCATGATGGCTGCACGAATCAGCGTCGCGCGTTCGCGGACCAGTTGCAGGCGCAGTTCAGGGCCGGCATCGATCACGAATTCACCAGCGGGAGCGCGGACCAGCACAGCGGTTCGCATGCGTTGATTTCTGGGGTTGTCGGACGTGCAGACGCGACAATCGCAGCCAACCACGGGCACGCCGATACTGGTGCCGGTGCCCATGATGATCATCTCAGAAGTGACCATCGGTGCATCGGAAGTCGGCAGCGGTGCGGAGTCGGTTGAGTTAACGTCCGCAGGGGGCTGTTGTGCAGTCGGTCGTGGGGTCAAGGAGTGACGTTCCTGAAAGACTGATGGAATGCGGAGGCCACGCCCTGACGCGGGCCAACGATGGCCTGCCGATGTGGTATGAGCTGTGCTGGTCAGGAGCGAGCCCGGGTTGCTCGATGTGGGGGGAAGTGCTGATCAGCGGTCGTATGATAACCACTCGGTTGCCGAAAGACGCGACAGATCGGCTCGGGATTTCTTGAATGCTGCCGAGTTGAAATGAAGTCGTGGGGGCGTACGTGGGTGAAAAAAGTGCATCTCTCCTGCGAAAAATGGACCTCGTAGTCCTCTGAATTGTCGGGAGGACTTTTCTGAACTGAGGGTGTCTGTGGTGGTCTGTCCTTGTCAGAGAGCGCGAGGAGTTTCTAGGATCCCGTTCCATGGATTGGCGAGGCGCGGCATGCGGGGGGCGATTGATCGTGACGAGTTTTCAGGGCGAAGGTCGATGGAGTGCTGACGACGAGTTTCTGGAGCGATCGCTGCAGGGGACGAGTCGTACGTTTGCGCTCGCGATCCCTCTGTTACGTGACGAGCGTCGGCGGCAGGTGGGGCTGACCTATTTGTTATTCCGTGTTGCGGACAGCATAGAAGATGCTGAGGGGCTGCGGGCTGACGGAAAGATTCGGTTACTGGGTGTCCTGCGGAACTTGTTGTCTGATGTGGCGGCAAATGCGGGTGGTGAACCGGCGACCGGTGTTTCGGCATCCGAATTTTCGGGATTGTGGCCAGCGGCCAGTGCCGTGGAAGAACTGATGTGTGCGGTCCCGCGACTGGTATCGCTGTACCGGCACTTGCCGTCGGACGTGACTGCCATTATTCGCAGTTCGTTGTTTCGCACGATTGACGGGATGAGTGCTTTTCTGGGTAGTGCGGGTGAAGGTGACCGCCAGATTTGTCTGGAGACGACTGCGGATCTGCGTTTGTACTGTTATTCGGTGGCGGGGATTGTTGGTGAGTTGTTGACGGACTTGTTTGTGCATCAGCATCCGGTGCCGACATCAGTGCAGCGGGAGTTGCGGCAGTTGGCCGTCGGATTTGGTGAGTTTCTGCAATTGATCAACATTCTGAAGGATTCTGAGGACGATGCGCTTGGAGGGCGTACTTTTATTCCGTTGGCGATGTCCCGGTCCGACGTGTTTGCTCTGGCGGACCAGAGTCATGCAGAGAGTGTGCGATATCTGAGTCTGCTGGATGAGTTTGAGTTTCCTGTGGATATCGTGGCGTTTTGTAAATTCATTTTTCTGTTAGCCGAAGGTTCGCTGAGTGTACTGCGATCGCTGGGGCCGGGCCGCAAGTTATCGCGGGAGGATGTACAGCGGATACTGATGCAGGTCCGTGCGGGTGCGGAGCGTCAAACGGCCTGACCCTGAGTTTCCGCGGGTGCGTTGGCAGTGTGGCGTGTGGCGTGTGGCGTGTGCGTTTGTTCCAGTGGCAATCGGCGTGAGGTCGCTCACGGAGGTCGGCGATAGTGTGGGCTCGTATTGTCTGAGCGGTGTGGTTGTGGAATTCGGAGAAACGAGGCTTGCCTGACTGGGATTGTGTGAATAAAGGGCCGGCAGCATAATTCAGCGTGAGGTTGGACCTTTCGGGGGGCAGGGGAAAGGCAAGGCAGGGATGGCAGTGCGCGGCAGAAAAGTGTGTATTATCGGCGCTGGGCCTGGCGGGCTGGCCAGTGCGATGCTGATGGCGAAAGCGGGTGCGGACGTCACGGTGTACGAGACGATGCCGCGGCCGGGAGGTCGGTGTTCGGCGATTGAGGCGGACGGATTTCGGTTTGACACCGGGCCTACGTTTTTTCTGTATCCGCGTGTGCTGGACGAGATTTTCGCGTCGGTGGGGCGGGATCTGCTGCAGGAGTGTCCGATGCAGCGTCTGGATCCTCAGTACCGTCTGGAGTTTGGTGCAGGTGGTCGGATTGATGCGACTTCGGACATCGATCGGATGAAGGCGGAGATTGCCACGATCAATCCGGAGGACGCGGCTGCGTTTGAGGATTTTCTCCGGGAGAATCGGGAGAAGTTATCGCGGTTTCGGCCGATCCTGGAATCACCCTTCAGTTCATTCCTCGACCTGCTGCGGCCCTCGGTGCTGAAAGCGGCGCCCTGGGTGCGCCCGTGGCGTTCTGTGGCTGATGATCTGCAGAAGCATTTTCGGGATCCGCGACTGATCACGGCGTTTTCGTTTCAATCCAAGTATCTGGGTATGTCGCCGTTTCAGTGCCCCAGCCTGTTTACGATTCTGGCCTTTCTGGAATATGAGTATGGTGTGTGGCATCCCTTTGGTGGATGTGCGGCGGTCAGTGAAAAGATGGCGGCGATTGCGGCAGAGATGGGTGTGACGTTGCGCTATGGCGAACCCGTGGAGGCTCTGCAGTTTGACGGCCGTAAAGCCGTCGGGTTGCGAACAGCGCAGGGCGAGACGCGTTTTGATGCGTTGATCGTGAACGCCGATTTTGCGAAGACGATGCAGGCTCTGGTGCCCGAATCGGTACGGCGGCGGTGGACCAATCGCAGGCTGGAGCGCAGTCGGTATTCCTGTTCGACGTATATGATGTACCTGGGTGTAGAGGGACAGTTTCCGCAGTTGCCGCACCATACGATTTACATTGCCGAGGATTACCAGCGGAACCTGAGGGAGATTGATGAGTGGAAAGTGATTCCCGCGGATCCTTCGTTTTATGTGCAGAACGCCTGTGTCACAGATCCGGGGCTGGCACCTGCCGGCATGAGTACTCTGTATGTCCTGGTGCCGGTACCGAATCAGGGATCGGGGATTGACTGGAAGAGGGAGTCGAGCGCATTTCGCGGACGCGTTCTGCGTCAATTGCAGAAAGTGGGTCTGGATTTACCGGAGGAACGCATCCGGTATGAGCGAGTGCTGACGCCGGCTGACTGGGAAGGTGGTTATCAGATTTATCGTGGAGCCACTTTTAATCTCGCTCATAATCTGGGTCAGATGTTGCTGGGTCGGCCGCATAATCAGTTTGAAGATCTGGAGCAGGTGTATCTGGTTGGCGGGGGAACTCATCCTGGCAGTGGCTTGCCGGTGATCTACGAATCCGCGCGGATTTCGACGCGGCTGTTATGTCAGCGTCTGGGGTTGTCGTTTCCGGAGGTGCCAGCGGACAGGCTGGCGTTGGATGCGGCCGGGAAAGCTCTGAGAAAGGTGGCCTGAGTATGGCGGGCCCCGGACATTTCACGGACGGAGCAGATGCCGCTTCGGACGGGTCGGATCCGTCGCTTTCGAAGTCGCCTGTGGCTTCGGCAGTGATCGTTGGGGACGGAGACCGTCGTGAAATTGTTGGGCGGCAGGTCGAGGATTCAGCCGCGGCAGCGCTGGTGCTTGAGCGGCTGCGGAGTGTGCAGAGGGTGTGGGCGGACCAGCCTTTGAGGCATCGTTTGCGGGTTCTGCGAGCGGCTCGCGTCGCTCTGGGGCGAACGCCGCGGGAGTTGGCGGATACGGTTCCGCGTGAGGTGGTTTCGCAGACACTGGCGGCGGAAGTGCTGCCGCTGCTGGATGCCATCCGATTTCTGGAACGGGCATCACGTCGGGTGTTGCGGGAGCGTCGGCTGAGGCCGCGCGGTCGGCCATCGTGGCTCTGCGGGACCGCGGTGTTTGCGTGTCCGGAACCACTGGGTGTGGTTCTGGTGATTGGTCCGGCGAATTATCCCCTGTTGCTCCCCGGCGTGCCATTGTTGCAGGCGCTGGCGGCGGGCAATGCCGTGTTGGTGAAGCCGGCTCCGGGGTGTCGGGCGCCGCTGGTTCGGCTGGTGCGTGAGCTGGAGCGTAGCGGGTTGCCGGAGGGCCTTGTGGAAGTGCTCTCTGAAGACGTCTCGGCTGTCGCATCGTATCTGCAGCGGGGCGTGGACAAGGTGATTTTAACGGGATCGGCGAAGACGGGACGTGCCGTGTTGCGTGAGCTGGCGGAAACGACAACGCCTGCAGTGCTGGAATTGTCCGGTTGCGACGCTGTGATTGTACTGCCCGGGGCAAACCTGCAACTGGTTGTGGATTGTTTGCTGTTCGGGTTGACTCTGAATGACGGGCGGACCTGTCTGGCTCCGCGTCGGGTGTTTGCTGAGGGACCGGTGGTGGACCAGTTGCTGGTGCTGCTGCGAGCAGGACTGGTAGCGCGGGGGTTGATAGAGCGGGACTATCGCGGTCCCGCGGTGGAGCATGCGGTTGGCAAGATCCGGAAGGCCTTGTCGCAGGGTGCGGTGCTGAAAGCTGGGACGTTGTCTGAGGCGGACGGAGTCCCGGGAATACGCGGTCCGGTGGTACTGGACGGGGTCACAACAGAGATGTCCGTAGCGCGGGATGATCTTTTTGTTCCCGTGGTGTCTTTTCTGCGAGTGATGAATGAGACGGATGCCGTGCGCAGCGTGCGGGACTGTCCCTATGCACTGGGAGCCAGTGTGTTCGGGCCGTTGTGGCGATGCCACGCTGTCGCTCGAAGTCTGGATGTGGGGTGTGTGGTTATTAATGACATGATTGTTCCCAGTGCGGATCCTCGGGTGTCGTTTGGTGGGCGGCATGCGAGTGGTTTTGGTATGACCCGGGGGGCGCTGGGGTTGCAGGAAATGACGCAGGTGAAGCACATCATCCGGGCTCGTCCGTTCTTCAGACCGCATCTGGAGCCACCGTGTTCGGCGGATGCGGACGTGCTGGAATCGCTGATCAGACTGGAGCATGCAGGAAATCTGCTGGTGAGATTGGGGCGGGTGCCGGGAATGATCTGGGCCTCGCTGAGACAGGTTTGGGTACGACGGGCGGAGAAAGGGACCTTGCAATGACGAAGGCAGACGTGGTGGTAACGGGGAGTGGACTGGGTGGGCTGGCGACAGCCTGTACACTGGCGGCGCGGGGGTACGCCGTGACGGTGGTTGAGAAGAACGCGTGGCTG
>CAIYBH010000160.1 GCA_903924405.1 uncultured Planctomycetaceae bacterium | reverse complement strand
CCTGACCCCTTTTTCTGCCCTTCGCACTATTGGTTCCTGCCCCCCTTTTTTCAAGCCCTGCCCCGTCCGCCTCATTTTTGCAAAAAACCTTGCGACCCCTGACATGATCTGTCAGGGGTCGTGGTTATACTCCTTCCGCTGGTAGCAGGAATACTCATGCACCGTGAAGTCTCGGTGCGTGTATTCGGGCTAACAGCGACCGCCCCCGGTTACGTCGCCCCACGGGGACGAAGTACGCAAAAAAATGGCGTACCGCGCGCTACAAATTCTCGACACTCGTTTCATCCATTGTCGGCTGGGTCAGTCGCTGAGTGAGCGTTAAATAATGCAGTTTTCCGAATTGTTTAAGGCAGCAACGCAGGGGAATCTGCCCTATCCGTATCAGGTGCAGATGGCGGATTCTCCGCAGTTCCCTGAGCTTTTAGGGGTGCCGACTGGCGCTGGAAAAACAGCGGCAGCCGTGCTGGGGTGGTTGTATCGTCGGCGGTTTCATTCTTCACCGGACGTCCGCGCCAGTACGCCGCGTCGTCTGGTCTACTGCCTGCCCATGCGAACGCTTGTTGAGCAGACTCACCGTGCCGTGCAGTCATGGCTGTCGGCGCTGGGGCTTCAATCGCCGACGGCGAACGCGGTGTCGCCAGACGGAGCCTCGGTTTCTGTGCATTTGCTGATGGGAGGAGTGGAGACGGCGGACTGGACAATGAGGCCGGACCAGGATGCGGTTCTGATTGGTACGCAGGACATGCTGCTGTCCCGCGCTCTCAATCGGGGTTATGCCGCCAGTCGTTACCAGTGGCCGATTGAATTCGCGCTCCTGAACAATGATTGTTTCTGGGTGTTTGACGAACCACAATTGATGGGCAACGGAGTCGCTACGGCCGCTCAGCTTGAGGGCCTGCGACGGTCGTGCGGAACGATCGGCTGCACCGGTTCGCTCTGGATGTCGGCCACGCTTGAACCGGCATGGCTGGACACTGTCGACTTTATTTCCACGGAACCACGCACCCAGTTGACACTGGGCAAGCACCCTGGGGGCGATGATCTCGACCCTGATCTGCCGCTTCACACACGGATGCAGGCCGTCAAGCATGTGTTGGAATTGAAGGCCGATGCAAAGGATCCCAAAAATCTGGCGAGGCAGGTGTTGGGCTTGCATGTGCCACAGACACAGACTCTGCTGATTCTGAACACTGTGGAGCGTGCTAAGGCCGTATTTGCTGAATTGCAGACGCAACTGAAGAAGGCAAAGTCCACAGCGACGGGGCTATTGTTGGCTCATTCGCGATTTCGCCCGGTTGAGCGAGGTTTGATCAATACGCAGTTGCAGGATTCTCAATCGGGGTTAGATCGGATTATTGTCGCCACGCAGGTGATTGAAGCAGGTGTCGACCTGTCCGCTCGGACGTTAATCACTGAATTAGCACCGTGGGCCAGTCTTGTGCAGCGATTCGGTCGGTGTAATCGTACCGGGAATGACGGCCCGGGAAAAATTTACTGGCTGGATCTCGGAGACAAGCAGGCACCACCGTATTCTGCGGAAGAGCTTGGGGTCGCTCGAAACCTGCTGAAGGAACTTCCCGAAGGAAATGCGTCGCCGACGGCTTTGGACGAGTTCCGGCAGCAACAGCACCTGAAACTGCCCTCGCCGCACGTGCATGTGCTCCGGCGCCGCGACTTGCTGGACCTTTTCGATACGACGCCTGACCTGTCGGGGAATGAAATTGATGTTCGGCGTTTTGTGCGCAACGATGATCCGGAACTTGATGTGCGGGTGTTTTGGCGCCAGTTCAGCGATCCGGAGAATGAACCGGGGCCGATCCGCGAAGAGCTCTGCAGTGTTCCGATTTACAGCGTGCAGAAGTTTGTGAAAAGTCGCCGGGAAAAGAAGGCCCAGCAGCCGGTAGCGCTGTGCTGGGATCATCTCGACGAGGTCTGGCGTGAGGTTCGTGATCCCGAACGCGAAATGCGTCCGGGGCAGACTCTGTTGCTGTCTGCTGCGTGCGGCGGCTACTCGGAACTTGGTTGGGACCCGGATTCGGCGGTGGCTGTGCAGCCTGTGCAGCGCCAGTTGTCCCGGTCTGAAGAGGGGGCTGGTTCGGATATCCTGTCGACCGGTAGTACACCGTTGACGATTTTTGAACATACTCAGCATGTGTACGATGAGTTGAATGCTGATCTGGCAGAACTGCCGCAGTTAAGTGAATGGGCTGGGTGGCTGCGCGCCTCGGCGGTGTGGCACGATGCGGGTAAAGCACATCCGGCGTTTCAGCAGGGGATGCGCACCAGCAGTCTACAGTTGTCTGCCGACACCTTGTGGGCAAAATCCGGTGGTTCGGGTGTTTTACGGCACGGAAGACGTTATTTTCGCCACGAGCTGGCGTCGGCGCTGCTGGCGCTGCAGCATCATCAACCGTTTGCTGTGGCCTATCTGATTGCCGCGCATCATGGGCGGGTGCGATTGAGCATTCGTGCGCTGCCAAACGAAGAGCAGCCGCAGCAGAGTGGTTGCCTGTTTGCCCTTGGAATTCATGACGGAGACGACGTGCCGGAGATAAAACTGCCGGGAGTGACAGTGCCGGCATCGACACTGGATCTGGCGCCAATGCGACTTGGAGGGGAATGCAGCTGGACTGCTCACGCCCTCGAACTGCTGCAGTCACTCGGGCCGTTTCGTCTGGGCTATCTGGAAGCCATTCTGCGAATTGCTGACCGTCGGGCGTCAGCCACTGAGTCCGGCAGTGTCGTTGCCAGGCCGCGGTAAACACGACTGCATTCGCCCGTCGGATGAGGTCACACGTCCTTTGAAGGTTCTCTGATCATGCATGCTCTGACTCTGCACGGCTGTACTCCTGAGCCGCTGATGAACTATCTGAAAGCGCTCGGAGTCTTTCGGCTGGTTTCCGAACAGTGCGATACGGCAGCTCGTCTGAATTGGGTCAACGGGACAGCGACCCTGCATTCGAAACTGGATCGCGAATCTCTGATTCGTTTCTTCGTCGACACGTATTGTCCCACGCCGATCCTTGCGCCGTGGAATGGTGAGAGTGGATTTTACGGCAGTGCGAGTGCTCCCGTCACGGCAATCGCGCAGGCCAGTGCCTCGCGCCTGGCGCTGTTCCAGCGCACCATCGCCGCGGTACAGCAGATTGTTCCATCATCCAAGCCGAAAGACGATGACAAACAGCAATTGCTGGCGGCCTGCCGGGCTGTGCTGCCGGACGAAGTGGTGGTCTGGCTGGACACCTGTTTTGTGCTGGGTGAGGGCAAACCACGCTACTTCCCATTGTTGGGCACTGGAGGGAATGATCTTCGGCTGGAATTCACTAATAATTTCATGCAGCGTCTGGAGGATGTGCTTTGTTTCGATGAGGGCGGAGCCGCCCCGCAGAATTCAATTCGGTGGCTGACCAGTAGTGTATTCGCAGACGTGTTGGTCTCGCTTCAGGACAGTGCCATTGGTCAGTTCAGCCCTGGCAGTATTGGCGGGCCGAACGGGGTACAGGGACGATTCGAAGCCAAATCGCAGGTGAATCCATGGGATTACGTGCTGATGCTGGAAGGCACGTTGTTGTTTGCAGGCGCAATTGCTCGACGGATGGGCACAGCATCCGCTCAGAAAGCTGTTTTCCCGTTCAGTGTCGATTCGATTGCTGTGGGATATGGGTCCGCGATCGCCGGGGAGGAAACCAATGAGGGATCGCGGGCCGAGTTGTGGTTACCGCTCTGGGACCAGCCGTCCAGTTATCCGGAAATTCGGCTGTTATTTGCGGAAGGCCGCGCCCAATTGGGACGACGGCAGGCCCGCAACTCGCTTGAATTTGCCCTCGCGGCAAACCTGCTGGGTGTCAGCCGGGGAATCAGCAGCTTCAGTCGTTATGGCTTTCTGAACCGCAACGGCAAGGCCTTTCTGGCCGCGCCGCTCGGACGTGTTACGGTACAATCCAATCCGGAAGCTCGGTTGCTTGAGGACCCGGAGTTACGCGACTGGATTGATCGCTTACGGCGCGCCACGTCCGATAAAGAGCGAACACCGCAGCGGTATCAGGCCGCCCTGCGTAACATTGATCGGGCGATTTTTGAATTCACTGGCAGCAGTAGTCTGTCGCAGGAGCAATCCACGGCGCTGGTGCGAGTGCTGCAGGCGCTGGGGGCTGCCGAGCAGACGCTCAGCCGAGGGCTGCGATTTGCCAAAGACAAAGGCCTGCGACCGTTGCAACAGTTGCCGCTGGACTGGTTGCAGCAGGCGAATGATGGCAGTCGTGAGTTCCGACTTGCCGCGGCCCTCGCCAGTCTCCGAGGGGCTGGTAAGCGGCGCGAACAGAGTGTGCTGCCGGTGCGGGCCTACATGGAAGAAGTGGAGTTCAAAGGGCTCTGGGCCAACTGGTCACCGGGCAGTTGTTCCTGTGTCTGGGGACAGCGCAGCCTGGCGGGAAATCTGGCCGCGTTGTTTTCGCGAAGGCAATTGGAGGCTTTTCAGGGAGACAGTGCAGGCGATGGCGTGCCCCTTGACTCCGCAGTCTTCGCTCCGTTGGCCGACGTGATCGCATTTATCAAAGGAGAGACCGACGATGAAAAACTCGCCTTGCTCTTGTGGGGACTGATCGCACTGGACTGGACGTCTCCCGTGTCCAGTTCTCAGCGGATGCCCCATGTGCCGTTTGTTGGCGATGTTCCAATGGAATTCGGTGTGCCCCGATTACTCGTGCATCCGGTACGGCTGAGACATCAGGCGACGGGTTGGGAATGGGATTCAATCATTCCGCCCAGCACCCCCGACCCAGCGGTCTTCCATGAGCTTGCGTCGGGGCGAAAGACAGCGATCAACGACGCGGTGACTCGCGCGGCCCGCCGGCTGAAATCCGGAGGCTACGTGATTATTGGCTATCGCAACCGGCAGGCCTCCGGGAAGCCGCTGCAGATCCAGTCGGCATGTTCGCCGGACCGGCTGCTCGCCGCGATGTTGTTCCCATTGTCTCAGATAGATCTGACACGCATTGCCAACGCAGTCCTGTTTCATTCTTAGACCCATTTTTGCCCAGTCCGTTTCACAGGAGTAATTCATGACCATTAATTTTCAGGCTCTTGCCAGTTCACCTCGGATTCTGATTGAAGCGCAGTTGAAGCCCGTGGCGGGCACACGCATCCAGCCCACAGGATTCCCGGATCTTGGGGCTGCGCTGTACGATGATGCGAATGGAGTCGCAACCCTGCTGGTGGAATCGGCTCAGTCGATGGCCAACCGCCTGGAAGCAGTCTGTTGGGATGAAGGCGCCGAAGACCTCGTTGCAGATCTGCAGGGACTACCTTATGTGCGTGTACAACTGCAAGGACTGGGAGACGGTTCCGACAGCACATGCAGTTTGCTGGAGTTTCACCGGCTCAACTCGCCCTACATCATGAGTGGAACAACGGCGGACGGCAGGAATTTCGCGGACACGCTGAAGCCGGAACTGGGGATGGGCACAGTCACTGCCGGTAAGAAGGCCAAAAAGGGGGCTGCCGAGGCAAAGGAAGGTGATGGTGAAAGCAGCGGAGATGATGCGGCACTCGAGTTTGGCGGTGTCGTGAATCTGCGGAGATTGGCAACCGTCTGCTTTCGCTATGACCCCAATTCCCTCATCCACGGCATTTTCCTCGAAAAGATTGCCGGGCGACTGCGTCAACCACGGGCGTTATCAGCATTCATCGAAGCCAGTGGCGTCGGGCGGGCAGACAGCGGTGGAGTGAAATTTGACCGTGCACTGCCCAAGCCCAGTGTCGCCGGTGTCGATGCGAAGGGAGGCTACGGAAACGTACCGTTTCATCGCACGGAATTCACCGCCAGTACCATCACAGCCTACTTTTCCCTGGACTTGGCCCAGTTGCGCGGCTACGGCCTTGGAAATGATGCGACTCAGTTGCTGATCGCAGTCTCGCTGTGGAAGGTTCGACGATTCCTGGAATCGTCCATGCGACTGCGGACGGCATGCGAATTGGAACTTGTGCACGGTGATCAGTCCATTCAGCTGAAACGCCCGGAACAGGGATTTGCGCTGCCGTCCACGGGCGAGTTAACCACGACAATCCGCGATTTACTCGCGCGTTGCAGTGGCCAGTTTGCCAGCCCTGTGGTGACGCAGTTGACATGGAAGAACGGCTGACCGAGTGGCTGTCAGGTGGTTCTTCTGAAACGCAGTCGCGGTGGTCGCTCTCCCCACGGAAAGCGGACACCGGATCCCTCAACACGTGTGGTTGCCTGGAATCGAGGTATTGATGTCAATTTTTATCGAGGCGACGTTTCCGGCGGGGCGATACCATGCCACCCCGTGGGGACGACATGTTAACGAAGGTGTTGCGGAATGGCCGCCATCGCCGTGGAGATTTTTGCGCGCACTCGTGGCCGTCTGGCAACGCACGTTGCCCGGCTTGTCGGTTGACGATGTTCAGGCGGTGCTGCAAAAACTGTCTGCAGAGCCCCTGTTTCGGTTGCCGCGACACCGTGTGGCGCACACGCGTCATTACATGCCCTGGGAAAAGAAGGGCCCGCAGGATCGGACCATGGTCTTTGACACATTTGTCAGTGTGGACCGCAATGATCCGGTGATCATGGCGTGGCCCGACGAAGAGCTTTCCAGCCACGAGGCGGATACTTTGGATCAGTTGCTGCAGAATCTGACGACACTGGGCCGCGCTGAGAGCTGGGTGGTCATGCAACGTCGGGAGCACTGCGCCGCGGATTGGAATTGCCAGCCCTCAGTCAGTGAACCGGATCCGGTTTCCCTGTTGTGCGCCGAGCCGGGCAGCTGCTTCAGCAGCGAACACTACCCGGTGCATGATGCAAAGAAGCTGGCTAGTGGCAGGATCAAACCGACAGACTGGCTGTTCCGATGTCCTCCATGGCATTTGTGCCTGGATACACAGACCATGCGGGCCCAGAGATGGTCCAGTGTGCCAGGGGCCCGGTGGGTCAACTATTCACGGCCCGTGGAATCTCAGATCCGTCAACCTTCGTCGGCGAGAACTACGAACGTCGAGATTGCTCGGGCAGCGAAGCCCACATGGGTTGCGTTTCTGGTCGATGGGCCTGTGTTGCCGACGATGCTGGAAACTTTGTTAGTCACGGACAGTCTGAGACGGGCTGTGATGAGTCGTTTTAGTGCATGGTGTTCCGGTAACCCGGAATCAGGAGAGACATTTCGACGGCACGACGATCCGACGCGGTTTGCGTCTCCCTTGTTCTCGGGGCGCGACCTGGATGGCGCACAGCTGGAAGGGCATCGGCACAGCCGATATCTGGCACTGCCGTCACCCAACGACCCCACGCGGATTGGGATGTTGGTCGTGTCCTGTGCCGAGGGGTTCGGTCCTGCAGAGATGGGATCGCTTTCCAGTCTGCGCCGTTTGACGGTGGGACATCGTGGCGATGGGGATGCACTGCAATTACAGATGGTTGCCAACGGACAGCAAGCGCCGGCCTGGGACCCGGACGTGATCAGTGCCTCGGCGCGATGGATATCATTGACACCGTACCTTGGCAATGAGCAGATTGGCCGCAATCGGCAGGAAATGTGGCTGCGAAAGGGTTTACGGCGGGAATGGAGACGGCTCGCGGACTCACAACCACATCTGGCCGAGGTGGAGATTGTGGATGCGAGCGTTCTGAACGCAGAGGAGTGCCAATCGCGGGGCTTATCGGCTGCGCGTGAATTCCGCCGGATCAGGACCAAGCATGGTGGGCGGGATGCGTGGCGAGCGGCGGCGATGTTTCAACTTGAATTCTCGCGACCTGTGTCCGGGCCCCTGTGTCTTGGTTACGCTTCCCATTTTGGCATGGGACTGTTTCAGGTCGATCGCAGCCAGCGAAGTCCCTGAGTCGTCGAGAAAACCCCGCGGGACGGCGCGGCTTCTGCCAGCCCCATGCATCGCGCGGCTCAGATGGAACTTCGCCCTCCCCCCAATTTTCAATGCTGCAACGTGTTGGGGGCGGCACACACACACATCGCCGCTATGTAAGTCCCAACCGGCTGCTAGCGCATCGCCGCTCACGGGAGTTTTGGGGCGTGGCTCAGATGGAAACTTGCCGTCGCAGGATTTCGGTATAAGGGTGATGTTTATTTACGCACTTGTGTTAATTAGGGAGGACGCACAGGGGCCGCTCGTTCCCAATAATCGATTCCAATTCTCCGTTTCCCCGGAGGATTTTACGCAATACTGTCGTGCGCTGCCCGCAAGTGCTCTTACGCTGAATTGTCAGGAGCACACGCGTTGTCATTGCACGGAGGCCTGTTCGTTCCTGTGTACGAAAACTGGCCAGAAAAGGGGGGCAGAAAAGGAGTCAGGAACCAATAGCCAAATGGCCCGCAGGGTGCTTCGCAGCTTGAAAAAAGGGGTCAGGAACCAATAGCCTAAAGGCCCGCAGGGTGCTCCGCACTATTG
>CAIYBH010000159.1 GCA_903924405.1 uncultured Planctomycetaceae bacterium | reverse complement strand
TTTGTCGAGGATCTTCCAGATACCGCACTGCGTTGCTCCTCCCGCAAATCTCAGCGAAAAGTAGCACCTCGACGTCCCCACAACCAGGTCAAGCCTCTCCATTCTCTGCAAATTCACTCCGACTTTTGTCGCTCGTGTCGATATGGAAGAAGGCCGCGGGAGCGGCCTTCTTCGGGGTTGGGTTATTGAATGTTGAGGGCGTGAACGAGGAAGGCCAGTTCATCGGAGGATTCTTCGATGATCTTTGCGGTGGGTTTGCCGGCACCGTGGCCGGCTGAGGTTTCGATGCGGATCAGCGTGGGGGCGGTTCCGGACTGGCTGGCCTGCAGCTGGGCGGCGAATTTGAAGCTGTGTCCAGGTACCACTCGGTCATCGGTATCTGCGGTCGTGACCATTGTGGCTGGATACTGAACTCCGCCCTTCAGATTGTGGTAGGGCGAATACTTCAACAGGGCTGCAAATTCATCTGCGTTATCGGCACTACCGTAGTCATCTGTCCAGAAGCGTCCTGCGGTGAATCGGTGAAACCTCAGCATATCCATGACGCCGACGCCTGGCAGACAGGCACCGAACAGATCAGGTCTCTGTGTCATGCAGGCGCCGACGAGCAGTCCGCCGTTGCTGCGTCCCTGAATTGCGAGCCTGCGGTTGCTGGTGTATTTCTGTTCAATCAACCATTCAGCTGCGGAAATGAAGTCATCGAAGACGTTTTGTTTCTGGAGCTTTGTCCCGGCCTTGTGCCAGGCTTCACCGTATTCACCTCCACCGCGAAGGTTGGCCACAGCGAGGATGCCGCCCATTTCCATCCAGGTCAGGCGACTGACGCTGAATGAGGGTGTGATCGAGATATTAAAGCCACCGTAGCCGTACAACAGCGCAGGGTTATTGCCATCTCGTTTCAGGCCTTTTCGATGGCAGAGAAACATGGGGATTTTTGTGCCATCTTTGCTGGTGTAGAATACCTGCGACGTTTCATAGTCGTCGGGGTTGAAGCGAACGTTGGCGCGGCGAAATTCCCTGCTTTCACCCGTAATCATGTTGTATCGAAATGTTGTCGGGGGCAGAGCAAAACTGCTGAACGAATAGAAGGTATCTGTGTCAGACCGTCGCCCATCAAATCCTGAGGCCGCACCAATGCCGGGGAATTCGACTTCGCGAACGAAGGTGCCGTCCATGGCATGCAGTCGCACCTGCGTCTTCGCGTCTTTCAGATAGTTGCAGACAAACATGTTGCCTACGACTCCGACCCCTTCCAGAGTGTTTTCGGCCTGGGGAATAATTTCCTTCCAGTGTTCCCGGCCGGGTTGCTGCAGATCAATGGCGATGACACGACGATTCGGGGCCTCGAGATTGGTTTGGAAATACAGAGTCTTTCCATCGCTCTCGATGAATGAATATTCGTTTTCAAAGTTACTGATCAGCTCGAAGGGAAGCCCATAAGGCTCAGTCAGGTCCTTAACAACGATACGATAGCGATCGTCTGTTCCAACCCAGACGGTGATGATCAGAAAGTGTCCGTCCTCCGACACACTCAGCTGAAACCCCCAGTCCGGATGATCCGGTCGTTCGTAGACAAGGACATCTGCGGATTGCGGGGTTCCGATACGATGGTAGTAGACCTTCATGTTGCTGTTCAGTGACTGAAACGCGGCATCTTTTTCCGGTTCGGGGTATCGGGCGTAGAAGAATCCGCGACTGTCCGGCGTCCATTCAGCCGCGCTGAACTTGACCCAGCGAATTTCCTCGTCAAGGACTTTGCCGGTTTCGATCTCCATGACCTTCCAGGTGTTCCAGTCAGACCCGGCTTCCTGGACGCCATAAGCCACGTAGCGTCCATCATCGCTGAAGGCGTTTCCGGAAAGTGCGACGGTGCCATCCTTGGACCATGTGTTCGGATCAAGCAGTACGCGGGGTTCGCTGTCGAGGCTGTCCTGCATCCAGAGTACGTTCTGGTTTTGAAGCCCGTCGTTGCGAGAGAAGTAGTAACGACCACCTCGTTTGAATGGAGCACCGATTTTCTCGTAGTTCCAGAGTTCGGTCATGCGTTTCTGAATCGTTTCACGTTGCGGAATAGATTTCAGAAAGCCAAAGGTCAGCTGATTCTGCTGGCTAACCCAGTCAGTGACATCCTTCGAGGTCCGAACATCATCTTCCAGCCAGCGATAGGGATCTTCCACTTTGGTTCCGTGAAATTCGTCGACCTGGTCAACAGTTCTGGTCACTGGGTACACGAGATTTTTTTCCTGAGCACAAATGGAAAAACAGCCAGCCATCAGGACCAGCAGCAGAGCTGTCAGTCCGGGAATTCGCAGCATCGTAGTTCTCCGGGAAGAGGAAAGGTGACAGAACGCCAGTACAGCCGAAACAACGGGCCCGTGAACAAGGCCAGCGGTCTGCCATTCCGTCGGTTACTATACCGGTTGTGGCCCTGTTTTGCCTTCACTGGCTTCAGAAAGCCACTGAATTCCGGGCACCAGACAAACACTGGCCTCCTGTCCTCGCCGCCAGCATGAACTGCCACTAATAGGGCAATTGCACGTGGTCACTCGACACCCCGCTTACGTGGATCTCAAAACAGGGGCCCCACTGACACTTGAAGACTCAAACCCGACGTCCGGACGGAATCCAACTGCCCGTCATACCTTTTAAAAAGTCATCGAGCCGCGAGTGCGAGGGGAATCCAGACAGGGTCCGGAATGGCTTCCGACGATGTCCCTGAGTACAGTCCGTTGGAGGGTGCCTGCAGAATCCGGGATGGCCCCGAAAACCCGGCACCGGGGTCACACACACAATCGCGAGAAACCGCTCGATTACTGTTTTGTCTACCGTTGCGAGGACTTTCGCATTACGATGCAAAGGTCATGCGGAAATCCCGCTGACAACGCTGCGAGTAAAATTGAGTGGCATCGAGGAACATTAAGAGGGGCTGGTGATGACGATGAAATCAGGAATTCTGTCCATACTCGTTGCCACTGCGCTCTCCGGCACCTGCCCACTATCGCTTCCTGCCGGCGACTGGCCGCAGTTTCTTGGGCCGGGTAGGAACGGAATTTCACCTGAGTCCGGCCTGATTAATCCCATCCCGAACGGCGGACCGAAGGTTGCCTGGAGGACACCGCTGGGGCCAGGGATGTCGGGAATCGCCGTCCATTCCGGTCTGGCCGTCACCATGTTCCAGACAGACACAGCGCAGATTGTCGTGGGACTGGATGCTGAGTCCGGAAAGGAACAGTGGCGCACGTCGGTCGCACCAGCTTACGAGAACGCCATGGGAAATGGGCCTCGTGCGACGCCGGCGATTGACGGCCAGCAGATCCTCGCGTTCACGGGTGAAGGAATACTGGTCGCGCTGTCACGCGAGTCCGGAAAATTGCTTTGGTCCGTGAATGTCCCCGAGGCCCTTGCCGGTGTGCCTGCAGAATACGGGGTCGCATGTTCTCCGGTTCTGACCGAAACAACAGTGATTGTTCAGTCCGGTACAACGAAGGCGGCCGTATCAGCGTGGGACCGCCAGACGGGTAAGTTGATCTGGAAAGCGGGCAGCGGCAATGCCGGCTATTCCTCGCCGATCCTGACTTCACTCGCCGGCGTCCCGCAACTTGTGGTCTTCGACGCAAGCGGAGTTTCCGGACTTGATCCGGATCGGGGTACAGAGTTGTGGAACTATCCATTCCCCACCGAATATGATTGCAACACGGCCAACCCCGTACAAATCAGTGATCGTCAGATTCTGGTTTCAGCCGGTGAGAATCATGGAGCCGTGATCCTGGAGATTCAGAAATCCGCGTCAGGCCTGCTGGCGGAACCCGTCTGGACGTCTTTGGGTAAAGACAGTCAATTGCGAGCCGAGTGGCAGACTCCCGTGATTCTGAATGACCACCTGTACGGTCTGGACAACAGCGGCAGTGCCGGGCCGATCACCAATCTGGTCTGCATTCGCCTGTCTGATCGCAAGACAGTCTGGCAAAAAACGCGATTTGGCAAGGGCAATCTGATTCTGGCTGACGGCCGGTTGTGGATTTCAACAATGAAGGGCGAACTGGTCGTGGTGGATGCAACTCCCGACGAATTCCGGGAAACTCATCGATCAACTGTCCTCGAAACCACACGACAAGCCCCATCGCTTGCGAAGGGGTTCCTGTTCCTCCGAGATGACAAGGACGTGGTGTGCCTTGACGTACGAGGTTCAGCAAAGGCTCGCTAGCCGGCGCAAGACTATTTTAGTATTGAGCGTCAGGGGCGAACACGGGCAGCAGCGAGCCAGCGAGCCACCCGATTCCCCCATCAGACCGAATCCCGTGCATCAAAGAAAGTCACCCGGATCGAGGATCATCTGACGGCTATGACACATCACGTACTTGATTGCACAGACTGTCGAACGGTTCTGAAAATCAGAGACCTGACGAATCCGATTCCACTGCACTGCCCGCGCTGTGGCGAAGGTCTTGATGTCAGAAAGGCCACCCTCGCAGTACCAAATCCGCGCGAGTCCGGCAAAAAAGCAGGCGCGGGCGCCGCACCAACCGAGCCAGCGTCCGAAGCTGGCCGATCGACTCGCTATTCCGGGAGGGGACCGCGGCAGTCGAACATCGGAGTCATGGCAAGTCTGGTGATCGTAGTGGGAGTTATGGCCTGCGTTGGCATAGGACTCTATGCCTCGATTCGCTACTTCAGGTCCGGCAATGGCGATGTTGTTCCACAGTGGTCGCAGAGCAATGTCGGCCAGCCGCCGTTTTCAAGCCCCGGTCCGGTGGCGACGAGTTCGGGCCCTGCACGCGGAATTCCGCAGGTCCCGTCGTCTGTCATGAACCCCGTCAACGCGCGGACAACGGCACCATCGGCCGCACCTCCGCGGAATGCACTGGCTGAGTCAGACACCAACGGTCAACCACCAGCCGCCGGGATTCAATCCCCCGCTGGCATGCCATCACCGGGCGGGCCGCCGGAAATGCCCTCATTCCCACGACCGCCCGGATTTCCCTCAGGTCCGCGATTTCCGGGACCCGGTGGTCCAGGGTTTGGACGCCCCGGTCCTCCCAACCCGGCTGGACCGCCGTCGGGGATCCCACGGGGATTCGGGCAGATCCCTGGCGGAACGGGACTCCCATTCGATATGCCCGGGGGCCCACCTCAGGCTGATAATCGCTCTGGGGAGCCAGCGACCAACGCTCAGCGGGATTTGTCGGTCCGGCTCGGCATGAACGAGGCTGGTCCCCAGTCAACAGTCGAAGAACTGCTGGAATTAATTCGCAGCGGAGACGGGGGTCCCGGAATCTCCAGATTGCTGGATCTGCTCGCGGCACATCAGATTGAGCCGGAGCGACAGGCGGAAGTGCGTGAGGTCCTGAAGCCGCTGATGGCCAGCCCGCATGTCTTTGTGCGTAAATCGGCGACCGAGGGATTCTGTCAGTGGGCATCCGCGGAAGACATAGAGGAACTGCGAAAAATCCTCGCCAACACAGATTCGCTCTACCTGTTCGCGAAGAAGAAAGCCATCGCCACGATTTCTCGTCTGAACGATGCGACACTTTATCCGGATTTGATCCGAGCGATCTCTGATCCCCCGTTAATGATGGATGCAACGACGGCCCTGTCGGATCAGGGGGCGGGGGTGGAGCAGGCAATTCTGGACGCGTTTCCGATGGTTGAGGGCCCATTGCCAAAGAACATGCTGCTCAAAATTCTGCAGGACACTGGAACCGCCACCAGTTTGCCGTTTCTGGAGAAACTGGCAACGTCACCGGACTTCACCGTTCGTGGTTCCGCCGAGCAGGCGATGCAGGCAATTCGCGCCCGTCAATAAGCAGCCTCTGCCGTCGGAGACATCACTGTGCCTCGTGTTTTTCTGGCGATTCCGGTCCCGGAAGAGGTTCACACGCAGATTCGAGCACTGCTGCCTGCAAGCAACGCGTTCGCCAGAACCCGCCCGGAACAGCTGCATGTCACACTGCATTTCCAGGGAACAGTGACCGAAGCAACTGCGAGAGCACTGGTGCACGGTCTAAACAGCGGGCTCACCAACCCCTTTGAACTCTCAGTGGAGGGGCTGGGAAGTTTCCGCATTTCAGAAACGAGGGGTGTCCTGTGGTGTGGCCTGAAAGCCAGTTCCGAGTTACTGCAATTGCATCGAAGCCTGGCCGATCAGCTACTGTCGCTGGGCCTTGCCCCGGAGACGAGACCATGGATTCCTCATGTGACCATTGCCAGATTCAATCCCCGTCAATGGCTGGAAGTGGATACGTTGATTGAACAGCATCGGAGTACGTTCCTGGGAACGTTCCGAGTGACACGATTTCAGCTTTACGATTCTATTCCCGGCCCTGAAGGTTCGCGGTACACCGTTCTGAATCAGTATCCGCTGAGTCAACAGTGATCAGCTCAGCCGTAACATACGCGTTACTTTGGACACGACTGAGCAAGCTCCAATTTCACACCAATGCCCTATCACTGCTCATCAGCAGCAGGTTTCGGATCCTTTGCTGGTACGTCCGGCATGATCGGGCGTTCCGAGGGATGCTTGTGATAACGTGCGAAGTCCACATTCAACTCAGCCCGCGGGCCTATCGCCCAGGTGATGCCGCCGCCAATTGGCAACGCAACTACTCCATACTCGATCCGACGTTCTGCAAGCGACGTCACGCGACCTGACTGAGAGATGGTAAGGATGCGATCGGTGCGATCATTGAACGGTCGCAAACCATGCTCATCCAGATTCATGCGGAACACAGGTTCTGCGGACTGTCGATCGACGCCCACCAGCCGATTGTAAAGGTCAAGGAAGTAGAGAGTCGAGTCGGACGTGGCTACGAGCTGTCGGACACCACGCACGATCCATGGTTCCGTACGAGTTTCAAGTTGTCCGGAGATCGTGCGGGGCGGAAATGCTTCTGACGCGCCGGAAGAACCAACTCGCGGGGGAGCGACCAGGGCTTTAACCACTGCGCCGGCCAGATGGGTGTCGCGAATCTGCCACGAGGGTACGTCTGAGTGTTCCAGTTCCAGCTGGAGGTAGAGCAGTTCTTCCGGATCAAACTCGGAAAACTCCAGCGTCAGAATCTTCTGATCGGGGCTGAGAGTCATCGACCGCAGTCCGGTGCGTTCCTGGCCATCGGCCAGCACTTTCAGATCGGGAATCGCCGGATCAGATTCAGAGGCGGCAATGGTCAGTGGAAGCTTGCTGAGATCGAGGGTGAGTGAGCGAACCTGCTGACCAGTAGAGCGATTGGCAATTCGGAGTGGAGAAAACTCGGTCAGGCCGTCCAGATGAACTTCGACAGACGCCCCGTACGAACGAAGTTCTCCGGGCCGCGACTCACTCTGCGAGGCCACAGCACCGGTACCACGCTGCAATTGGGCCGAATCACCGGAGACGATACTGTGTTTCGCCAGCACACCGTCATGCGTGACGAGGAAAAGATCGTCACCGACAGTCAGCATCGCTTGCTGTACCGGTACCCCGAGTGACAGGTTCCATAGCAGGGCGCCGCTGCTGTTCAGATCAACACAGTACAGGCGACCATCCTGAGTGGCCGTGACAACGCGTTCATCGGTGCCACGGACAGAAAGGGCCACGGGGGCACTGACAGGGCTTTTCAGTAGAGCCTGAAAGCGGGCTTTGCCGGCGGTTCCTCCGAACATTCCCGTTGAAAACAGGTTTCCACCGGACGTAGCGAACGCCAGACGGTCGTTCCCCGCGACCAGACCAAAGGGCACGTCTTCTCCAACGATGAATCGCCACTGTTCGGCGCGCGCAACTTCCGGAGGCAGCGTGCCAAGTCGGCCCAGTCGTGACAGCAGGTCGATATCAAAGGCGACGACCGACCCATCGAGAGTCGGGACATAAAAGTACCGAGCCATACGGGGCACACCGCCCCACGAGATTTCTCTGCGCACAAGCACCGGCGTGCTGGCGGGATTGTGTGGCAACCGGTAGGAGACGAGTTTTTTTCCGGTGAATTTCTCGAAGGCATGCACGACAGGACCGGTCATGATCGTGACCAGCTCGCTGTCGGTGGTGGCCGCCATGCTGACATCGCCGCGACGCCCGACCAGCGTCGACCAGTACTGCCGACCATTTTCAGCATTCAGAACGGTGACAAGCCCCGTCACGGACTGCACAACCACAACGTCTTCATCAGACGTCATAAAGGCAATCCTGTCCTCCCGCTGATTCAGGACGGCCTGGGCTTCCCACTGCGTCTTCAGATCCGGAATGGAGAAAATATTCTGCCCGGTGACATCCGTCGGCGGAGTCTGAGCCACTGCCGGGGCTGCCTCTGATCCTGCGGGAGCCTGTTCCTGAGCGGGGAGTGGCGAGGACGCTGCCGCCATGGCAAGCAACAGACTTTTTCGGAACAGAGTCTTCATTGTTCACGATTCCGGGAAGAGAAGGACACAACCAGGGCGATGCCGCGGCCGGTTGGTGCGTTGTGCGCGCAGCGTCGGCAGCAATGGAAAGACACCCATTCAGAGCATCGTCCAGTCGAGAACGAGGACACAAGCAAAATCCGCCGTTCGACAATTGGAAACGAGTTTGTCGCTGTACGATCCCGGCTTTCCTGTCAGGTTCGCTACATTCGTGAGAGTTGGCGACGTGCAACTGCATGAGAACAGCAGGAGACGGGCAACGTTGCAACAGGATTCTGTGATTGAGGGACTACTGGAAGCCGAGTCCCGGACCGGCGAGGCGGCTTGTATCGATCTTTCCGTCTTTGACGGTAAACACGCCCGGCAGTTTTCGTGCCCATTTCTGATTGGAAGCGGGACAATACTGGCGGGCGTTTCCCTCCACCGCGGCAACTCCGGGTATGTGTGCCGACAGACTGCAGGAATGCAGGAATGACGCCCCCGGGCAGGTGAGATCCTGGACGCAGAGGAACATACCGAACTTTTGCGCCGCAGCGGCCATCAGCAGTGACTCGGTCTGCCCCTTGCAGGCTTTGAGGGCAATGCCTGAGTAGCCCTGTTCACGGGCCAGCAGTAACGATTCCCAGGAGATCAGGGCTTCATCAATCACGACGGGTTTGATGGCTGAGGCCTGATGCATCTGCGGAGCGTTAGCGGCGTTGAGATTTCGGCTGGTGGGTTGTTCTATGTACTGAATGCGATCAAACGCAGCCGGGTTCACCGCCTGAATTCGCTGCAGGAATTCCACCACATACGCCGCCGAATCACATTTCTCGTTGAAGTCGCACGAATAATACCACTGCGTACAACCTCGAGCCGCCTGTGCCGCGGTCGCTACGTCGTCAATTGCCAGCACTCGCTTTACGTCCCAGTCCAGCTGGTCCCCCGCCAGCTTGATCTTGAGGTGTGTCAGCTGGTCGGCCGCGATCCATTCGCCCAGTGTGACGGGCAAAGTGTCCTTCGGTCGTGACTGAACATCGTCTTCCGTCAGTGGATCGATCGCGCCGATCAGGTGGTAAAGAGGCAGGGATGCGACGGGATCGCGCCTCGTGTACTGATCGGCGTACTCGCCAGCGAAGCTACTGTCGAGGAAGTGGCTCAGATCCACATTGCAGAACTGCCGAGACAGCACATTGAAGCTGTTCAGTTTCAGCATGCGTCCGTAGGCATCATGAATTGCCGCATCAATCGGACTTGCGGCCACCAGTTGCGCAAGCGGCGGCAGTGCCTCGCTGAATCCCAGTGATTCGGACACACGACGGGCAAGATGCTCGTACTCAGTGTTCACCTCAAATTCAATTTCCATCGGGTGCCCATAACCCGGATAGCTGCCGAAGAGCTCGGCAACTCGCTTTGAATACTCGAGCATGGCCTTTTCCGTCTGATCGGGCTCAAGCACAGCCGATGGCCATGCCCAGACGTTGCCCACGGGCATGCTCCCGTGACCCGTGGCATGGCGGCCCTGCTGGGTTTCGACGACAGCAGTCGCGTTGACCATCCAGCCTGAGCTGACCGTGCGGCCACCGAATTTCAGCGGGGCCCGATAGGGAATTGGTTCAAATGTCAGGCTGACTTCCCGGACCGTGACGTCCGTTGGCTTACCGTGGCCCATAACCTACTGTCCCCTGCAGATGCATTCAGAATTGCCCGGACAGGCCGGCCACTGCACACCCACACGGTTCAGTTGAGCACCATGGTTCTCAACTGCTTCCGCATCTGACAGGCCGCCTGACGATCGGTTTTTGGCGAAGAGTATGACGAGCGGCAGGCCTTCTGGAAAGACACGGGCCCTTGTTTCCTTACTGAACTGATCTGTCCGGGAAATTCGCGGATGGTGTCCGCTCAGGGTTGAGGCTCGGCTGCGGTCTTCAGGAGCCGCACCCGATTACCAAAGATTTCCAGATCCAACTGGTCCATTGATGACAACTGCACACGTATGCCGGAAACAGGAAACTCGGCGACAACCGGATACTCAAGCAGATTGCGACCGGTCTGGCGACTGTAGCCATTCAGGCGAAATCCGCTGGGTTCTCCGAAGGCGAGCCCGATGTTGGGGTTGCCGTTACCCCTGTTGTTCTGTTCCGTCATTTCCAGAACCAGCAGCAGTGGCCCGGGCTGCTGATCCAGAGTCAGCACTCGTGGTTGCGGCAGCGGCACAGTCCATCGCAGAGTCCCGGTCAGGCGATCGATCGCTCGGATCTGTGAGTGGATTTCGGTACGGGGTGAATTTGTCAGCACAGCAGGGATCATCATGCCTCGACCGCCTGATGGACGAGTTTCGAAAACGTAGACGTTGTCCGCATCGACGCAGGCGTTCAGTCGATCTGGTCGCAGAGGGGGCACACCCGGATCATCGCTGTGGAAGTTCAACGTCTCCACGTTGCGAGTCACGAGGTTGACCAGTAACGCCTGCTCCTGCGACGTAAATGCGATCAAATGATCACGATTCAGGAAACGAGCGGATACCAGTCCGGGCAGGGGCACGGAGTGCTCGGTATTCAACGTTTCTGCGTTGACCCAGTCGATCGTCCGGACGTCGTCAAAGGAAGCCTCGGAATCCCAGACTACCAGATTCGGGCCCGCTGCTCGGATGATTCGACTGACCAGTGCCGACAGGCGTACGCTTGTCGGCAGGCTCAGCGATCGATCCCGGCCCACTCGCAATGCGGCACGTTTGCGAATCTGTGACTGCCCCGTCACGGGGTCAAGAATCACTTCCCGACCATTTCCCCCATCCCGAAGTATGATGGACTTGTCGCAGGCAAATACATCTTCAGACAGGCCACGAACCTGGATGCTCCAGAGACGTTCACCGGTCAGCAAATCGAGGACCTCCAGTTCCCGGTCAGTGCGAACACAGAGCCAGCGGTTGGTCGAGCCGCACAGCCTGCGTCCGGAGTCATGCATCACTCCCTGCCCCTGTTCTGCCGTATATTCCGTGAATCCTTCGTCCGGCATGCGGTAGGTTCCGTGGGATGTACTAAGCATCTGCCGCGTCCAGAGCCAGCGATGATCCAGCACAGACAAGGCCGAAAGACTGGCGCGCCCAGCCAGCAGCAGTACACTGCCACAGCGGCTGATTTCGAGGTCTGAATCCAGCAGGCTGGGATCCCGATGGAGCAGTGGGTGACTCCAGGGCTGACCGGACAAATCCTGCAGGTCCTGCAACTGAAACAGTCCGGTGTCACGTCGCAGCAGGCAATTGAAGCTTCCCAGAAACGAATCATCCGGGGTGACGGGCCTGGCGAAACGCACGGTCTCCGGTCGCACATTCATGAGGCCCACAGTCGACAGTGGAACCATTTTCCATTCTCCCTGATCGACGGTAGTCCAGCGTTCGTGGAGTGCAGGGTTGAGCCGATTTCGAGGGCCTTCAGACTGACCGGCAAACTTCCCCTGCAGTTCTGCAACCACGCTCTGCAGCAGACGGCGAGACGCGATCTGGCGGGTTCCGGCACCTTCGGCAGCGCCGGCCTGTCCCAGGGCCTGCAGCAGACGGGTGAACTGCTCTGCGCGTTCAGGTGTCGAAGCACCGAAGACCTTTTCCGCATCCGCGGTCGGGGCCGGTGTGACAGAGTCGGCCGTCTCAATCGCGGTGAATAACAGGTGCAGTGTCTGTTCGCTGATTCGGCCATCAGCAACCTGCTGTTCGACTCGACGCAGACATTCATCAATCAGCAATGCGCTGTGTAGTCCGCACAACTCAGCGTCAGACAGTTGTGCGGACTGCGCGACCATTTGCCGCTGCAGGCTCGGATCGTCGGACTGCAGCAATTCGCGCCAACGATTCAGCAACCATGCTTTCAGGGGTGTCTGGCGAGTGGAAGTCCCGTTGCTGGAGTAACCGAAAAACTGCAGGTCCGCCGGGGTGGAAATCCGGCACATCCTGCGAATGAGATCCGGTTCCGGCAGTTCAATCGCCAGCACAGAGGCAGAGTCGCGAAGCCGCTGCAGCAGTACCTGTGGAAGCGTTGACGGATTGAGACGTCCCACCTCGTCAACCCGCAGCAAATGACTGATGGCTCGCTCGCGTGGCGAGTCCGCCGACTGCTCCAGCAGGTCGAGCGAATCGGCAACTGTCTCACCACCACGGGCCAGCCGCGTCAGCGCCATCCGAAATTTCAGTTTGCGGATCGCTGAGCGATTGAGCGTGGATTCGGGCGCCCGGGTCAACGCCTGTTCGGCAGCATCCAGTTGATCGGATTCCAGCAGAAATGCGGCCTGCTGGACGAAATCCTCTGTATTCAGTTCGCCCGGGGGCTGCTGGCCAAAGACGGCCAGATGATCAAAGCCATAACTGATCACTCCCGCAGCATCCGTCAGCAGGCCACCGGTGTTGCGTCCGAAACGGACTCTGGCCAGCACGTCCAGAATACTCCCGGAATTTCGATCACGAACTTCCACTGAGCCATCAGAAAGCGGCACCAGCAACTGCTGACCGAAACTGGCCGCTTCACCCACAGGCACCGGGCTTCCCGCCTTCCGCTGGTGCTTCCAGAGCTCAGTCATAGCAGGCAACTGCAGGGCTTTGATGGACAGCCCGGAGGCAACCACAAGGAGTTGCGGGTCCTGATGCAGCAGAACTGTGAGATCCTTCGCCGCTTCCACCCAGCGAACACGCCCCGTTTCGGCATCAAGAGAAAACAGGCGTGAGCATTCGGCGAGCGACCAGAGCACCTTGTCACTGTAGAGCACTGGATCTTCGGTACGCCAGGTCTGATCGTGCGGTCGAATATCCTCCGCACGCATCATGGGCAATCGTCGACCTCCCCTTGCAATACGGGGTTGCAGATTTTCGCGTGCCGGGCAACGCTGTGCCCAGAGCGTTGTTCCCGTCAGGCTGTCTAACGCGACAACCCAGCCGGTGGTTGTGGAGGTCAGGATGGCTCCTTCGTGCTCAATCGTTCGGGCAGAATACAACTCGCGAGCAGGATCCTGCTCGATCGCTGTTTCGGGATACACCAGAGTTTGCAGCCATTGAACCTGCCCGGTTACGGCGCTGAGGCAGGCGAGGGAAATCACACTCTGCTTTTCGATAACCAGATACAGCCGCTCACCACTAACCGTTGGAGGCCCGGCAAGCCAGGCATTCGACAGTTCATTGCCATACCGCTGCTCGATGGCAGCGCCGCCGACTGTCCACACGCGTCGTCCAGTCTGTTTGTCGAAGGCGATCAGCTCCCGAATGGCGGGTGCCGGCGCTTCGGCACGCCCCAGCAGCATGCGTAGCTGACGTCCTTCCTCGCGCGACCGTTGTTCCCCGGGATTGGAAGTTTCCACAATCGTGTACACATGCCGGGAATCGGATGTCATGCGACTGAGTATCTCGCTGCGAAGCACCACATCCGGGGACACCGTCAATCGGGAGGACTCGCGCATTCGCTGCAGCGCCTGCTGCATCTCGTCGACCACCTCCTCGTCAATCGGCGCGCGAGTGTTCAGCGGTCGTGTCCAGAGCGGCCTTCCCGACATTCGATCAAAGGCCACCAGGATTTCAGGAAGTCGGACATAGATACGCTCCGCATCGAGATCAGGTTCCATTGAAGTCCACGGTATGAAATTACGCTGTTCTGAACGTTCCACATACAAGCGAAACGTCTCCCGTTCGAGGGCGCTGCCCGGCATGGATTGCACCCAATGCAGATGCCGAGGCGCCAATGTCTCTTTGTTGTCGCCGGAGACCGGGATTGCAGCCCCCGCTGCCTGCTGCTGGTCCGCACCAGTCACGCGGGTCACGGAATTCGATTCGTCCGGCCGCGCCGCACGGGCGTTTGACGGACTGACCGCGGCCGGATCGGCAGGACCTTGATCTGAGCCAGCTGGTGTTGGCGTTGAGGGCGCTGCGTCCGGTTGGCGAGCGTCCAGGGCCCCGGCAGGCGACGAGACACGTGCAGACAATTCTCGAACGGCGTCCTGCAACTCTGCGGGAATGTTCGCGGTTCGCAACGGACTAAGCCAGTACCGAGCTGTAAGTCGCTGGCCCCGATCTTCATGCACTCGTGCCAGCAGCAGGTGAATGCGGAGTGCAGTGGGGGTTCCGGAATGCTGATGCAGCAAACGCACCAGCCCGGTCACGCCAGTCTCGCGCAGGCTGCCCGAGTAGCTGGCCTTTGCGAGGACGTCATCAGCTTCCAGTTGACGGCGAAAGTCCCCGGTCACAGAAGACAACAGTTCTGTCAACGCTCGATGGAGTGGAATAAAGCCGTCATTTCGGCCCGGTACCATCATGGATGGCTCCGCATCCCGCAAAGCCTGCAGCAGTTCCCGAAACTTTGGCAGATCATCAGACTGAATGGCGGCGGCCAGTGCCTCCAGTTGCTGCACAACACGACGATCGGTCGGCAGTTGCTGAAGCAAATCCGAAAACTGATCGGCTGCCTGAGGGACGACCAGCGGAGTGGCCGAGAGCACGTTATGACAGGCGATGCAAATGGCAAACGAAAGCAGCAGACGACCGGCCGGACATCGGACGAACAAAGGCTGACTTTGGACCATGAGTTGAGATGCCGCGCCGACCTTGCTCACGTTGACTGCTCCGCAAAAACCTGCACATGAAGTCGCCTGTCTGCGGCGGAATCATAGAGTCTCCGAGGATCTGTTCCCAGCCCCCTCCCAACTCGTTTTCCCCCCGAGCAGGTCTGTGCAGTATTCACGCAAAAACACCCCACACCCCCTAAGCATCCCTCTTTAAGGCGAATTCTGCCGAAGCGTAACAGAAGCGACGCCCTAATTCAGGGGGATGGTGATCTCGCGTGGATTCCGTCTTGTGACCGGATTCCGTTCGCAAATACAGTTAGGCGTGTGTAGGAATGCGCAAACCGCAGATTGTTCAGACTCAGTGACTCCTTTGCCTGGCAAATGAATGCTCATGGATGAGCCTTCCAACCGGAACCGACGTCGTCGCGATCAGCCCTGCCTGTGGCAGTTGGTTGTTGTGCTGGTGTGCGTCCTGTTGCCGGGTTGTGCCACCAGCGGTCTGACCGGAATTCCCGCCGCCACGTCCCGGAGTCGCAATCTGGCGGATCTGACAGGTGACGAGAAGCGGGAAGCCGATGCAGCAGAACACGCTTTTGGTGACGGCTCGAAGGAAGTAGCGGCAGCGAACTATGAGCTGGTCAATGCTGACGACGACACATCTGGCGGGAGGAGCGGTCGCAGCGGCCATTCCCTGCTTCAACCGGTCCTGAAACCAAAGAAAGCGGTCCCCCTGCCCTTTCCGGTAGGTCAAACGGAGCACACAGACACCCAGCAGCCGGATTCCCCGGACGATCAGGGAACGTCGCCCTGGCAGTCAAAAAATCCGCGTGGCGTAGCGAGGTCCGCTTCGGCCGGGCGCGCCAAGCTGGCAACAACCGCGGCGACGGAAGTGACAGAACCGTCCACGGCTCCACAGAAAACACAGTCCCGAATCGCGGACAAAACTGAGGAATCAGCGGCAGCAGCAATCGACAGCGTGGACAAACGAGGAACGAAGGTCACCCCGGCAGCGATGCAGCAGGCGGCACCGGCCGTTCGGCAGTCTGAGGCTCCGGCAACGCAGAGCGACGCTCGCAACCCGGGGACTGTCAGTCGGCCAACCGGCCTGCGTACCGTGCGACGTGAGGCGGACGCTACCGGGGCAGTCGAGCCGAAGGAAGTGGAAGCAGACAGGGCGGCGACTCCAGAATCGGCAACGGCTGCAGAGCCTTCCATGCTGGACCGTTTTCGCAATCTGTATGCCCCGAGGGCTGAGGACGCAGCCGAACGGCAGCGGAAATCCACACGCCGCTGGACGGACCCGTTTGGTCTGCTCACTGAGCGTGAGGGGGCGGCAGAGCCGACGGACGCAGAACCCGAAGTCATGGTGGATCCGCCGAGTGCCGTGGAAGCCGATGCGGGAGGCAATGAACGCGGCACTCCCTCACTTCCATCGACAGCGATTGAGCAGTGCATCGCTGAACTGGAAGAGGAATTACGTCAATGGCCTGGAGCCGCAGACGGTCGTCCGACTCGTGCAGCAGAGTGGCGTCGTCGACAGACAGATCTGCGCATGCTGTACGCGGTCGCCGGTCGTACAGCGGAATCGGTCAGAATCATTGACTCATTACCTGCTGAGGAGCAGGAGTTCTGGCAGGCGATGATGATGGCCACCAACCATTATCGTCGAGCGGACGATCAGGTACCTCGTGAGGAACAACTTGCGGAAGTCGTCAGTCAGGTACGAACGGCCGCGCGACACCTGCAGCCACTCGCCAAACTCGATCTGTATCGACTGCAGTTCTGCAGTCGCATCGATGGCTTCGGCAACGTCACTGAATTTCCGACATCGGACTTCGAACCTGGCCAGCGACTATTGCTGTACGCCGGCCTCCGCAACTTCCGAAGTGAGCGGACGTCTGAAGGGCGTTACCGTACTGAGTTTGCGGCGGTGATTGAATTCCTGCGGGAGGAAGATGGCGAAGTCGTGGAAACGATTCGCCTGCCTGAGATTCCTGATGAATGCGACGAGGAGCGAACGGACTATTTCCAGAGTTTCGAGCTGACGGCACCAGCCCTTGAAGGCACCTGGTTCGTACGAATCCGGATCAGTGATCAGCTCGGCCGCCAGACCGCCGAATCACAACTGAAGCTCACGATCCGCTGAAAACAAAAAAGGGGTCAGGTCTCTTTTCGGAGCGCAGGGTTCATTGATTTGGCCTTCTCGGGTTGTTACTCTGACGTCATGCCACGAAGCAAACGAATTTGTCCCTCAGGTGAAGTGTTTCACGTGCTCAATCGCGCCGTCGCGCGCTTGACGCTGTTTGAGAAGCCAGAGGACTACGACGCCTTCATGCGGGTGCTTGAAGAGACGTGGCGAATTGTCCCGCTTCCGATCTTTGCCATGGTGGCCATGCCGAATCACTGGCATTTTGTCGTCAGGCCGACTTCGGATGATCAGGTCAGCGAGTTTTTTCGTCGGCTGACCGTGATGCACACCATGCGGTGGCACGCTCACTACAAGACCGGCGGATCCGGGCATTTGTATCAGGGACGATTCAAATCGTTTCCGATTCGAAATGATCACCACCTGTTGACAGTGATGCGGTATGTCGAGCGAAATCCAGTGCGGGCAAATCTCACCGAGATCGCCGAGGACTGGAAATGGAGTTCGGCCCCTGTGCGTCGTCAGGTGACTGATGTACCCGGATGGCTGGCAGTTCCCGAAGATCCGCCTCTGCCCCGCAACTGGCGTGCCTGGGTGAACCGGGTGGAAACGGACGCCGAATTGCAGGTGCTGCGGAACAGTGTGAAACGCGGCTTCCCGTTTGGTGATGATCAATGGGCAAGAAGCAGTGCTATTCGCCTCGGCCTTGAAAACACGACTCGGCCACGAGGCAGGCCGAAAAAAAAATGAGACCTGACCCCTTTTTGAGTTTT